>JAKSLU010000038.1 GCA_024400995.1 Bacteroidaceae bacterium
GTATCGGCGTTCTGACCAGTGGAGGAGATGCCCCTGGCATGAATGCCGCTATTCGTTCTGTAACGCGCGCCGCCATTAGCAATGGCTTCAAGGTCAAAGGCATCTATCGCGGTTACGAAGGTTTAATGAATGGTGAAGTAAAGACCTTTACGACCGAGGATGTCAGTAATATCATACAGACAGGTGGCACCATCCTGCGCACAGCCCGCAGCAAAGAGTTCACTACTCCTGCAGGCCGTAAGCGTGCTTACGACACTCTGCAGAAGGAAGGTATCGACGCGCTGGTTGTTATCGGTGGTAACGGCTCCCTGACGGGTGCAATGCTCCTGGCTGAGGAATACGACATTCCCTGCATCGGTCTGCCTGGTACTATCGACAACGACCTTTATGGTACCGACACTACTATCGGCTACGATACTACGCTCAATACCATCATGCAGTGCGTCGATAAGATTCGCGACACGGCGCAGAGTCATGAGCGTATCTTCTTTATCGAAGTGATGGGTCGCGACGCTGGCTTCCTTGCACAGAACAGCGCTATTGCTGCTGGTGCCGAGGCTGCCATTATCCCCGAGGACTCCACGGGTGCTGACCAACTTGTACATTTTATGGAGCGCGGCATCCGCAAGTCAAAGAAGTCCTGCATCGTTATCGTGAGCGAAAGCCCCACCTGCGGTGCCATGCACTACGCCGAACGCGTAACGAAGGAATATCCTCAGTACGATGTACGTGTATCCATCTTGGGCCACCTCCAGCGCGGCGGTAGCCCCTCTGCGCACGACCGTGTGTTTGCCAGCCGTGTGGGCGTGGGAGCCATCGAAGCACTGGTCAAGGGACAGCGCAATGTGATGGTAGGTGTTCGCAACAACGAGATTGTCTATGTACCCTTCATTGAGGCTATCGGCAAACACAAGCCCATGGATCCTCAGCTCATTCAGGTGCTAGACGAACTCTCCATTTAAGCAAATAGAAAATAACAAATAAGAAATATGATTTCTGGCAAAATCTCCCAAATCATCGGTCCTGTCATTGACGTGTACTTTGACACCAATGGTCAGGACCCCGAAAAGGTGCTCCCCCGCATCCACGATGCTCTCGTAGTGAAGCGTCCTGACGGCAGCGACCTTATCATCGAAGTACAGCAGCACATCGGCGAGGACACCGTGCGCACCGTGGCTATGGACAACACCGACGGCCTGCAGCGCGGTCTCGAAGTAACCCCCACCGGCTCACCTATCGTGATGCCCTCTGGCGAGCAGATTAAGGGCCGTATGCTCAATGTGATCGGCAACCCTATCGACGGCATGAAGGCTCTCAACAAGCAGGAGAACCCCTACCCCATCCACCGCGAGGCTCCTAAGTACGAGGAACTCTCCACCAAGAAGGAAATGCTTGCTACGGGCATCAAGGTGATTGACCTCTTGGAGCCCTACCTCAAGGGTGGTAAGATTGGCCTCTTCGGTGGTGCCGGTGTAGGTAAGACCGTGCTCATCATGGAGCTTATCAACAACATCGCCAAGGGTCACAACGGCTACTCCGTATTTGCCGGTGTAGGTGAGCGTACTCGCGAGGGTAACGACCTTATCCGCGAGATGATTGAGTCAGGCGTTATTAAGTACGGCAAGAAGTTCCAGGAGGCCATGGAAGAAGGCAAGTGGGACCTCTCCCTCGTTGATCCCGAAGAGCTCAAGAAGAGTCAGGCTACCCTTGTGTATGGTCAGATGAACGAGCCTCCCGGTGCCCGTGCCTCTGTAGCTCTCTCCGGTCTGACTGTAGCAGAGGAGTTCCGCGATCAGGGTGGTGACATCCTCTTCTTTATTGACAACATTTTCCGTTTCACTCAGGCCGGTTCCGAGGTGTCCGCTCTGCTGGGTCGTATGCCATCTGCCGTAGGTTATCAGCCTACCCTCGCCTCAGAGATGGGCACCATGCAGGAACGTATCACCTCCACCAAAACGGGTTCTATCACCTCCGTACAGGCCGTGTATGTGCCCGCCGACGACTTGACCGACCCTGCTCCTGCAACGACCTTTACCCACCTCGATGCCACCACAGAGCTCAGCCGTAACATCGCTCAGCTTGGTATCTACCCCGCTGTGGATCCCCTCGGTTCTACCAGTCGTATTCTCGATCCCAACGTGGTAGGTCAGGCTCACTACGACTGCGCCCAGCGTGTGAAGCAGATTCTGCAGAAGTACCAGGAACTACAGGATATCATTGCCATCCTCGGTATGGACGAGCTCTCCGATGAGGACAAGCTCACCGTAAACCGCGCCCGCCGCGTGCAGCGCTTCCTCTCTCAGCCCTTCACTGTGGCAGAGCAGTTCACTGGCGTTCCTGGCGTGATGGTAAGCATCGAGGACACCATCAAGGGCTTCAACATGATTCTCGACGGCGAACTCGATGAACTCCCCGAGCAGGCTTTCCTCAACGTAGGCACTATCGAACAGGCCATTGAGAAGGGTAAGAAGCTCATGGCTCAGGCACAGGCGTAATGGTTTAACGTTTAATGCTGAATGTTTAATGTTACGTCTCAAGATAGTATCCCCCGAGAAGACCGTGTATGATGGCGAGGTCGTAAGTGTCGTAGTGCCTGGCACCAACGGCAGCTTCGAGATCCTCGACCATCACGCACCTATCATCTCGTCGCTGGAAAAAGGCAAGGTGGCATACACCACACCCAATGGAACAGAGCAACTTGATGTGCTCGGCGGCTTTGTGCTGGTTAAGCAAAATGTGGTAAATCTCTGCGTGGAAGTATAATTATGGAAAAACTGGTCAACAGAATGCTGATGCTCTTCGAGGCAATGGGCGGCGTGCTCAACGCTATCCTTATGCTCTGCACCTATGCCTACGCACTCACGGTGACAGAAGGCACAAGTGCCGCGGCTGTAGTATCGGCAGGCATTATAAGCCTGATATTCTGCTGTGCCATCAACATCGTGATAGGCTTTATCTGGGCTTACGTCACCAAGCGTCACCCCGACTATATGACGCAGTTCTTCACCGCAGCCTCTGGCATCCGTTTCCTTGGTATGCTGGCTGTGATGGGAGCTTGCTACATACAGGTGGGTCGCGAGGCTATGGCGCCCTACGCCCTCACGCTTTTCCTCTTTTATATTATTAATGTAGGATTCCACACTGTCTTTTTCTCGCATATTTCCAATAAACTACTATGAATCGTTTCAAATACATACTACTCGTCTTCGCACTTCTTCTTCCGCTCGGTACCTTTGCCGAGGGACAGGAGGTTGAGGCACAAGAGGAACGTGGCATCAACATCCCCGAACTGGTGATGGAGCACCTCGCCGACTCCTATGAGTGGCACTTCTTCTCCTACGAAGGCGAGCACTATAGTCTTCCCCTGCCTGTCATCATCCGCAGTGAGCGCACAGGTGAGTGGTTCTTCCAGATGGGTGTCATGCACCACCATGAGGTGTCGCTGCCCGAGGGATTCTTCCTCAACGAGGAGGCTCACGGCAAGATTTACGAGCAGATGCCCGATGGTACCGCCGTACGCCCTATCGACCTGAGTCTCACCAAGTCCGCCTGCCAGATATGGATAGTCGTGCTGCTCATGATGGGCGTATTCCTCACGACCGCCCGCTGGTATAAGCAGCACGACGAGAAGAGCGATGCCCCCAGCGGCTTTGTAGGTGTGATGGAGATGCTCACCATGATGATCCACGATGATGTCATCAAGGCCAACGTGGGCGAGCACGCTTATAAACGTTTCTCCAAATACCTGCTCACTGTATTCTACTTCATCTTCTTCACCAATCTGGTAGGACTTATCCCCTTCAGCGGCAATGTGACAGGTAATATCAACGTAACCTTCCTCCTGGCTATCTGCACCATGGTCGCAATCAACCTGTTTGGCAACAAGCACTATTGGCAGGAAGTACTCCTCCCCAAGCCTCTCTACATCTGGCCCCTCTTGGTCGTTGTTGAGGTTATCGGTGTGATAACCAAGCCTTTCGCCTTGATGGTCCGTCTCTTTGCCAACATGATGGCCGGCCACGCCATCCTCCTGTCTTTCACCTGCATCATCCTGCTGGGTGCCACGATGGGAGTGGGTATGGCCACGGGATTGGGACTCTTCAGCGGCATCATGCTCCTGTTCATGTACACCGTGGAGACGCTCGTAGCCTTCATCCAGGCCTACGTCTTCACGCTCCTCTCCGCTGTATTCATAGGCCTTGCCCAGCGTGAGGAACATGAGGAATAATCCCCTCATACCTTTAAAAACTCAAATACTTAAGAACTCAAAAACTCAAAAAATAATATTAACAACTAAAAACTTATTACAACTATGATTACTTTATTAGCAGCAGAAGGTCTCGCTCAGTTTGGTTGCGCTCTCGGCGCAGGTATGGCTACTATCGGTGCAGGTCTCGGTATCGGCAAGATTGGTGGCAACGCTATGGACGCCATCGCTCGTCAGCCCGAAGCCAATGGTAAGATCTTCACCTCCATGCTTCTTTCCGCAGCCTTTGTAGAGGGTGTTGCCCTGTTCGCAGTAGTAGCATGCGCATTCCTTATCAAATAAGAAGTAAAAAGTAAGAAATAAGAGATTATTTTTTATTTTCAACTTAGCAACAAACATGGATTTCAATAGTTTGCCCGCTATACTCACTCCAGACCTGGGACTTCTCTTCTGGATGCTGCTGGCATTCTTGGTGGTATTCGTCGTACTGGCCAAGTTTGGTTTCCCCGCCATCATCAATATGGTGGAGGAGCGCAAAGCCTACATCGACGAGAGCCTGCGCAAGGCTCACGAAGCCAACGAGAAGCTGGCCCATATCCAGAGCGAGAGCGAACAGCTCCTGCGCGATGCCCGTGAGCAGAGTGCTCAGATCGTCAAGGATGCCGCCGCAGCCCGCGACCAGATGGTTGCCAAGGCTGAGGAGACAGCTCGTGAGCAGAGCGCACGGATCATTGCCGAGGCTAAGGCGCAGATTGAAAGCGAGAAGCAAGCCGCCCTCCAGGAGATTCGCGGCGAAGTGGCTCGCCTCAGCGTCAGCGTAGCCGAGAAGGTGCTGCGTCGTGAGCTCTCCAACGATGCCGCTCAGATGGAGTATGTGGACAAGTTGCTGGATGAAGTTTCTTCTAACACTAAATAAGTAGAGCATGGATTTAGGCGTAATATCGGTTCGCTATGCGCGCGCCCTCCTGAAGAGTGCCGTGCAGACGAAATGCGAAGAGCAGGTCTATGGTGATATGCTGACCATAGCACATGCATATGCAGAACTGCCACGCCTACGCAAGACCATCGACAATCCGATGCTTCCCGCTGAGTCTAAGCGCAAGCTCCTGGCCGCTGCCGCAGGCACCGAAGCCTCTGAGCTCACACTGCGCTTCATAGATCTCGTACTTCAGGAAGGTCGCGAAGAGGTCATGCAGCTCATCGCATCGTCCTACATCACACTCTATCGCAAGCAGAAGAACATCACCCATGGACGGCTTGTCACAGCCTCTCCCGTGACGGCTGACACCGAGGCGAAGATGCGCCAGATGGTGGAACAGCGCACAGGGGGGACGGTTGAGTTCCTCACCGAGGTAGATCCCGACATCATCGGCGGCTTCATCCTCGAATATGACACTTATAGATTAGATGCCAGTGTGCACTCGCAGCTGCGCTCTATCCTTAAAGAATTAAAGAAATAATGGACAAGATAAAACCAAGCGAAGTATCAGATATCCTTCTCCAGCAGCTTCAGGGTCTTGACGCTCAGCAGGATTTTGACGAGGTAGGTACCGTGCTCACCGTCAACGACGGCGTGGCGCGTATCTATGGTCTAAATAATGCTGAAGCCAACGAACTCCTTGAGTTCGAGAATGGTACCATGGCCATTGTGATGAACCTCGAGGAGAACAACGTAGGTTGCGTACTCCTGGGCAGCACAAGCGGCATCAAGGAAGGTATGAAGGTAAAGCGCACCAAGCGCATTGCCTCCATCCGCGTCAACGACAATATGCTCGGTCGCGTCATCAATCCCATCGGTCAGGCTATAGACGGCCTCGGTGAGATTGACCTCACAGAGTCCTTCGAAATGCCTCTCGACCGCAAGGCTCCCGGCGTTATCTATCGTCAGCCCGTAAAGCAGCCTCTGCAGACTGGTCTCAAGGCTGTGGACTCTATGATTCCTATCGGTCGTGGCCAGCGTGAGCTCATCATCGGCGACCGTCAGACAGGTAAGACCGCCATTGCCATCGACACCATCATCAACCAGAAATCTTTCTACGAGGCAGGCAAGCCCGTATATTGCATCTACGTAGCTATCGGTCAGAAGGCCAGCACCATAGCAGCCCTTGTGCAGAACCTCAAGGAGCGCGGTGCTATGCCCTACACCATCATCGTAGCCGCCACGGCCTCCGATCCTGCTGCCATGCAGTACTACGCCCCCTTCGCAGGTGCCGCCATCGGCGAGTACTTCCGCGATCGCGGTGAGCACGCCCTCGTAGTATATGATGACCTCTCCAAGCAGGCTGTGGCCTATCGTGAGGTATCCCTCATTCTGCGCCGCCCCTCTGGTCGTGAGGCCTATCCTGGTGATGTATTCTACCTCCACTCACGCCTCCTCGAGCGTGCCGCCAAGATTAATGAGCAGCAGGAGGTGGCCGAACAGATGAACGACCTCCCCGCCTGCCTCAAGGGGCATGTCAAGGGTGGTGGTTCTCTCACCGCTCTGCCTATCATCGAGACACAGGCTGGCGACGTATCCGCCTATATTCCCACCAATGTGATTTCCATCACCGATGGTCAGATCTATCTGGAGAGCGACCTCTTCAATCAGGGTTTCCGTCCTGCCATCAACGTAGGTATCTCCGTGAGCCGTGTAGGTGGTAGTGCACAGGTCAAGAGTATGAAGAAGGTGGCTGGTACGCTGAAGATTGACCAGGCACAGTACCGCGAGCTGGAGGCCTTCTCTAAGTTCTCTAGTGATATGGACGCTGTGACGGCCATGACTCTTGACCGTGGTCGTAAGAACAACCAGCTCCTCATCCAGGCTCAGTATAGCCCCATGCCTGTAGGCGAGCAGGTAGCCATCCTCTATTGCGGCACCAATGGTCTCCTCGCTCCCGTACCCCTCGACAAGGTGCGTGAGTGCCAGGACGCCTTCCTCAATATGATGCGCACCCAGCATCAAGACGTGCTCGACCAGCTCGGCGAGGGCAAGATTGATGATACACTCATTGCTACCGTTCGCACCGTCATGGAGAACGTGGCCGGACAGTATAAGTAATGTTTAACGTTTAATGTTTAATGTTTAACGTTTAACGATTATGTCCTCTCTCAAAGAGATTAAAGGCCGCATAGCCAGCGTTCAGAGCACCCGCAAGATTACGAGCGCTATGAAGATGGTGGCCAGCAGCAAACTCCATCACGCCCAGGTGATGATTGAGAACATGCTCCCCTACGAAGGTATGTTGGAGAAGATTCTCAAGACCTTCCTGGCCAGCGATGTGGAGGCGCAGAGCAGCATCACCCAAGCTCGCGAGGTACGGCGTGCAGCACTCATCGTGTTTGCCAGCAACTCCTCCCTGTGCGGTGGTTTCAATGCCAACGTCCTCAAGATGATGGAGCGCGAGGTGCATCAGTATCAGAGCCGGGGTATCGAGGTGACCATCTATCCTGTAGGCCGCAAGGTCGGCGAAAAGGTGACCAAGCTCGGTCTCCCCTCAGGTGGCAACTTCCAGGCGCTCGCCGACAAACCTAATGCTGCAGAGTGTCAGGAGATTGGTCGCACACTGGGTCGTCAATTCGTTGAGGGCGAGGTGGATGAAGTAAAACTTATCTACCATCACTTCAAGAGTGCTGGCTCCCAGATCCTGCAGTGCAAGCGCCTGATGCCTATCGACATCGAGCAGGCTATGGACTACGACCACGAGCGTGACCTTGAGATTAACGTAGCTACTGAGCAGACCATCGCCTACATGCGCGAGAAGGAACTTGAGCGCCAGTCTAAAGAGCAACAGAAGGAGCATGTGGCACGCCTCAACGATAACTACATCGTAGAGCCCGACATGCAGACCGTGCTCCACGCGCTCATCCCTCGCTACGTCAATCTCATGATATATACCGCCCTGTTGGACAGCAACGCCTCGGAGCACGCTGCCCGCATGGTGGCCATGCAGACCGCTACCGATAATGCCGACGAACTCCTTCGTGGCCTGAACCTACAGTACAACAAGCAGCGTCAGTATGCCATCACCGCAGAGCTACTCGACATTGTCGGCGGCTCCATGCAGTAGGGCCATCGAGATACACACAGAACTCAGTAACATCTAACACAAAGAGAGGACTTGTCCCCGTGACCAGTCCTCTCTTTTAGCTAAACAATATCCATATGGTAAAACACATTATACTTTGGACCCTCAATCCCGAGCTCACCGATGAGCAGCGCGTCAGCATAAAGTCGGATATCAAACAGGGATTAGAAGGTCTTGCCTCCGAAATAGAGGGCGTCATTGACATTACAGTACAGATAGACGGCCGTCTGGCATCCTCCAATGCCGACTTGATGCTTGACTCCACCTTCGCCAACGAGGATGCGCTCAGGCACTACGCCACCCACCCTTCCCATCTGCAGATAGCCAACGAGCGCGTACGACCATATACCATACAACGCTCATGCCTCGACTATGAGATATAGCAAGGTACTAAAACAACTCCGAGTGGCAGATACCACTCGGAGTTGTTCTATTATTTATCTATTATTTACCGCTCTGAAAGCGTTTAGCTTGTTCTGCGATGAGCGCCTGATCGTCAAAGTAGTTAATTTTCATAGCCCGGCGCACTTCCTCCATCGTTTGCTGAGCCACCTTTCGTGCCTCCTCGCATCCCTTGCGTAGCATCTCATAGATAGCGGGGATGTCCTTCTCCAACTCTGCACGTCGGTTGCGGATGGGCTCGAGGCGAGAGTTCAGTACGTTGTAAAGGAACTTCTTGCAGGTACCATCGCCCAGTCCGCCACGCATGTAGTGAGCCTTTAGTTCGTCGAGGTTCTTGTATTCCGGCAGGAACTGTGCAAAGTCTTCATCCGTTGCAAAGGCATCCAGATAAATGAACACCGTATTCTGGTATTCGTGCTCATTGCCATCGGCATCGGTATAGGTTCCCTGCAGGTGGCCAGGATCCTCAATATTCAGGTGCAGAGGGTCAGTGAACATGCTATTCACCTTCTTCTTGAGTTCCTTGGCCGAGTCAGAGAGGTATATGCAGTTGCCCAGGCTCTTGCTCATCTTAGCCTTGCCATCAGTACCCGGGAGTCGGCAGCAAACTGCATTGGTGGGGAGCATGACTGTAGATTCCACTAGAGTCTCACCATAGATATGGTTAAAGCGGCGAACGATTTCGTTGGCCTGTTCGATCATGGGCTTCTGGTCCTCACCAGCGGGGACGGTAGTCGCCTTGAAAAGTGTAATGTCAGCCGCCTGGCTAATAGGATAAGTGAAGAAACCCACAGGAATGCTCTCACCTGCAAAACCGCGCATCTGTATCTCCGTCTTGACGGTCGGATTGCGTTGCAAGCGACTCACGCTCACGAGATCCATAAAGTAGAAGCTCAGTTCAGCCAGTTCAGGTATCTGGCTTTGCACAAAGATAGTCACCTTCTCAGGATCCAGGCCAGCCGAGAGATAGTCAAGTGCCACCTCAATGACGTTCTGGCGCACCTTTTCGGGATTGTCAATGTTGTCCGTGAGGGCCTGTGCGTCAGCTATGAAGACGTACATCCTCTCATAGTCCCCCTCGTTCTGGAGTTCCACGCGGCGGCGCAGACTCCCGACATAGTGACCGATATGCAGGCGACCCGTGGGGCGATCACCCGTCAGTATGATTTTCTTGCTCATTCTTATTTTCTATTTATTATTTCTTGTTTGTATTTACTCTAAAGTTGCTAGGTATTGGCGTCTCAAACCTGAGTAGTTCGCCCGTGATAGGATGATAAAAATGCAGACGGAATGCATGGAGAGCCAATCGACCGATAGGGTCATCGCCATTGCCGTACTTTATGTCGCCACACACGGGGTGACGCAGGTCTGACATGTGCACACGTATCTGATTCTTGCGGCCTGTTTCCAGCTTGAGTTCCACGAGCGAGTGACGCTCACCCACCTCCAGCGTGCGATAGTGAGTGATGGCCAGTTTGCCACCATTGTCAACGGGCGAGGAATAGGTAAAGTACTGCTTGTTGTCCTTCAGCCATGAGCGCACCGTGCCCTCCTGCTCCTCCATGCGCCCACTGACGAGCGCCACATAGCGACGATCCCTGACGATATCGTGCCAGTTGTTCTCGAGTATCTGCTCAGCCTCCATCGTCTTGGCATAAACCAATAGTCCCGAAGTGTCGCGGTCCAGTCTATGCACGACATGGGCCGTGCAACGCTGGTGACTCTGGCGGAGGTAGTTGTCCAGAATGGTCTTGACGCAGAACTGGTGGTGAGCACTCGCCATCGAGAGGATGCCGATAGCCTTTTCCACCACGATGATTTGGGGGTCCTCATATACAAGTCGGAGGAACTTGCTCTGGAGCGTAGCCCCCTGCTTATGTTTGCTTATCTCCACACGGTCACCCACATGCAAGACATAGTCGTGCTGGGTGATAACGGTGCGCCCGACACGACAGCCACCACCCTGTAGGATAGCCTTAGCCTTGGATCGGGAGATGCCATCGAGGGCTTCTTGTATAAAGGGCAGCAGGGTTGTCTCCTGCTTGACAGTAAACTGAGTAAAAGCGGGTTGGTTACGTCGCATAGGTGGGTTTCTGAATTCAGCCTGCAAAGTTACACATTATATATTACATACGCAAGCCAGGGAGCGAAAAATACCGCAAAATTGCAACGCCCACAGGACTTTACTGGCCCTTCAATCTGCTTTTCTTGACAAAAATGATGATTACCGCATCAGGCAGCAATGGACTTGAGGGCGTTGGCAACGGTGGAACTACCGAGGGTGGCGACATTATTGAAGCAGACACTCGCAAACAGTCTATTTGGGAACTGCGGTAAAACTGATTATCAGCACCTTACTATCCCACCCCATAGTAGGATTCACTAGACTATACACTAGGAAATACTAGCCTATACACTAGGAAATGTTAGTCTATACACTAGAAAAACTACTCCCATCTCACCCTCGTTCCATTCCTAATAAAGTAAGATAACAGCCATTGCTTAGTGGAAAGCAATGGCTGTTATAACATTCATACCTGCCGAAGCGTTGAGAGCCCCGATGAGCGTAGGAGGCATCATGCGCAGGTGCTGACGTAGAGGCGGAGAGGAGAGACTGACATGGAGCGTCTGACTAGAGATATGCACATCGGTAGTAGCCTGCATAACCCGCTGGCTCACGCCTGGCGGGAATGAGGCCTGGATGACATCTGGCCATGCCTTGACGAGACGATACTCCGCCAGTGGTGTCTCCAACCCATTGTTGCGAAGGAACGCCCCTAGGAGGTCTGTGATACTCTCGGTCTTTGTACGTTTCATTTTGTGGTGGGCACAAGATAACGCTTGCCAGTCTGCTCGATGATACGCTTGCGATACTCCATAGGATAGCCTGGACGAGTGGGGGCGACGGCAAGACCATCCTTTGTCTTCGTGTAGCTACCATCCTCATTCTCCTTCTTCACGACCATATCGTTGAACTTCACGATGATCTTTTCGCCAAGACGCTGCCAACTAGCGAGCATACTCTGAGCGGAGCAGGTGCTATAGTTAGTGAGATACTCAACTGCCTGCTCGTGGTAGCCCTGACTGCAGAGGATGATGGCCTGCTGCTCTACCTCTGACTGCTGACCGAGCAGGTTGGCCTCCACAGTGTCGCGGGTCTTCTCAAGTTCGGGGAAAAGCACGGAGTAGCGAGGATACACCATATTAGCCACCCAGTTTTCTACCCAGAAGGCGGACTTCCACGAGAAGGTGACATCATCTGCCGTGCCTACGGCGTAGCACTCCGGCACACGGGTGCTCTGGCAGTACATGGGGGTGTAGGCGCACATATTGGGATCGTCGTTGCCCACCCAGAGGACACCGCCTACAGCATTGGGTAGCGCACCGCGTATCTGCGCGATGAAGGTCATCGCTGTCTGCTGAGTAGATATGGGGCGCTCGTTGAAGTACTTCTGACCATCGGAGCCCTCAAAGGTGAGTGGCGAGGGACGGTAGGGCATCTCCCAAGGACCCATCCCCAGATCCTTCTGAGTGTCAAAGGGGGTGCCTTCGTAGTGGTCGCGCATGGACATCATCACGTCGTGCAGGGAGAGCTTTTGACGAGGAACGAACCACAGGGGCATCACCTCTGGGTTCTCCTGACAGTGGAGTCCATCGACAAAGGGGAGATAACGCTCCATGCCGTCCACCCACTTATTGTAGAAGCTCCATGCACGCGCATCGCAGTAGCGCTGGCTGCTGAAGTCGGCAGGAGCGTAGGCCTGGCTGAAGGAGAACTCTGCGTCCTTGCCAGAGAAAAAGCCTCGTTCGCGAGCAAAGGTAATGACATCCTTGGCATACATCACATTTTCCTTGTCCTTAAGGTTGAAACGGTGGATGCGGCTCTGGTTGGCATGGCAGCAGATGGCATCGTCGGGGATGCGCTGGGCTACCCACACGGCGCCCTTGCGGCCGGGTCCCTTGCCGATCATCTCCAGGACCCATATCTCGTTGGGGTCGGCGATGCTGAAACTCTCACCCTCAGAGGCATAGCCGTGCTGTGCCACGAGGTCGGTCATCACGCGGATTGCCTCGCGGGCAGTCCTAGCACGCTGCAGAGCGAGGTGCATGAGGCTGACATAGTCAATCTTGCCCGTCAGCGTGTCACACAACTCCTCGCGGCCACCAAAGGTGGTCTCCATGATGGAGAGCTGATGCTCGTTGATATAGCCTATGACCTGATAGGTGTGTGCCACCTCGGGGATGTCTCCATAGTAGTGGTTGGTGTCGCCGTCATAGATCTTGCGCACTGCTCCTGCAGGATGGTCGGCGGCGGGGAAGAACACGAGGTGCCCGTACATGCCGTAGGAGTCCTGGTTGTAGGTGATAAAGGTGCTGCCGTCGGTGGAGGCCTTCTTGCCCACCAGGAAGTTGGTGCAAGCGATAGCAGTGGTAAATGTCAGATAAAAAAAGGAAAATAGGAAATACTTCTTCATATCGTTAGCAGGCTTTAAAACTTAAATCCAAGCCCTTGACGCTATGGGTCAGGGCACCAAAAGAGATGAAATCTACGCCAGCCTTGGCGTAGGGAATCATAGTGTCGAACGTGATGCCGCCGCTGGACTCCGTCTCGCACTGACCGGCAACCATCTGCACGGCTCGGGCGGTGTCCTCGGGGGTGAAGTTGTCGAACATGATGCGGTCGGGGTGCTCCTGCAGAGCCTCCTCTAGTTCCTGGAAGTTGCGCACCTCTATCTCGATCTTCAGGTCCTTGCCACACTCTCGGCAGTAGGCCTTAGCACGGGTAATGGCATTGTGGATGCCGCCGCAGAAATCTACGTGGTTGTCCTTGAGCAGAATCATGTCAAAGAGACCGATACGGTGGTTTGTGCCGCCGCCGATCTTGACAGCTTCCTTCTCCAGCATACGCATTCCGGGAGTGGTCTTGCGGGTGTCAAGCACGCGGGTCTTGGTGCCAGCGTCTATGAGAGCCTGCTGGTACTTGTGGGTCATAGTGGCTATGCCGCTCATACGCTGCACAATGTTGAGCATCAGTCGCTCGGTCTGCAGCAATGAGCGTACGCGGCCACGGACTATCATCACGATGTCGCCAGGTTTTACATGGGCTCCATCCTGAATGAACTCCTCAATATGGAGTTCGGGGTCAAAGCGGTGGAACACCTCGCGGGCTACGCGCACACCTGCCAAGATGCCTTCCTCCTTGACCAGAAGTTTTTGGGCACCCACTGCGTCGGCGGGAATACTACAAAGAGTGGTGTGATCACCGTCACCTATATCTTCGCTGAAAGAAAGATCAATCAAACGGTCGTTAAGTTCGTCAACTGTGTACATTACTATGGTTTAAGGTTTAATGATTATGCAAATAGTAAAGGTTAAAGTAAAGTTTAAAGTTTAACGCTGCAAAGTTACGCATTTATCGCGATTCTTGCAACATTGCCTTGACAAAAAGTAGCGAACAATGTACGAAAAATGCGATTTCTTAAAATATAATGCAACACAACTTACTAATAAAATGTAATTTTGTGCATGCAATCGAGAGATTGCTGTTAAATAAGGTAAAAAAACATTATTAACAACAACTAAACAGAACGACTATGCTGACAAGTAAGGCAGGCGAATTCGCTGGAGCTATTTGGGTTGCTCTCAACGAGCAGGGCACTCTAACTGGCAAGGACCTCAAGAAGGCCGCAAAGATTAAGAGCGACAAGGAGCTCTATCTCGGTCTCGGCTGGCTCCTCCGCGAGGACAAGATTGCTACCGCTGAAGCAGAGAAGGACATCACCGTCACTCTGAAGTAAGCACCCGTCCAACGAAAAAGACAACAGTAGGCTGCGGCAGCACATCAGGTGTGACCGCAGCCTTTTATTTTTTGGTTAGAACCCCCACTTGACATTCCCCACCATGGCCCAAGCCCTCTACATACATATACCTTTCTGCAAAACACGTTGTGCCTACTGTAGCTTCTACAGCACAACCTCGTACAATCTCATGGACAGGTACGTCTCCGCACTCTGTCACGAGATGAGCCTACGTGAACATTTTGACATTAGCACAGTGTACATAGGAGGAGGTACACCATCTCAACTTGGAGAGGAAAGACTATCTCAACTGCTTTCGGCTGTACGTAAGCACTTCCATGTCAAGGACGAAGCAGAAATTACTGTAGAGGTTAACCCCGACGATATTACCACCCAACTCACTGAGATTCTGTATCATAACGGAGTTAACCGTGTGAGCATGGGAGTCCAATCCTTTGACGAAACAGAGTTGCGCAGCATCAATCGACGCCACACGGCACAGCAAGCTGTCTATGCCGTACAAATGATCAAGGCTGCGGGCATAAGTAACATATCTATTGACCTCATGTATGGTCTGCCAGGACAAACATTGCAGACTTTTGCCAACAGCGTGAACAAAGCAATAGGTTTGCCTGTGACCCACATTAGTAGCTATGCGCTCTCTATCGAAGAAGGTACCCTACTCCACCGACAACTGCAGGCTGGTCTCATATCAGAAACTGATGAGGAAATTACCATAGCAATGTACAACCTTTTGCGTCACAGACTGCAAGAGGCCGGATTTGAGCACTACGAAATCAGCAACTTTGCCCGCCCTGGCTACTCATCACGCCACAACTCCAGCTACTGGGACGGAACACCATATATCGGACTTGGCCCTGGCGCTCACGGCTATGATGGTCACTGCACCCGACGCCAAAATACTCCCAACCTCCAAAGCTACATCAATGCCAAGGGGGATGTCCCTCACACGCATGAACATTTATCAGAAGATGAACGCTATGACGAGCTCATATTTACTCGACTTCGCACGGCAAAGGGACTACAACTCTCACTTGTATCCGACGACCGACGCAAATATCTGCTGCACATGGCAGAACCTCATCTCGCAGCAGGCCGACTCACGCTGGCCGAAGGGGAAACTGTGCTGCGACTTACGGACAAGGGACTATTTGTGAGCGACGACATCTTTGCCGATTTAATGGCCGAGTAGTCTGCTCAACCTCAACAAATTGGGTACACGAATAGGTAGGTACTCCACAATCGAGTAGGAGGTAAACGCTAATCGTAGGCGTTTATCTCCTACTTTCACG
>JAKSLU010000039.1 GCA_024400995.1 Bacteroidaceae bacterium
TCGGGGCTTCGTTTATAAAAAGAGGGTGTGCCAGCATTTTGACACACCCTCTTTTATCTTCCTAAAGTCAGTGTCCTTCTTGACTTCGATCGTGGTGTATAGACTAGCTGTTCGTTGTGTATAGACTAGTCGTCCGTAGTGTATAGTCTGGTCGTTCGTAGTGTATAGTCTAGTCGTTCGTAAACTCTAAAACGTGACTATCCGCATGGTTGGAATGAAAGCCCTATAGTGTACAGACTATTAGCAGAGTCGGTGGAAACTTACTCAAAGTAGAAGGACAGGACCACCATGCCGACCGAGGCACGCTCAATGCTCTGCGTGTAGATGGTCTGTGTGGGGTCGGTGATGTCCGGACGCTTGCGGTCGAGAATGTTGCCCAGCCCGAGGCAGAACTTGAGCTCGGGGATAAACTTGAAGAAGGGCATGTAGAGGTCGCAGCCACCGCCCATCTCCACGAAGACGTTCATGGGCTTGGCGCGCAGATTGGTATGCTTGGTCGAGGTAACGTCGTACATGGGCGCTACACCCACCAGGAAGTAAGGACGGTAGTTGTTGAAGCGGGGCGCACTCAGCTTGAGATCAACGGGCACTCCCACGTACGTAGAGCGCATCTCCTGGCTCTCGTGTAGTCCCGTAGCCTGGTTCATAAAGAGGATGCCCTTGGAGCCAAAATGCAGGCTGGGATTGATACGCAGTCCCACATAGCGGTGCAGCTTGAGCTCGCCCAGCACACCCACGGTGAAGCCCCAACCCATCTGGTTGTTCTTGGCCGACCACTGTGCCCCCGTGGTGGGGTCCTGGTAGCCGTTGTTCTGCAGGTTGATCCACTGGTCGTGCACACCCACATTGAACCCATAGTGCCATCGGCGCTCATCTATGTAGGGCTTGTACTGCACCTTGCGCTGCTGGGCGCACAGGCTTAAATTAAGAAATAAGAAATAAGAAATAAGAAAGAGGGAGCGGAGAGTCCACAGAGCCTCTCTCCGTCGAAACTGCCTACAAAGCCTCTCCCCGTCGAAGCTGCCTACGGCACTTCGCCACCCCTCCCCTATTAGGGAGGGGGATATACTGCTAAAGGTCGGAATAGGGAAAAACATTGCAGGTAGAGTGGAATATACGGATTAACAGTTAGGCGTATGACTGGATAGGGGTATAATCCCCCTCCCTAATAGGGGAGGGGTGGCAGAGTGACGCAGTCAGCTCTGACGGGGAGAGGCCTTATACCCCCAATGCTCAATAGCCTTCATCCAGTGGCTCTCCACGAGCTCTATGGTGCGGGGATCGTAGTTGTACTGACGCTTCTTGTGGCCCTTCTTGGCACCAACGTACTGGACAATGGCAGGCTTGGCCTGCTCCCAGCCCTCGAGACCCAGCTCGCGGTAGATGCGCTCGGTCATACCCACAGGGTCAGCCTCAAAGTCCTCGAACTTGAGCTCAAAGAGCTGTCCCTCGGGGATGAGGGCCTTGTCCTGCTCATAGCGCTCAAAGAGCTGCATATAGGTGCGCAGGATGTGCTGCTCTGTCTCCTCCACCGAGCGGTGCTGAAGCATGAGGGGCTTGAGGGTGTTGGTGTAGAAGTCGCGAGTAGATTCGAACACCGTATAGGGGTTGCGCACCAGGTAGATGAACTTGGCATTGGGGTAGAGGCGCAGTAGGTCGCGGACACGGCCCGTGTGGGGTGGGTTCTTGGAGAGAAACTGCGTGCCGCCGGTGTTCCAGAGGGCTACGTTGACAAGCTTCTTGAAGTTTTCATCCCACTCCTTGCGCTCCTCGTCGGTGAGGTCCTCCATGACGAGGTACTTGCGGGCGTACTCCTCCTCGTGCTTGGGGAAGAACCACCAGTGGTAGTAGCTCTCAGGCATCATGTTGCTGAGGGCGAACTCCTCCTCCTGGGGCAGGTTGGGGGCGAGGTCCAGACCGTCGGTGGGGCGCTTGTCGGGCATGATCCACTCCATCACCTTCTTGAAGAAGGGCTGGCCGAACATCATGAGGTGGGGAAAAACGGTCTGATATGTGGTGCAGTAGCCAAAGTGCTGGTCTGCCGCAAAGACATTGTGTACGAAGGTAGTGCCCGAACGCCAGTGGCCGAGGATGAAGAGGGGATCCTGGGGCTGCTGACGGGTGGCCAGGTGGCGGCGGTAGCGTGCGTTCTGGATGGGGGCTACGACGGAGAGTATGCGGCACACGGCCTTGGTGAGCATGAACTTGGTGCGCCACTTGGCGTCTATCTCGCGGTTGGCAGTAGCGCGCTTGAAGGTGGACCAGTCGGCGCCTACGAGGGTATTGACGGGGAGGTTGTAGAAGTTAAGGAGTCCCATAGGGTAGTTAGTTGAGTCGTTAGTTTGTTGGGGGATAGATGGGCTAGATAATCTAGGTGTTCTAGGCTTAGTGTCTCTGCTTGCGCACGCTCATGGTAGCTGAGCCAGAGCTGCGGGGTGACTTGGTCTTGGGTGAGCTGCTCTTGGCAGGCTTAGCGGTGCTGGTCTTGGTGCTGCTAGCCTTGACGGTAGTGGTGCGGGCACGCTTCTGGGTTGCTGATGCAGTGTTGGCCGCGTTGCCACGTGTACGGGCCGTACGGGTAGTAGCTACCTTGGCGGGAGCGGGGGCCAGGGTGTCGGCTACCACGGCAGTGGTGTCGGCAGGGATGCTGTCGTGCCCCCACACATGCTGGCGGAAGTCGTTGAGTTCCTTCTCTATTCGCTGCTGCTCCTGCTTCATGAGAGAGTCGGTGGGGCAGTAGTTGGCCAGAATGCGGTCCTGGAGGTTGGTCGTCTTGTAGATCTCGCCCTCGTAACGATTCATGGTGAAGTAGTCGTCGGCGCTGACCATGGCGGCATTGTTGAGGTTGGAGCCCATGAGCATGAGCTTGGAGAGATAGGGAGCAGCCTCCTCGTAGTTGACCCAGAACATGGGGTTGCGGAGTTCGCTGCCGCCATACTCGCTGTCACCACGCTGGAGCACGGGGCAGATGGCCGTCACCTTGGTACGGAAGGAGGCGGTGTGCTGGTCATAGTAGGCACTCTCCTTGATAAAGTACAGCTTGACGGCATCGGAGGGCAGGTCGGCATCGTTGATGCGCAGAGCCTTCTTGCCATCCTTGGTCTCCACCTCCTCGTAGTATATCTCGTAGGTGTCCATGATCTTGCGCAGGCTGATCTGGTGGCGCTGGTCAAAGTGCTCATTGCCATCGAGCGTGTACTCATAGGCCTTGATCTGTCCCATGCGGATGAGGCGGAAGAGATAGGTGAAGAGGTTCATGCGGTCACCCTGCGGGGTGGTGGGGTAGTAGAGGGTGGCGTTGGCGTCCTTGTTGAGGTCGAGCGAGCGGTAGATGTCACGGCGCCAGGAGGCGTCGGTGGGCATATCCTGCGCTGTGGGGAACTCACGGACGCTAGTGGTCTTGGCGGCCTGCGTCTGTGAGGTCTGCTGCTGAGTGCGGCGCATGGCGGGCTGTGCCATGGTCTGCATGGTGGCTCCGCAGAGGGCGAGGCCGAGGAGGAGGGTTATGAGGCGTGTTTTCATATCTATAGGGAGTTATTTACCTGCTATAGGGTGTTGTTGTTACTTGACGATGACCTCCATAACGGCGGAGAGAGTGCGCTCTATGCCGTCGGGGCCGATGGCGTGTACCTCTGACACGTAGAAGCGCGCACCGGGGCGCAGCTCGCGGATGCTGTTGCGCTGGTCCTCGGTGAGGTTGGGGCCACTGGAGGGCTTGGGAACGGCATTGCCCATACGGTCAAAGAAGACGGTCTTGAAGCTAAGTACCTTGAAGGGGATGTTGAGCAGACCATCGTCGATGCTGGCACCTACGTTCTTGACGCCGAGGATGGAGGCCTTGGCCAGACGTCCACCACGGAAGTGGTCGTCGCCCACAACCATATAGGGTGTGGGATCGGGTAGTTTGCGCACCTTGAAGGAGATGTGGCCCATGGGCTGTGTCTTGCCGTTGACCACGCCAGTGATGCTGAAGGTCACGTCCTTGCCTACGGCTGCGGGGCGTGCGATGTAGTGGCCATCTCCCTTGGAGGTGAGGGTGCCGCCCTCCATAGTGACGCTGATCTTGTTGGAGGGAATGCCAGAGGCGCTGACGCTGATGGGGTTGTCAAAGCCTGCATAGAGCACGTTCATGAGGTCGGCTGCCACGGTTGCACCGCTGGGGGGCGCAATGACGTTGTACTTCTGTGTGAACTCGCGGCGGATAATCTCGCCAGCGGCGTTGGGCATCTGTATGTAGCCCGAGAAGGTATATTCGCCGGGGGCACCTACGCGGAAGTTGTAGTTGCCCTCGGGGCTAATCTTGTGACCATTGACGTATATCTCAGGGCGCTGTGTGGTATCGACTGCGGCCATGAAGATGCGGCTGCGGAACTCATCGCCAGGGAAGAGCGTCGTCATCTCTGGCAGACAGTAGGCGCCGAGTTCGTTCACGCGGATGTCCTTGAGGTCAATGTTGCTCACCAGTGTGTGTAGCACCTCGTTCTCAGCCTTACGCACGTCGCTCTGGAGCTTGGAGAGCATGGTGATGGCTGCGATGGAGGGCATGGACTCGAACATGTACTCCTGCCAGTTCTTGCCGATGTTGTCCCCCTTCTGAGGTACCTCGGTGGAGAGGTTGGAGGCGATGATGGCACGCTGGCGAGGGTCTGCTACGTAGGAGGTGATGAACTCACGGTAGTTGTTGATCTCGCGGTAGAGACGGAGGCCCTTGCCGCGAGCTGTGGTAAGCATGACGTGGCTGGCAGCCTCGAGGTCCTCCTTGTTCTGGAGGTCGTTGGGGTCGCCCTTCTTGCCGTCAGCCTGGCGGGCAATGGCCCACTTGAGGGAGTCGGCAAAGGTGTAGAGCTCATCGGAGGCCTTGCGCACCTCCATTGCCTTGTCGTACCACACCTGTACCTTGGCGGGGTTCTTCTGGAGCTGGAGGGCAAAGTCGTCGTAGATGGCGTTGTTCTCCTTCTCGGCGTTCTCGGTGGTGCGCAGCAGGGAGTCACCTACGAGGGTGAAGCCCTTGAGTACATCATTGGAGACGTTGAGCGCCAGCAGAGCCATCAACACCACGTACATGAGGTTGATCATCTTCTGGCGAGGAGATATGGTGCGTTTCTTTACGGACACGGGGATGTAAATGAAAAATGGAAAATGGAAAATGGAAAATGGGAAATGAAGGATGCGAGAAGCTGGATCAGCGCTTTACACAGTGGCGGCTGGAGCAGTCATAGCGGCTGGAGCAGTCATGGCAGCGGCGGGGTTGGCCATGATGTTGAGCTGCTGCATCATGCGGGCGTAAATCTGATTGACCTCGTCGATCTTGGAGGCCAGCTCGCGGGTCTGCTCGTTGATCTGCTCGATGGTGGTAACCTGCTTGCTGATGGAGGCAAAGTGGAGCTCGTAGATCTTGTTGATGCCGATGAGGGTGCGGTTGAGGTTCTCCATCTCCTGTGAGTCGCGGGTCAGGCGTGAGGACTGCTCATCGACCTTCTGCAGGGTGTCAGTCAGGGTGCGGAGTTTCTCGATATATTCCTGTGAGGCGGCCTCCATGTCGGGAGAGAGGACGGCCTGTGCGCGGTGCAGGAGTTCGTCGTTGGCCATACGGATGATGGTGGCCAGGCGGTCGGCCTCCTCGCTGCCCTCGGGCATAGCGGCCGAGATGGCGTCGCTGATAATCTGGTCGGCCACGGGACTCTGACTGCTGGCTGCGGGAGTAGCGGGAGTGGTGCTGCTCTGGCCGCCGATAACTACAGTACCACCGCCGCTGACCACGGTGCCACCGCTGACGATGGTTCCGCCGCTCACTGCGGTCTTGGTGTTTTCGTTATCGTTATAGTCTTCGTTGAAATCTTCCGTAATTGAGGCCTCGCCCGTCTTATCAAAGGGACGGTCGAAGGCAGAGATGAAGAACACGAATACCTCCGTGCCCATACCTATGCAGAGCATGAGGTTGGCACCAGCCCAGTGGGTGAGCTTGAAGAGGGTACCCAGAATAACGATGGCGGCGCCCCAGTTGTAGGCGTAGTTGAGGAAGGTCTGTCCGGGCACGCTGTCCATCCAGCGCTGCATGCGGGCTATGAGTTTCTGTACGAAAAAGGCTTTCATATTAAATACGTGTATATACGTGTGCGGGCGCAGAGGCCCTGATTAGTGCTTTGGGGGATGGTGCTTACTTCTTCTTGGTGTTGGAGGTGGCAGAGGTACTGCTGGCCTTGGAGCGAACGCAGCGGAAGCCTATGGAGGAGCGAGGCTGGTTCTGGTACTCCCATGTGCGCCAGGCGGAGCGGATGAGGGACTGTGGGTCCTTCCAGGAGCCGCCGCGCACGCTCTTGCGCTTGAGGGCGTAGGGATCCTCCTTGGCTGCATCGTAGCGCAGCTCGGGGTTGAGGTCAGCCATGGAGTTGACGCCACTCTCGGTATAGACGGTGGAGGTCCACTCGGCTACGTTGCCTGCCATATCGAAGAGGCCATTGCTGTTAGCACCATATATGCCCACCTTAGAGGTAATGAGGTTGCCGTCCTCGGTGTAGTTGCCCTGGTCGGGCTTGAAGTTGGCAAAGAAGCAACCCTTGTCGTTCTTGGCCTCCTCGGACTCCCAGGGGTAGGGATTGCCCTCGCGGCCACGGGCGGCATACTCCCACTCGATCTCGGTCGGCAGGCGGTAGCGCTGGATGTAGCGGGCCTGGGGACCCAGACCGCGGAGCAGGAACTCCGTACGCCAGGCGCAGAAGGCCTGTGCCTGCTCCCAGGTGACACCCACCACGGGATAGTCGCTATAGGCGGGCGAGGACCAGTAGTTGCGCATGTAGGTCTCGTTGTAGGCGTTCTTGAAGTCGTTTACCCAGCAGGTCGTGTCGGGATAGACATTGACAATATAGGTATTAAGGAAGTCATACATAGAGGAGAGAGGGCGCGTGATGGTCTCACGTACTATCTGGCCTTCGTCGTTCACGTAGGCCGTGTCCTTGCTGATCATCACGACCTCGTCGGGATTGATGACGTGGTCGGTGTTGAGGTCGCGCTCAGCGGGGTTGAGGCGGTACTTACGCAGGGCGGCCTTCTCGTAGTCAAAGACCTCATAGCGATAGTTCATCTGACTGGCATCCAGCATCTTGGTGCCATCGATCTCATGGAAGCGATAGACGCTCTCCAGAGCACGCTCCTGATCCTCGTTGGGCTTGCGCCAGGGTATGGGTTTGGTCCAGTTGAGGTGGGGCTTGATGGGGTCGCCATTGCGATCGACCTCAATCTTGTAGGTCTCGTCGCCACCATAGGAGGGGTCGGCCAGACGTTCGCGCACGATGCTGTCGCGCACCCACTCCACGAACTGGCGGTACATGGAGTTGGTCACCTCTGTCTGGTCCATCCAGAATCCATCTACGCTGATGTCCTTGGTCTGGGAACCAGTGCCCCAGAGGGTGTCCTGCTGGCTGAGGCCTACCTTGAGGAAACCTCGCTTGACCTCCACCATACCATAGGGTGTGGGTTCCATCACTGCGACACCTCGGGTGCCTGTCACCTCGCCGCCGTTCTGCATAGCACGATTGCCAGCACCCATGCAGGAGGCCAGCGTCATGCCAGTCGCGAGGACTGAGAGTATAATGATGAGTTTTTTCATATTCTATATGTTAGATTATAGCCATCTTACGGTGCGGTGCAAGTTTCTTCCTTTTTTGCCGAGATTGAGGTCGAGCTTGTAGCCCAGTGTCACCTCGTGCTGTCCAGCGATAATGCCCAATCCCTCGGTGTTGACCTCATAAGAGTAGCACACGTTGATGCCATGAAACACGCATCCTGCAAAGAGTGACACGCTGTGCATGGGGGAGTAGCTCACACCAAAGTTAAAGTTCTTCTTGTCCCTCTCCATGAGCACGCGGGCCGTCACATCGGCTCGGTAGGCACGCAGGTCGGTGCGCAGGATGGCGGAGGGTATAATTTGGATATAGGGGTTGCGGGTGCGCAGGATGTAGGCTGCATTGAGGTAGAAGTGCTGACGCACCTTGAGCTCGTTCTTGTCACCCAGTTCGATGGTGGGTCCTGTGGCGTGGAGCATGGAGAGTCCTGCGGAGAGGTCCTTCCACTGGTAGTAGAGACCTACGGAGGCATCGAAGCGCGAACCGTCCATCTGCGAGGAGCTGAAGGCGGGGTCGTTGCTTTCCTCTAGGTCGGCCTTGGAACCATCGGCCGTCTCGCTCAGCAGGTCGGCGGAGAGGCCTATGCTGAGTTTATGCTTCTTGAGGCGCAACTGATAGGCATACTGGGCGGTAACCTTCTTGTGGCTGAAGATACCGATGTTGTCGGCCTGAAATCCACCACCCACACCATGGTAGGTCGAGCCAGCCCTGAAGGCTATGTCGGCCCCAGCATAGAGCGTGCTGCCAGCATCGTCAAATCCCGTGGCGTGCGTCTGTAGGCCTGCGGTGATGTTGAGTTGGTCCGACTTGCCCACGGCGGCGGGATTGAACTGCGTCTCCATCATCCAGTACTGCACAAAGGCAGGGTCCTGCTGTGCCAGCGCCCCCAGCGGGAGTATGCACAGCAGCAGGGCTCCGAAGAGGCGTCGGGATGTGTGAAGACAGTATGCCATATCATGGGGTAAACGCAGAATTTCCCTTTTTATTATACGTATAGGCATTATTTTTCATAAAAATAGCCCCTTCACCGCATTTTTTTGCCGCAAAACCACCCTTGATGCCAACAAAATTCGTAATTTTGTACCGAAAAGTGCGAATAAGCGTATAAACTCTATAAAAACATAAGCAAACTATGAAATTCCTTACTGACGAGAAACTCGTGATTGTTGGTGCTGGTGGCGCCATCGGTAGCAACATGGTGCAGAGCGTCCTCATGCTCGGCCTTACCCCCAACATTTGTCTGTATGACATCTTTGAGCCCGGCGTGCACGGCGTCTATGACGAGATGTGCCACTGCGCCTTCCCCGGTGCTAACCTCTCCTACACCGTTGATCCCAAGGAGGCCTTTACCGGTGCCAAGTATATCATCTCCAGCGGCGGCGCTCCCCGCAAGGAGGGCATGACCCGCGAGGATCTGCTCAAGGGCAACTGCCAGATTGCAGCCCAGTTCGGTGACTACATCAAGGAGTACTGCCCCGACGTGAAGCATGTTGTCGTAATCTTCAACCCCGCCGACGTTACCGCTCTCACCGCTCTTATCCACAGTGGTCTGAAGCCCAACCAGAGGACCTCTCTCGCCGCCCTCGACTCCACCCGTCTGCAGCAGCAGCTCGCTCAGGAGTTCGGTGTGCAGCAGGACAAGGTGACTGGCGCTTACACCTACGGTGGTCACGGTGAGCAGATGGCCGTATTTGCCAGCAAGGCAATGGTTGACGGCAAGCCCCTCAGCGAGCTTCCTCTCTCCGAGGAGCGCTGGGCCGAAATCAAGCACATGACCATCCAGGGTGGTAGCAACATCATCAAGCTCCGTGGCCGCTCTTCCTTCCAGAGCCCTGCTTATCAGGCTGTTAAGATGATTGAGGGCGCTATGGGTGGTGAGCCCTTCACCTGGCCCGCAGGCTGCTACGTCAACTGCGACAAGTGCGGTATGAAGCACGTCATGATGGCTATGCCTTCTACCATCGATGCTACTGGTGTTCACTTCACTGCCCCCGAGGGTACCGAGGAGGAGATGGCAGCCCTTGCTTCCAGCTACGAGCACCTGCAGAAGATGCGCGAGGAGATCATCGCTCTCGGCATCATTCCCGCCGTTGAGGAGTGGAGCAGCATGAACCCCAACCTCTAAGTCTATATCCCTCTCCCCAAAATGGGAGAAAGATAGCCATTTGTCAGACCTAGGTTTAGCGTATGCTAGATCTAGGTCTTGTTCTATATTTGGACCGTCCCAAGGTGCAGTTGCATCCAGCATTATGGCAAGTGGAGATATACTTTCGCGCGCGCTACATATAAAAAAAATTAAAAGAGTATGGGAAGCCCTTGCGCGTATAAGCAAAAATGCGTATATTTGCACGTGGAAATGATAAGGTCCGCCTAGAGCAGGAACCTCACTTTAGATAGAATCTAAAACAATGGATAAAGTAAGTTATGCATTGGGCATGGCCATTGCCCACAACCTCCGCAGCATGGGTGTAGATAGCCTTTCTACGGAGGATTTTACTGCGGCCGTCAAGGCAGTTATCGCAGGTGACAAGACTGAACTCACCGAGCAGGAAGCTCAGATCACCGTTCAGCAGTTCCTTCAGCACAAAGAGGAGGAGCAGAGTCGTGCAGCCCGTGAGGCAGGCGAGCGCTATCTGGCAGAAAACGCCAAGAAGGACGGCGTTATCGTCACCGAGAGTGGCCTGCAGTATGAGGTGCTCACACAGGCTCTGGGTCAGAAGCCAGTGGCCACCGACACCGTGACCTGCCACTACGAGGGTCGCCTCATTGATGGTACTGTATTTGATAGCAGTTATCGCCGTGGCGAGCCTGCCAGCTTCCCCCTCCAGGGCGTGATTGCTGGCTGGACTGAAGGTCTGCAGCTCATGGCTGTGGGTAGCAAATTCCGCTTTACCATCCCCTTCGGCCTCGGCTATGGTGCCCGTGGTGCTGGTGGAAGCATTCCTCCCTATGCCACCCTCGTGTTCGACGTAGAGCTCCTCGGTATCGAAGGCAAGTAAGTTGCGACTCTGAATAATCGAACCATAGAATAATCGAACAACTAAAAACATCCCAATACTAACAATGAAGAAACTCTTGATTATCGCAGCAGTGGCCGCCGCCACTCTGAGCAGTTGTCAGGAAGGCCGCATGAAGCCCGTCCTCGACAACGAAGTAGATACCTTGAGCTATGAGGTAGGTCTGGCCAATAGTAACTACGTGGAGGGCCCCCTCCAGCAGGCCGAGCTCGATAGCACCTATATCGAGGAGTTCCTCGCTGGTGGCAAGGAAGGTACTCTCGGCGCACAGGACAAGAAGAAGCTCGCCCGCTATATGGGCATCATGTTCGGTATGCAGAGCAACATGCAGCTCGAAAACCTCGAGCGTCAGCTCTTTGGCAACGATAGTACTGCCCGCGTGAGCCGCCGCAATTATCTGGCTGGTATCGTCAATGGCGTTCACCACAAGAGCAACCTCACCGTGGGTGGTGTTGTAGTGGATCCTCAGACTGCTGCAATGGACGTACAGGGTCGCATTGCTAGCGTGCGAGCACGTCAGTTTGCGTCCAACCGCAAGGCCGGTGAGGACTTCCTCGCCCAGAATGCTAAGGCCGAGGGCGTGCAGACCCTCCCTGGTGGTGTACAGTACAAGGTGCTCGTTGAGGGCACAGGAGCAAAGCCCACTGCCGACACACAGTGTCAGGTATTCTACGAGGGTAAGCTCATCGACGGTACCGTGTTCGATAGCAACTATGGACAGGAGCAGCCCATGCCCTGCGTTCCTGCTCAGATGATTCCAGGCTTTGGTCAGGCTCTGCAGGAGATGGCCGTCGGCAGCGAGTGGGAAATCTACATCCCCGCCGACCTCGCTTATGGCGATCGTGAGATGGGCGGTGTCATCATGCCTGGTAGCGCCCTCGTATTCAAGGTGAAGCTCGTGAGCGTTAGTGCTACCAATGCCCAGTAATCTACCCCTCCCCTCAAAACCTCAAAAACTTAAGAACACAACCCCTTAAGAACTTAAATCCCAATGAAAAAAATACTTTTCCTCACTCTGGCTGCCCTCCTTTGCTCTGGTGCCAGTGCTCGTGCCCGCAAGCAGGCACCCAAGATTGTTGAACCCACCATCCAGCCCGTACCCGCCGATAGCTTCAGCTATGCCATCGGCGTACAGCAGGCTCCCTCCCTCAAGCAGTACATTCTGCAGCGCGAGGGTGTAGAGGAGTCACAGCTCGAGGCCTTTGCAGAGGGTCTGCGTGCCCAGCTCTCCGAGGCTGATATAGCGCGTCAGACCGCCTTTGTTGCTGGTCTCAAGATTGCCAAGATGAATGACGAACAGATTATCCCTTCTCTCAATCAGAACTTTGCTGGTAAGGCGGATACGACCTACATCCAGAAGAACGTTTACGTACAGGCTCTCGTAGAGAGTCTGCTCGGCAAGGCCACCATGGCCGATAGCATTGCTGAGAGCACCGTTCAGCGTCAGCAGGAGTACTATCTCGACCAGCTCCGTCGCACCAACCTCGCCTGGCTTGAGCAGAACAAAAAGCTCCCCAACGTCAAGACCCTCCCTAGCGGTCTGCAGTATGAGGTGCTGACCAAGGGTGATGGCCCTGTGCCCGCTGACACCTGCGAGGTGGAGGTACACTACGAGGGCAAGCTCATCGATGGTACCGTCTTTGATAGCAGCTACCAGCGTGGCAAGACCGCTACCTTTGGTGTCAAGCAGGTCATCAAGGGCTGGACCGAGGCTCTGTGCATGATGCCTGTAGGCTCTACCTGGAACCTCTACATCCCCTACAACCTCGCATACGGTGAGCGCGGCAGCCGCAACATTCCTCCCTACGCCACTCTCGTGTTCAAGGTAGAGCTCGTAGGTATCAAGGACAAGGCTGCTAAATAAGGCGATATCTCGACGACTCGATAACTCAAAAACTCAAATACTTAAACACTCAAATACTTAAACACTCAAATACTTAAACACTATGGCAACATTAGATCTTACCAAGTATGGCATCACCGGTTCTACCGTGATTGCCCACAATCCCTCCTATGAGGTACTCTTCGCAGAGGAGACCAAGGCCGGCCTCGAAGGCTATGAGGTAGGCCAGAACACTGAGCTCAACGCAGTGAACGTGATGACCGGCATCTACACCGGCCGCTCTCCTAAGGACAAGTACATCGTTATGGACCAGAACTCTAAGGACACTGTATGGTGGACCTCAGAGGAGTACAAGAACGACAACCACCCCATGAGCGAGGAGGTGTGGGGTACCGTAAAGGACCTCGCTGTCAAGGAGCTCTGCAACAAGCAGCTTTATGTAGTTGATGCCTTCTGCGGTGCCAACGCTGACACCCGCATGGCCGTTCGCTTCATCGTTGAGGTAGCCTGGCAGGCTCACTTCGTGACCAACATGTTCATCCAGCCCACCGCTGAGGAGCTTGAGCAGTTCGAGCCCGACTTCATCGTTTACAACGCCAGCAAGGCTAAGGTTGAGAACTATCAGGAGCTCGGCCTTAACTCTGAGACCTGCGTAGCCTTCAACACCACCTCTAAGGAGCAGGTGATCATCAACACCTGGTATGGCGGTGAGATGAAGAAGGGTATGTTCTCCATGATGAACTACTACCTCCCCCTCAAGGGCATCGCTTCCATGCACTGCTCTGCCAACTGCGACATGAACGGCGAGAACACCGCCATCTTCTTCGGTCTCTCCGGCACCGGCAAGACCACCCTCTCCACCGACCCCAAGCGTCGCCTCATCGGTGACGACGAGCACGGCTGGGACGACAACGGCGTGTTCAACTTCGAGGGCGGCTGCTACGCCAAGGTTATCGGCCTCTCCAAGGAGCACGAGCCCGACATCTACAACGCTATCAAGCGCGACGCTCTCCTCGAGAACGTTACCGTAGCTGCCGACGGCACCATCGACTTCAACGATAAGAGCGTGACCGAGAACACCCGCGTATCTTACCCCATCAACCACATCGCTAACATCCAGCCCGGTAGCTCTGCTCCCGCCGCCAAGAATGTTATCTTCCTCTCTGCCGACGCCTTCGGTGTACTGCCTCCCGTGAGCATCCTGACTCCCGCTCAGACTCAGTACTACTTCCTCTCTGGCTTCACCGCTAAGCTCGCAGGTACCGAGCGTGGCATCACCGAGCCCACTCCCACCTTCTCTGCTTGCTTCGGCCAGGCCTTCCTCG
>JAKSLU010000004.1 GCA_024400995.1 Bacteroidaceae bacterium
TTCTCGGCAAGCGATTTCTCCCGCTTGCGAGGGCAAAAGTAGTGATTTATATTGAGACTGCCAAGAGTTTTTAGGAGAAATTCGGGTTCACCTGCAAATACCTGTGTTTGTTATTCCTGACAAAAACAGAAATCTACCCCTTCGGCTTGATGCAAATGTCTCTTACGAGCCATTGATGCTGGAGCTGGAGCATTTCCTCAGTAAGCCTTTGGCTTCCGAGTCTATGCTCCAGCTACATCATCACCCTATCGGGTATTGCATCAACACCGAAGGCGATAAACCAAAAAAACATTGTTCAAAAGCAGCGCTGTTCGAAAGTATTTAAATATTGAACCTGTTATAAGCTCTGACGCTTTGCCTCTGTGGCTGCAAGAGAGAACTCGCAGCCGCAGTAGAGTTGGTTGTAGAAGTTGTTGGCGCGCAGCAGTTGTGCACGTCGCTCCTGTAGGCCACCCTTACGCCAGTTGCGGGTGTCAAAGGTGACGGGACGTTCGGGAGCAGCCTGAGTGGCCTGCTCTGCGGCCCAAAGGCCAGCCTCGTTGATCTGGTCGAGGGATTTCCAGCGGGAGGAGGCGAGGGTGGTGGTGAAGCTCTCTATGCCCAACGACTGTGCCGTGCGTGCAGCACGGAGCAGGCGATGCTTGAAGCACAAGAGGCAGCGACGACCACGCTCAGGCTCGTCTGCCAGTCCCTCCACGGAGCAGAGCCATGCTGCATGGTCGTAGTCGTCGTCAATGACGCGCAGACCCTGCTGCTCGGCAAAGCGTGTGAGCTCGTTCTTGCGTATGAGGTACTCCTCGTGCGGATAGATGTTGGAGTTGCTATAGAAGAGGGTGGGGCGCACCTCATGGGCCAGCATCCACTCGATGATGGCGGCAGAACAGGGGGCGCAGCAGCAGTGGAGGAGAACTTCGGACATTATTCTAGGTCAAGGTTAAGGTCAACGCTAATTACGCCTCGTTGATGATACCGCAGTGGGGGCACCGGCCCAGGTGGCGCAGTGGGGCATTGCAGTGGCCGCAGCGGTAGCGATAGCGATCAAAGATGAGACGGTCAATACCACCGAGCAAGAGGATGAGCAGCCCCCAGGCTACTATAACGACGAGGGCCATGGGGAGGGGCAGAAGCCAGGGATTGGCCGTGGGATGGAGATAGAACTCCAGCCAGGCATCGGAATAGTCGCCGTCGGGCACGTCCATGAGCGACTCGCAGAGCCCTAACGCCGGAATAAAGGCCAGTGTGCGGGCCAGTAGGTGTGTGGGGCGGCTGTGGCGCAGTATGTCGGCCTCGTTGGCCCAGCCTTGTACAGGGAGGGTGTCGTTGGGCACGACCATCTTGAGCCAGATGCTGTCGGGCGTCTGTCCGGGCAGAGCCACGATGTCGGCCACCACGAGGAGTTCGCTGCGAGACACCATGAGCGTGTCGGGCTGCCAGGCCTCGGAGGGGACGGAGGTGATGAGCGCCACGGAGTCGGTGGTCACGAAGCGCTGCCCCTTCCAGTAGTGGTGCGTGAGGCAGAAGCTGAGGGAGTCCACCGCCTGGGCACTGGTGTAGAGCACGCCCTCGCCCTCCACCTGTACGATTTCGTCGTCGTCGCAGGCGGCAAAGAGCGCAAAGACTCCGATGAGCAGGGTCAGTAGGGCAATACCTGCATTTCGCATCGTGAACAGTCAAACTTGAGGGTGAAACGTCGGCCATCGGCGCTGCGCAGCGAGAGGGGCTCCTTCCATGTGGGAGCCTTGCCTGTCTGCTTGGGGCACTGGCCGAGGGTATGACGCAGGCAGTGGCGGCAGATCATGAGGGGCTCGCCGTTGTCGGGCGTCACCTCGCAGGCCTCGATAATGTGGAGGCCGAGGCGCTCTGCCACTGCGCGGGCCAGGTGGTTGGAGACGAGGGCCCCCTCCCGACCTCCCCCGAATGGGGGAGGAGTAGATAGACCTGCGAGACGGGAGATGGTGGAGGCAGGTCTATTGTCTAAGTTGTCGAGGGCCTCTATGGCCTTCCCTACGAGTTGGCGGCGGAGGTTGGCCAGATGGCTGCTGGGGATGAACCAGTTCTGCGTGAAATGGATGTCGAGCCGGCGCAGATAGAAGGGGGTATCGCCCAGACGGGACATCTGACGGCGAATGTTGTCCTCCTGCGGTGTGCGCGCCAGTTCGTAGGTCTGCTCTAGGAGGTCGTCCGTGAGGGTTATGTCTAGAGGCCGGCGACGCTCTGCGCTGGCATGCGAGAGGGCAGCGTCGAAGGCCATGTCCTGATTGCGCATGAGGGAAGTGCCCGCAGGCAGGTTGAGTGCATTGAGGAGGTAGGCACGCTGGCCAGCGGCACGGTTGATACGGAATCCGTGCAGCCTGTTGTCCTCGTCGTAGTAGCACAGACCATCGCCGTTGGAGAGGGTGATGCCTGGTCGCAGGTCAATGTCGATGTAGGGCTCCCTAGCCTCTCTAGAAGTCCTAGCCTCTCTAGAAGTCCTAGCCTCTTTAGCCTCTATGACCCTACCCACCATCTGGCCAACGGCTTTGGGTGTGAAGATGCTGGCTTCATCGCCCTGACGCCCATGGAGGAAGTACTCCGTGTAGCGGCGGTTGAAAGAGCGCTCGGGCTGCGGCGTGAAGTTGAATGTGTGCTCTCCTCGCGAGGCGCGGCACAGGTCGGGACGACGCGCAATGATCTCATCGAGACGCTGGCGGTACCAGGCCGTGATGTTCTTGACGTAGGGGATGTCCTTGAGGCGCCCCTCAATCTTGAAACTACTCACGCCTGCATCAATCATCTCCTCCAGAGATTCCGTGCGGTTCATGTCACGCAGCGAGAGCAGATGGCGGTCGTGAGCCAGTACCTCTCCATCGGCATCGAGCAGGTCGAAGGCCAGACGGCAGAACTGGGCGCACTGTCCGCGGTTGGCGCTGCGCTGGTAGCAGTGTTGCGAGGCCTGGCAGCGTCCGCTGTAGCTGACGCATAGAGCCCCATGCACAAAGGCCTCCAGCGGCACATCGGGCACGGCCTCATGGATGGCGCGTATCTGCTCCAGGGAGAGCTCACGGGCCAGCACTATCTGCTGGTAGCCCAGGTGCTGGAGCAGACGAGCCTTGTCGGGTGTGCGGTTGTCCATCTGCGTAGAGGCGTGGAGGGGCAGGGGACAGTCGAGAGCGAGCAGGGCGAGGTCCTGCGTGATGAGGGCAGAGACACCGCACTGATACAGCGACTGCGTGAGGCTTTGGACCTCACGCAGTTCGTTGTCATAGAGTATGGTGTTGAGCGTCACATACACCCTCACGCCGTAGGGACGGGCAAAGTCGCAGAGCGCTCGTATGTCATCGAGGGAGTTGCCTGCAGCCTGGCGGGCACCAAAGGCAGGGCCACCTATATATACGGCGTCGGCGCCATGGAGTATGGCCTGGCGGCCTGTCTCCAGATTCTTGGCGGGGGCGAGGAGCTCAATCTTGCGCATCAGAACTTGACACCAAAGGTGAATACACCGCTCTGGCGCACAATGTCCTTGGAGAAGGGAGCCAGCTGGTTGCCTACAAGGTTGCCATCAGCATCGTAGCTACCCTCCATGAATCCATAGCCGTCAGCCTTCTGGTTCTGGCAGACGTAGGCCACGTCAAAGTAGCAGTTCTTGCCGTGCCAGCCCAGACCTAGTGTGAGGCGGTTGGTGTTGCCGAGGTTGATGTAGTCGGTGGAGGTGGCATTGTAGGTGCAGTTGGGTAGCTCGGTATAGTCACCAGAGGTGGTAGCCTCGGCGAGGTTGAGCAGGGCCTGATCCTTCTTGAAGGCGGAGCTCACAAAGTTGTAGCCAATGCGACCGTAGAACTGCTCTGCAAAGCGGGCCTCGGCACCCAGACGGAAGGTGTGCTGGGGACGCAGGCTGTAGTTGATCTCGTCGGCCACAAAGTAGTCCTTGTCGGCATCCGTGATGGAGGGGCCATCGTAGGAGTAGCGGGTGGGGTACTTGATGGCGGTGCGCTTGAAGTTGGCGAGCTCATACTCGGCATCCAGTGCCAGCCAGTTGCTCACGGTGGTAGCAGCGCTCAGCTGCAGACGCCAGGGGGTGCGGATGTAGTAGTCGTACTCACCCGTAGCGAGCTGGTCGTACTTGGCATCATCGGGGTGGACGTCGAACTGTGCATACTTCTCCTGAGTGAGGGAGAGAATACGGGGGGTGTGGAAGGCAATGCCAAAGCGGAAGGGGCTCTCCTCAATGGGGCGGAAGATGGCACCAAACTTCATGTCAAAGCCCGTGCCACGCAGGCGGGTGTCCTCAGCGAGGCCAAAGTCATTGGCACCAGGGTAGGGGGCATCCTTGAAGATCTCCTCGTAGTAGAGTGAGGAGCAGGAGTTTACCTCGTAGATGCCGGCGGTCAAGCCGAAGTAGGCACGATCCTTGACGTTGGCCGAGAAGTTGATGTCGTACTCACCCACGCGGCCCCAGTTGGCACGCTTGAAGCGATAGGCGGTGGACTGGGCGGGGGAGAGGACATCAGTGCAGTAGCCGTTGTCATCTATCTCCATACCGATGAGGCCTGCATCGTAGGCACCATTGCTGACGATGGAGTTGTAGTTGGGGAAGTCGGCCACAAAGCTATTGTCTCCTACGACCTGAAAGCCGCAAGCGGCACCATAGAGCTGGTCGGCCAGCTGGTGGGTCATGGAGAGATTGCCCAAGTTGATCCAGTCCGTGCCGAAGAACTGCTTGAGGTTGCGAGACTTCTGGTAGTTGAAGCCGATGTTGAAGAAGGGCACCTTGCTGCTACCAGTGCGCAGAGCGAGGACGGCACCCATCTGGTCGAAGGAACCACGCACGCGACCCTGTCCGCCCATCTTCTCGGCATCACTCTGACCCAGAGCGGAGGCCGTGAGGGCAAAGTCGTAGCGGCGGTAGAGGCCTGTTGCGGCGGGGTTGCCGCTCATGGTGCTCAGGTCTGCACCAAGGGCGTTCATGGCACCACCCATACCCACAAAGCGGGCGGTTCCGCTGAGGTCAGTCGAGCCAACCTTCTCTATCTCATAGATATTCTGGGCCTGTGTGCCGAGAGCAGCGAGGCAGGCTAGGGAGAGGATATATTTCTTCATAGGGGATTGCGAGTTAGAAAGTTATCGAATTATCGAGGTGTCAATGTCTCGTGTTTACCGATTAGCGACGTCCGCCGCGGCTACCGCCACCAAAGCCACCACCGCTACTGCGGCTGCCTCCGTAGCTGCCACCTCCGTAGCTACTGCGACTGCTGCCAGAGGAGTTGCTGGAACTGCTGCTGGAGTTGTAGGTGCGAGAGGGAGTAGATGAGGATTTCTCAAAGGCCTTGCTGCCATAGCTGCTGGCAGAACGCGTAATGTCGGACTGCGTCGCGGTGGAGCTGCTACGAGCACTCTGGCGTACTGCATCACTCACGCGCTGGGTGCTGCTCACACGCTGGGTAGTGCCAGTCACGTTACCTATGCGGCTACCACGGCTGCCGGGGTTCTGCACACCAGTAGCACCCATACGACGACCATTGTTACCAGCGTAGGTGCCACGCTGATTGCCTGCGGATGCACCACGATTGCTTGCTGTCACGCCATTGGAGTTGCGATAGCCACCGCGACTGCCGCCACGGTTTTGATAGCCGCGAGAGCCGTCAGCGTTGGGGCGCCAGTTGTGGGCCCATCCGCCGTGATGGTGGTGATAGCCATGTCCCCAGCCATACCAGCCGTGGTGCCAACTATAGCTGTACCAGGGATTATAGACATCATACCATGGCATGTGATAGGGACCATAATAGGGACCATAAGTCCAGTAGGGAGAGGCCCATCCATAGCTGTAGGCCCATCCGTGGCGACCCCATGCTCCATAGTGCCAAGGGCTGTAGTACCAGTCGTAGGGATCGTCATAGTAGCCCAGACTAAGAGTGGAGTAGTACCAGGGGTCGTAGTAGTCATGGAAGCGCACGAGGCGCTCCGTGGCTGAGGGCTCATAGTCGTCCGCGTATATATAGACGGTGTCTGTCTGATGATAGACTGTGTCGGGTATGGCATAACTACGACGGTTGTAGGCATCCACATCCACGTCGGTACCACGACCTACATACCAGTCATCAGCATCGAGGTCAGCATCGTAGGCAGTAGTGGTGGTTGTCATAATGGTGCGTCCTACGGGAACTATGCCCTCGGGAGCAATGTTCTCAGTAGTAGCATTTTTCTTCTTCTTGGGTACAAAATAGATGTCATCCTGCGCCAGTGCGGGAGATGCGAGCAGTGCAAGGACTGCGATGGAGGTAAACAATCTTTTCATAGCATCTATCTATTAGGGAGAGCCAAAGAGACCCTCGGGTTAGTGTTTCGACTGCAAATTTACACATTATATATAATATATGCAATGGAAACGAGGGCTTTAGGTGCCTTTTTACTCTTTTTAACGAAAATTACAGCAGCAAGCAGACAATCTATCAACCTTTTTTGCTAAATTTGCGCCCGAAATATGAAACTATTCCTCCTCACATTGGCTTTTGTCGCCATTGCAATGCTCCTTCTTGTCCTCTATGCTCTAACGCATCGAGGCAGGGTGGGGCAGCATACCAGTGCCAACCCTGAAATGCGCCGCCGTGGCGTGGGCTGCGTGCAGAGTCAGGATCGTGAGGCGAGGAGGAAGTCCCTCAAGCAATAGCAAATACACGAACAAATATGAAAAAGACCCTTATCCTCATCTCGGCTGCCCTCATGATGGTGGCTTGTGGCAAGAAAGACAACTCCAATAGCCGCGTGGCCAATATGTCCCAGGCTGGCGAACAGCCCGCTGGTCAGATAGCCTATGTGGAGTATGACTCCATCATGAGCCAGTATGAGTACTGCAAGGAGTACTCAGCTCAGCTCCAGCAGCGTTCTGCCACCTATCAGCAGCAGTTGGCAGCCAAGCAGCGTGCACTGGAGAATGCCGCAGAGGCCTTCCAACGCAAGATACAGAGCGGACAGTACACTAGTCAGGAACAAGCACAGGCTGAACAGCAAAAGTTACAGAAGGATCAGGAGCAGCTCCAGCGTCTCTCCATGGAGTTAGAACAGAAGTTCGCTCAGGAGCAGGAGGCCATCAACGAGGCTCTACATGACAGTGTGCAGAATTTCCTCAAGGACTTCAACAAGGACGGCCGCTACTCCATCATTATGGCTAAGGTTGGCGACAATCTCCTCTACGCCGACCCCAAACTCGACCTCACCGATCAGGTCGTCAAGGGCCTGAACAAGCGTTATAAGAAAAAATGAAACGTCTCATTCTGGGGCTCCTTGTAACCATTGTGACTATAGCCCCTGCAGCAGCGCAGAAAAAGAAGAAGACACAGTCACCTCCCCCCCCGCCAGCTCCCGTCGTAGATTTTAAGACGGAGCAGATGCTAGAGGGTATGGAGAAGGTGCTCATCTTCGACTCCCTCGTAGTCCATAAGCGCGATCTCCTCAGAGCCTATCCTCTCACTCCAGGCGCAGGCAGTCTGGAGTGGGCTGATGCTGGCCACCACGAGCAGGGTACGACCTACGTGACCTACTATGGTGGCGAGCGCTATCAGACACAGCAGGTGGACAGCCTCCATTGTTTGCTGACACGCTCCTTACGCTTTGGAGAGGAGTGGACAAACTCTGGGGTGCTCTTTGACGAAGTGGAGAATGTCGCGGAAGGTGACTCCCTGGGTCTGCGCCAGCTCTTCCCCTACCTCATGTCGGACGGTGTGACGCTCTATTTCGCGCAGAACATAGCTGAAGGACTAGGTGGCCTGGATATCTACATGACTCGCAAGGGTGGCGATAGTCGTCAGTTCTATCGCCCTGAGAACGTTGGTATGCCCTTTAACTCCCCAGCTGATGACTACTTTATGGCTATCGACGAGGAGTTGGGCTTTGGCTGCTTTGCCACCGAGCGTAATCAGTCTGCTGACAGCGTGTGTGTGTATTACTTTATGCTCTCCGAGCAGCGTGATACCTACTCTGCTGACGAGATTAGTCGTGAGCAGCGCGAGTCGTTGGCTGCCATCAATCGCATCTCTGATACATGGGCCATTGATGCCTCTCAGGCCATGGTATTGCGTCAGAAACTCAAGGAGGCCTTTGCTCGCGCTGCGGCACCAGCAAAGGAGAGCACCAATAGTCGTGAGCAGGCCCAGCGTGCACTCGTAGAAATGGAGGAGTCTCTTCTGCGTCTCCGTCAACAATGGCACGGAGGCCGACACAGCAGTCAGCTACGCGACCTCATCCTCGACCTTGAACAGCGAGTCGCTCAGCAACGTAAGGTAGTCCGTTGAATAATAATAAAAGTCGGCAACTAATCATCCGTAGTTGCCGACTTTTATTATTTCCACCGTAGTGTACAATATTATTCCCATCCGAGGGCACTGGCACCTAGAACGGCAGCCTCGCTACCCTTGAGGGAGCTGACAAGGAGCTTGGCCTTGCCACGGAAAATGTGGAGCACGTTCTCGTCGTAGCCGCGGCGGATGGGATCCATGATCCAGTCGCCAGCCTTGGTCAGACCACCAAAGAAGACGAAGGCCTCGGGCGTATTGAAGGTGCAGAAGTCGGCGCAGCTGCGACCGAGCAGATAGCCAGTGAACTCAAAGATTTCCTTGGCAATCTCATCACCCTCCTCGGCGGCACAATAAACATCGTACGAGGTTATCTTCTCGGGATCAAGGTCGCGTAGTTTGCTGGGCTCGGTGCGCTTGGAGAGAATCTCACGAGCGGTGCGGGCTACGCCTGTGGCTGAGGTGTAGCACTCCAGACAGCCCTTGCGACCGCAACCGCACTGACGGCCCTCGGGAGTGTGGTCAACAACAAAGTGGCCGAGCTCACCAGCAAAACCATCGGAACCATAGACAATCTTGCCGTCGCATACGATGCCGCTACCTACGCCCGTACCGAGGGTGATCATGATGAAGTTCTTCATGCCACGAGCTACGCCATAGGTCATTTCGCCCATGGCTGCGGCGTTGGCATCGTTGGTCACGCGGCAGGGAATGCCGAGAGCCTCCTCAAAGAGCTTGGCGATGGGCACGATGCCAGGCCAGGCCAGATTGGCAGCATACTCAATGTTGCCAGTATAGTAGTTGCCATTGGGGGCACCGATGCCCATACCGCGTACATTCTCAATACCACCTACCATGTCGAGGGCAGGTTGGAGAGCCTCAACGGCTGCCTTGACGTAGTCGTTGATGTCGGGGTAGGCCTTGGTGCTGATGACGGTCTGAGACTTGATGGTACCACGGCTATCTACGATGCCGAATACGGAGTTCGTACCACCCATGTCAAGTCCAATGACATAGGACTTTTCTTCTTTTGCGTTGTTTTCCATAGTAATATGAGAGTTGTTCTTTGTTAATCTGTGCGCAAATTTACTAATTAAGACGTTAATGGCCAAACGATTTGTGCGTTTTTTGCAGAGTTGGGCTAGATGTTACTCATATCCGCCATTGAAATCGTCCTCAGACTGCTGCATGTCGTGCTCCATGGGACGGCGCTTGGGCTTGTTGTTGCCAAAGGTCCAGGTCAGGGTGAAGTTGAACTTGCGAGCGTGGCGCCAGCGTTTGGCATACTGATGGAAAGTAGCTGACTCTGTAGTGGAGATAAACTTGCGAGAGTTGAGTAGGTCGCGGCAGTTGGCTGAGAGGGTGAGGCGCTTCTGGAGGAAGCTCTTCTTGATGCCCATGTCGATGCCATAAGCGGGGTGGCGGTAGCCCTGTGCCAGTGCCTGGCGTGAGCGGTACTCGCCTGTGGCCTGAATGCTCCAGTCGTAGGGGAGGTTGACAGCAGCCTTTACCTTGATGTTCCAGCTGAAGCGACTCTGTGCTGGGGTGCAGAGTGTAATGTTCTGACCTTTGAGAGGTTCACGCAGCGTGCCGTTGAACTCGTTGAGATGATAGTAGTAGGCTGAGGCTGTGGTGGTGAGGTCGAGCATACGCCAGAACTTGTTCTTGAGTGTCAGCTCGCCACCCGTGCTGGTGCTGGTGCCCATGTTCAGACTAGTATTGAACATACGCGGGTCGTCCGGCAGTGTATAGCTCACACGCTGACGGACAGAGGTGGTGGGACGATAGAAGGCGGAGACGAGGAAGGAGTGCTCTGCGAAGGTCTTGAGATAGTTGAGGGAGAAGGAGTTGGAGTACTCAGGTGTTAGCTTGGGATTACCAAAGCGGACGCTATTGGCCTCGCGGGTGTCCATAAAGGAGTTGAGCTCACCGCCCCAAGGACGCTGGAGTCGACGAGTGTAGTTGACCTGTAGTTGGTCGTTTTCGGAGAGTTGATAGGAGAGGAAGAGGGAGGGAAAGAGCTGGAAATAGTCCTTCTTGAATGCCGTGCCACCCATACCTGCGGTGTGGTCCTGAGTGTAGTCAAAGCTCTCGGTATCTACCTTCCAGTACTCGCCGCGCAGACCTGCCTGAATGCCAAATAGCCCCCACTTCATTGTAGCATTGGCATAGAGTGCATGTACCTGTGAGTCATAGACGAAACGGTTGTAGTACTTCTGGTCTAGATAGGCATCGTTTTCCTCGCCGCTTAGAGAGCCTTTGTTCTCGTAGGACATCTGGGGGGTGTTTTCGTGGTGGAAGTCACCATTGTAGCCCGTCTGCAGAGTGATGTGCTCGCTGAGGCGATTCTCGTAGTCCAGTTTGACGGAGGTCCAGTTGTTGCGTATATTCTGTGGGCGTGACTGCCAGTTCAGTGCATCATCGGGAGCAGGCAGAAGGAGGTCTGCCAGCTGTGTGCTGTCGCGGTAGATGTTGGAGTTGTCGCTGTTCCAGGAGCCGTGGTTGGCGTGGAAGTTCAGGAAATGCCCCTCGCTGAAAGTGTGGCGGTAGTCCAGCTCGGCATTATACATGAGCATGTCGGACTTGCTACGGGTGTTGCGGTAGAGCGTATGGGTCGGGATGCAGGTGTTGTCCGCAGCTATATTGCCGTAGTAGTAGGGGGAGTTGGAGGTGTTCTTGTGTCCGCCCTTCATGACGTTGCCAGAGAGGGTGATGTCATCTTTGGTCGAGGCATGGAGTGTGATGCCGCCACGAGTAAAGAGGTTGTTACCACGGTTCTTGTTGACGCTATGGCCGTTCTGATAACGATAGGGCAGACCCTGCTCATCGTACATGGTCTGCTCTGTGAGACTGCCGTTCTCGTCCTGGCGATGACGGTAGCCTACGCTGAGGTTAGCATCCCACCACTTGCTGTTGTAGTTGATGTTGAAGTTGGCATTAGCACCGCCTGCGGTATCGGCTCCCGCCTGTGCCGAACCATAGTAGCCAGCACGTCGATCGTTTTTCAGTATGATGTTGATAATGCCAGCCGAACCCTCTGCAGAGTACTTGGCGCCAGGGTTGTCGATAACCTCAATACGGTCGATGCTCTCTGCTGGAATCTGCTCTAGGATAGTGCCGCGGTTCTCCGAGGTGAGTCCGGAGGCCTTGCCATTGATCCATACTTCTACGCTCGTACTTCCGCGCAGGGAGATATTGCCGTCTTGGTCCACTTCTACGGAGGGGATATTCTCCAGTGCCTCAGAGGCAGAGGCTCCCACGTTGGAGAGATCTTGTGCCACATTGTAGCTCTTGCGATCCACTTCCAGCTTGATGCTGGTCCGCTGTCCTGTCACGGTCGCTTCGTTCAGCGTCTGAGCGCTGCTCTCCAGTGCTACGCGCCCCAGATCGGCGGTGGGGGAGGACTTGGTGAGCGTAATGGTCTGTGCTGCCGTCTTGTAGCCTACGTATGATACCTGCACCTGGTAGGTGCCGTAAGGTACCTTGGTGATGATGAACTGTCCCTCAGTGTCGGAGGTACTGCCAGTGACGGGGGCTTTCTGACCATTCTTGATGATGCGGATGTTGGCAAAGGGGATGCTCTCGTTGGCCTTTGCATCAAAGACTAAGCCTTTAATCGTGCCCTGTGCAAAAGCAGAGAGGGCGGCGGTAAGGGCCAGTATGAGTGTGGCAAATAGTTGCTTCATGATGTGATGTTTAGCTTTTGTGTTGCGTGTGATGTTATATGCGTACTACTTTAGTTACATTCTGTATGCTGAGCAGTTGGGCGCAGATGGCATCAATGTCGTCTGTGCTGTAAACGGCAATGAGCATTTGTCCCTCAAATATGCCGTCGTTCGTGGTGAGAGAAATGCTCTTGACACGGAACTGGCTTAAATCCTGCAGCACATCGGCGATGGAGTGGAGTACGCCCTGGGCGTCAACACCTTTGATGTAGAGCAGAGCGTCGAAGAGTTGCTGATGGTGCATATCCCAGGAGCAGGCTATAATGTTGTCGCCGTGGCGTGTCTTGTGCTTGTGAGCTTCGGCGCATGAACGCTGGTGGATCTCCAGATGGTGGTCGTGGGTGATGTAGCCCAGCACGTCGTCACCAGGGATGGGAGCACAGCAGGAGGACAACTGACAGTGGACGAGCGTGTCCTCGTTGAGCTGGAGTACCTGCTTACGGTTGATCTGGCGGACAAAGTCTGTGGAGTTGCGTACCTTCTTATTAGACTGCAGGGTGACAGTCTTTGTAGCCTCCTCGCTGTGGAGAAAGGGGATGAAGCGACGCCAGCCAGTGGATTTGCTCGTGTCCTTCTTCTTTTTCTTGCCACGTAGGTAGAGGAGGTCGTCCTCGCAGGGGGTAACAATCTGCTCCGCCACAGCCTGGAAGAGTTCCTGACGTGAGGGCTGGTCGTGGTAGAGCGCTAGGCGGTCATATACCGCTGTGGTAATCTGTACACCGCTGTTGGTGAGGAACTCGCGTAGCGTCTCCTCTCCTTGGCGTTGCTTTTCGCGGTTCTCGCGGCGCAGAATGGCCTGAATCTTGCCCTTGGCTTTGCCCGTCACGACAAAATTGAGCCACTCGGGAGAGATGTGCTGCTTCTCTGTCGTCAGAATCTCTATCTGGTCGCCACTCTTGAGCTGATATGAGAGGGGCATCAGCTTGTGGTTGACCTTGGCACCCATACAGTGGCTTCCGAGCACGGAGTGTATGCCAAAGGCAAAGTCCAGCACGGTGGAGCCCTGTGGCATGGTCTTGATTTCGCCTTTTGGGGTGAAAACCATTATCTCCGAAGCAAAGAGGTTGAGCTTGATAGTATCCAGCAGGTCGAGCGTGTCGGGCTGGGGGTCATCCAGGATTTCCTTGATGGAGTTGAGCCAGCGGTCGAGTTCCGTCTCATCGTAGGGCGCGTTGGGATCCTTGTACTTCCAGTGAGCTGCAAAGCCTCCCTCGGCCTCGTCGTCCATGCGATCGGAGCGTATCTGTACCTCTATCCACTTGCCCTCATGACTCATAAAGGTGTTGTGCAGAGCCTGATAACCATTGGCTTTGGGGTTGGAGAGCCAGTCGCGGAAGCGGGAGGGGTGGGGCTTGTATATACGGGTGAGGGCACCATAAATGCGGTAGCACTCCTCAATCTCGTGTTCACGGTTGTTGGGCGTGAAGACTATGCGGATGGCCAGTATGTCGAACACCTCCTCAAAGGGGATGTGCTTGCGTTGCATCTTCTGCCAGATGCTATAAGGGCTCTTGATGCGGGCGGCAATGTGGAACTTGACACCCAACAACTCCAACTGCTCCTGTATGGCAGGCGTGAACTTGTCGATCGTCTTGTCGCGCTCCATCTGCGAGTCGTGGAGTTGCTGTACGAGAGTGGCATACTCCTCTGGGTGCTCATAGCGGAAGGAGAGGTCCTCCAGTTCCGTCTTGATGCGGTTCAGACCCAGACGGTCTGCCAGAGGCGCAAAGATATAGAGGGTCTCAGCGGCAATCTTATACTGCTTGGAGGGACGCATAGAGGCCAGCGTGCGCATGTTGTGCAGGCGGTCGCTGATCTTGATGAGGATGACGCGGATATCGTCGCTCATGGAGAGCAACATCTTCTTGAACGTCTCAGCCTGCAGTGAGGCCTGATCGCCAAAGATGCCACCACTAATCTTGGTGACGCCCTCCACTATATTGGCAACCTTGGTGCCAAAGAGGTTCTCCAGATCCTCATGGGTGTACTCCGTGTCCTCTACCACATCGTGGAGCAAGGCTGCGCACACGCTGGTGCTACCTAGACCTATCTCCTCGCAGGCAATCTGTGCTACGGCTATGGGGTGTAGGATGTAGGGCTCACCCGAAAGGCGGCGCACGCCTTTGTGAGCCTGCTTGGCAAAGTTGAAGGCCTTCTTGATGACATCCAACTTGCCTCGGTGGTTGGATGCCATATAGGTGTCGAAGAGTCGCTGTGCAGCAGCGTTGATGAGCTCTTCGTCGTGTAGTTCTTGTTCTGTCATACGCAAACGGGCGGTCAGACCGCCCGTATTTAGAGTTTATTTTACACGTATTTTCTTGCCGGCGCGAATATTGTTACCGCTGATGCCGTTGAGTCGGCGTAGTTTGGCCACAGTAGTGCCGTTACGGCGTGCGATGGCGCCCAGAGTATCACCCTGACGGATGGTCACACTGCGCCCGCGTGAACTAGAGCGGCTACGACTATAGCGGGTATTGCGGCTAGATTTGCTAGAGCGTACAGCAGGCACATAAGTGTCGTTGACCGTCACAGTGCTGCGGCGGGTCAGAAGTTCGCTGGCACGGTGATTGTATATGCTGTCACCCCAGTCGATAAAGGTAGTTACGCTCTCCTGCGGCAGGCGTAGCGTGCAGGGACGCCACAGGCCAGGCACGATGTCGCGTCGGTACTGCGGGTTAAGGGCTTTGACTTCATCCAGAGGCAGCTTGCAGAGATCGGCCACCTGCTGCAGGTGGAGATCACGGCTCACGACGATGGTGTCGGTGGCCAGAGGGAGCTGGGCCTGCATGGGGCGTATGCCGTGCTCGCAGTAGTAGTTCATGATGTAGTTGGCTGCGATAAAGGCAGGCACATAACCACGAGTCTCGTGGGGCAGGTAGGGATAAATCTCCCAGTAGTCCTGCACGCCGCCAGCGCGGTGTATAGCCTTGTTGATGTTGCCAGGACCACAGTTGTAGGCGGCAATGACGAGCGGCCAGTCCTTATATATATTATATAGGTCACGCAGATAGCGTGCTGCAGCACGTGAGGACTTCTCGGGATCGCGGCGGTCGTCCACCAGACTATTCACTTCGAGGTCATAGCGTTTGCCGGTGGCCAGCATAAACTGCCACAAACCCGTAGCGCCAACTCGGCTGACAGCATTGGGATTGAGGGCGGACTCTATGACGGGCAGATACTTGAGCTCAAGGGGTAGACCATAAGTCTCCAGTGCCTCCTCAAAGATTGGCATGTAGAAGTTCTGTGCGCCCAGCATATAACTTACGGAGCGGCGCAGACGGCCTGCGTACTGCTCGATGAAGCGCTGCACAATGTCGTTGTAGGGCAGGTCCAAACCCGCTGGCAGACGGCGCAGACGTTCGGTGTAGGTCTCAGCGTCAGCCAGAATAGGCTCGGCGGGATAGAGAGCCTCACCCTCGTTCTCCTGGCTGAGATACTGCTGACTATGCCACTGGCGGAGGAGGGCATCCACGTTGTCGGACATACCCTCGGGCAGTTCGACGCCGCCCACGGTAATCACGCTATCGGCGGGCAGACTGACACCCAGACTGTCGGCGGGCAGTTCGTCCCCATCGTCAGTATCCTCTTCGTCTCCCTCACCTTCTTCGTCTTCCTCGTCATCGACGAGTACTTCTTCGTCCTCATTGATAGTGGTCTGTCGCACGACCTGTGCGGGCATGGTGAGGGCTGCTGTGAAAAGGAGGAGTAGGAATAGATATTTATATTTCATAGATTCTGTGTTATTATCTGTGTTAGAACTTGAGGCTGCACCCCACGCCGTAGCTGTGTGACTGGGTGTAGCTGCCGTCGTTGATAACGGCGGGGATGACGCGCATACTCAGGTCGTCGGATATGCTGAACTCGCTGAGTTGGGCATCCACATAGGCATCGATCACGCTGAGCAGATAGACACCTACAAAGCAGAAAGAGGACAAGTCGCGGTAGCGGCGGTAGTAGTCTTTCTTTTTCTTGAAGAGCGCCGGCAGACGACTCTCGTAGGCGCTGTAGTTGAAGTTGGGCGGGAGCATCTCCTTGTAACTACAGGTATTGGGGTCATCGTCCATGATGTCGAGGTAGGCCTGGGAGTAGTCCAGGTACATCTGCTGATTCCAGCTAAAGGCATATACACAGCCGAGAAGTCCTCCATAGACGATGGGCAGCTTCCAGTACTTGCGATTGTATATCTGTCCTGCACCAGGCAGCAGGAGGGCAAGCCAGAGGGCGCGCTGAGGCTTAGGGGTGAACTTGGGCTTGGGTAGAGAGGTAACGGCCTGAGCCTCCTTCTTGCTGACGAGGAGGGTAGGGGTGATGTCACCCTCAGCGGGGATAAGGATGGGGGCTGCGGGGCGCTGGGAGACGAGGGTGTCCGTCTCCGTGCTCTGTGCGTGGGCTGTAAGACTCACGACGAGACATGCCGTTATGCACCAGAGCCACTGCCTCATCCGCGCATCTTGTCGAGTAGAGCCATGATGTGTCCCAGTTCCTCCTCGCTGCCAAAGGGAATGGTGATGCGGCCCTTGCCGTTGTTGTAGGTCATCTGTACGGTCGATCCAAAGAAGTTGCACAGCTGCTCACGCAGAGGTTCGTACTCTGCTGCCAGTGAGCTGCCCCCCTTCTTGTTCTTGATGGCAGAGGAGGCCGACTTCACGTCACCACCGTCCTTGATGTTCTTGGCCATCTCCTCCACCTGACGCACGCTATAGCCGTGCTTGACAATCTCCTGGAAGAGCTTGACCTGCGCTGAGGGCTGGGGTACAGCCAGTATGGCGCGGGCATGGCCCGGGTCTATCTTGTGGTCCTGCAGGGCGAGCTGCACCTGGGCGGGGAGCTTGAGCAGACGCAGACTGTTGGCCACAGCAGCGCGGCTCTTGCCCACCTTTTCGGCCAGGGCGTCCTGTGTGAGGTTCATCTGCTCTATCATGTTCTGATAGGCCATAGCTACCTCGATGGCATTGAGATCTTCGCGTTGGATATTTTCCACGAGAGCCATCTGCATGACACGTTCATCGTCGGCCGTACGTATATAAGCCGGGATGCTGTTCAGACCAGCACGCTGGCTGGCACGCCAACGGCGTTCACCTGCGATGATCTGGTAGGTGCCGTTGTCCATCTTGCGGACGGTGATAGGCTGTATGATGCCTATCTGGCGGATGCTCTCTGCTAGTTCGTCGAGAGCCTGCTCGTCAAACTCGCGGCGGGGCTGATTGGGGTTGGCGTGGATGAGGCTAATCTCCACCTCGCCTACGCTGCTGCTGCCGCCGACCTCCACCACATCGTTGCTGATGAGGGCATCGAGGCCGCGCCCCAGTGCTGCATATTTTTTTTTTGCCATTGGATGTTTGTCTTATTGGTTCTTCTGTATAATCTCCTGCGCCAGCTTGAGATAATTGGCAGCACCAGCGCTCTCTCCATCGTAAAGGATGACAGGCACGCCGTGGCCGGGAGCTTCGGAGAGCTTAACATTGCGGTGGATGACCGTGCGGAAGACGAGTTCCTGAAAGTGCTGTTTGACCTCCTCATACACTTGGTTGGCCAGGCGCAGACGCTTGTCGTACATCGTGAGCAGGAAACCCTCAATCTGCAGAGAGGGATTGAGCTTCTTCTTGATGAGGCGGATGCTGTTTAGGAGCTGGCTGATACCCTCCAGTGCAAAGTACTCGCACTGCACGGGTATGATGACGCTATCGGCTGCAGCTAGGGCGTTGACCGTGATGATACCTAGAGAGGGTGAGCAGTCGATGATGATATAGTCGTACTCCTGACGTACGCGCTCTAGGAGTCCCTTCATGATATAGTCGCGCTTGGGCATCTGCAGGAGCTCCACCTCGGCCCCCTTGAGATTGGGGTGCGACACGGCAATGTCGAGCTTAGGTACATCAGTCTCATAGATGGCGTCGCGTATGTCGCCATCAGGAGCCAGGAGGCACTCATAGAGGCTCGTCTCCACCTCGCCCACATCTACGCCCAGACCGCTGGAGGCATTGGCCTGAGGATCGCTATCAACGATGAGCACAGACTTTTCGAGCGTGGCGAGCGAGGCTGCCAAGTTCATAGAGGTAGTGGTTTTGCCCACACCGCCTTTCTGGTTGGCTATAGCAATAATCTTTCCCATAGTTCGTGAGGGGCGCTTGGCCCCATATATATTAAATGTGCGGCAAAGTTACAAAAAAATATCGACATGACCCGCGTTTTTACCTTTTTTTATACAAAATCCACTCAGCGACTCAAGCCGATATGCTCCCCACTATTCCTTATTATTTAACCATGGTGGAGGGTATTTGCTACCCTAGTGGAGCATATCTCTCACCTTGGCCGTGGGCATCTGCTACCAGGGTGTAACGATGAGAAAATAAGGAAAAAAGTGGGGTGGGAGAGGGGTATGTGCGTATTTTTTAGTAACTTTGCAGCCCGAAATATTGTGCAGCGCTCGCACCATCCTTCCAATCCAAACCACAAAACGCATGAACAAGCGGCACTCCAAACCCTTCCTGCTCATATCCAACGACGATGGCTATCAGGCCAAAGGTATCAACTTTCTCGTTGAGGTCCTATCACCAGTGGCCGATATTTTGGTGGTGGCTCCCGATGGCCCTCGCTCTGGCAATGCCTGCAAGATAACCTTTGATGAACCTGTGCGCTGCCGCTGCATCAGTAGTAGGCGTGGGCTGACCGTTTATGCATGTTCTGGCACCCCTGTGGACTGTATCAAGCTGGCCGTGAGCCGCCTGCTCAAGGGACGTGTGCCCGATCTTGTGATTGGTGGTATCAATCATGGTGACAACGCCTCTATCAATGCTCACTATTCTGGCACTATGGGCGTGGCCACCGAGGGGGCCTTGCAGGGTTTCCCTTCCATAGCCTTCTCTCTCTGTGACCATAGTCCAGAGGCTGATTTTGAGCCCCTTCGTCCCTACATAGTGGACCTTATGTTCAAGGCTATCAGCATAGGAATGCCGCCAATGACTTGTCTTAATGTGAACTTCCCCAAGGTGAGCAAGTTCAAGGGTGTCAAGGTGTGCCGCATGGCCCATAGTCGATGGACCAACGAGTTTTGCCAGCGCAAGGATCCCCGTACGGGTGCACCATATTATTGGCTGACGGGTGAGTGTGTCAGTCTCGAGGAGGACGCACAGGACACCGATCAGTGGGCTCTGGCCAATGACTTTGTGGCCGTCACTCCCACCACGTTTGACTGCACGGCCTATGGGCTGTTGGAGAGTTTCACCAAGATACTATAATGAAGTACTTTCTCATAGCCGGCGAGGCCAGTGGCGATCTCCATGCAGGTCATCTCATATCTGCACTCCGGGCGCAGGATGAGAGGGCGGAGTTCCGCTTCTTTGGCGGAGAGCAGATGGCGCGTGCGGCCGGATGTGCCCCGCTGCGCCACTATAGGACGCTGGCCTATATGGGTATCGTGCAGGTTGTGCTACATCTGCCCACCATACTGCGTGGTATGCGGGAGTGCAAGGAGGCTATTAGCGAGTGGCGGCCCGACTGTATCATACTGGTGGACTACCCTGGCTTCAATTTGGATATAGCTAAGTTTGTGCACAGGGAGGGCATTTGCCCTGTCTATTATTATATTGCCCCCAAGATATGGGCCTGGAAGGAGTACCGCATCAAGCGTATCAAACGCGATGTGGATCACCTCTTCTCGATACTGCCCTTTGAGGTGGATTTTTTTGAGGACAAGCATCACTATCCCATTACTTATGTCGGCAATCCCACGATGGACGAGGTCGTGGGTCTTGGCGTAGATATGCGCGTCACGCCAGAGGAGCGCGATGTCACTCTCACGGAGCGTGTTATAGCCCTGCTCCCAGGTAGCCGAACGGCAGAGGTGCGTGACAATTTGGCCATAATGCTGCAGGCCGCTGCATCCTATCGTGATCAGGGTTATCGCATTGTCGTGTCGCAGGCTCCCTCGCAGCCCGCATCGCTCTATGAGAGCATCATGCAGGCGGTAGGTGAGGAGGCAGAACTGTGCCCCCGTCCCTTCCTGGAGTGGGAGGAACGCGATCGTCTCACGGCAGCCCTTGTGACCTCTGGCACAGCCTCGCTGGAGGTAGCTCTGTTGGGTATTCCGCAAGTTGTGTGCTACAAGATGAGCGGTGGCCGCCTTGTCAACTGGCTACGTCCCCATGTGCTCAAGGTGCCCTATATCTCCCTTCCCAATCTTATCTGCCAGCGTGCGGTTGTGCCTGAACTCATTGCCGCCGACATGACGCCGGCCAGCTTGTCCGCCCACCTTCGCGATCTGCTCCCCGGTGGTCCCGCCCGTTTGCAGCAACTGCGCGACTACCACGCCCTGCGTCAGCGTCTCGGTGAGCCTGGTGCCCCCAAACATTGCGCAGCTGCTATACTCCAGCGCTCTCGTAACTCTCATTTTTAATTCTCAATTTATAATTCTTAATTTTCCCAGCCGTGCGCATCCTCCTACTTGGCGACTACAGCAACGTCCATGCAACCCTAGCTCTGGGGCTGCGTGAGTTAGGACACGATGTTACTGTGGCCAGTGATGGCGATGGGTGGAAAAACTATCCTCGCGACATAGACCTGTGTCGCCCCAGTCTGGGATTGTGGAGCAGCCTGCGCTACCTGTGGCGGCTGCATCGTCTGTGGCCGCAGTTGCGTGGCTATGACATAGTGCAGGTAATCAACCCAGTATTTCTTCCTCTCAAGGCCGAGCGCATGTGGCCCTACTACCGTCAGCTTCGCCGCCACAATGGGCGTGTGTTCATGGCCGCCTTTGGTATGGACCACTACTGGGTTAAGGCAGGACTGGACTGTGAGACCTTCCGCTACTCCGACTTCAATATGGGAGCGTCTATCCGTACTGATATCGACGAGAATGCCACCTTTATTGCCGACTGGCTGGAGGGACCCAAGGGAGTGCTCAATCAGCGTGTAGCAGCCGACTGCGATGGCATCGTGGCGGGCCTCTACGAGTACTACGCCAGCTACGAGCGCCACTGTCCGCAGAGAGACAAGCTGACTTTTATTCCCTTCCCCATAGTAGTGCCCGAGGGGCCTGTCCCGGCAGCATCGGAACTACCCATCAAGTACTTTATCGGCATACAGCGCCGACGCTCCGCCTACAAGGGCACCGACATCATGCTGCGGGCCCTCGAACGTCTCGCCGCAGAGATGCCCGACCGAGTGGAGGTTGTCAAGGTTGAGAACGTGCCCTTTGCGGAGTATCGCCGCCTGATGCGAGGCAGCGATGTGATACTCGACCAGCTATATAGCTATACTCCAGCCATGAATGCTCTGGAGGCTATGTCTCAGGGACTTATAGTAGTGGGCGGTGGGGAGCCAGAGAACTACGCCATACTCGGCGAAGAGCAGCTCCATCCCATCATCAACGTGCAGCCCAACGAGGAGAGCGTCTATGCGGCTCTACGCGATTTGGCGCTCCACCCTGAGCGTGTTCCGCAACTCAAGGCCGACACACTGGCCTATGTCCGCAAGCACCATGACTACCGCAAGGTGGCCCAGCAGTATCTGGACTTCTGGATGCGCGAGTTTTAGGCTCTTCCAAGTGGAGTTTCTTTAACGGGACACCAATGTAGCGTATTTTTCCCAAAAAGGGGGTGCATCACCTACACCTACACTGGGCCGAGGTTGTACAGGACCGGTTAGTGTAGGTGTAGGTGATGAGGGGGTGTTTTACGTTTTTTTGTGGGGGAGAAGGGTGCATTAGTCGCCGACTAGTTTTCCTTAGTCGCCGACTAATTCTCCTTAGTCGCCGACTAGTTTTTCGTAGTGTATGGACTAGTTTTTCGTAGTGTATAGCATAGGGCTTTCAGCCCAGTGCGTACTTGAGGATTCACTTGTTGCCCTTGGCGCGGTTGTGGGTTTTGCAGAGCATCTCGCAGTTGCCGATGTCGGTGGCACCGCCCTTGCTCCATGCCGTCACGTGGTCGGCATCCATCTCGGCGAGTTTCCAGATGCGGGTGCGGTTGGCGTTGTCGCCCATGGCGCAGTAGGGGCAGTTGCTCGTGCCGGCGGCCTGGGCGGCCTCTGTCTGCAGGGCATAGCGGGCGCGCTTGGTGCGATCGTCAAACACGCGCACGTTGAGCAACGACTTGTCCTCCTCGCCGCCGAGGATGTACTCAAAGATGCCGCGCTTGTTGCCCACATACTCATCAGCGAGGAGCGCCTCCACGCGTTCACGCGTGTGCTGGGTGTTGTAGGGGGTGGTGTGATACCTCTCGTAGAGTTCGCCCCAGGCCAGTCCTCTCATCTCTGCGTATGGCGAGCCGAACACACCCTTGGCCCAGTCGATGACGGTGTCGAAGTAGCTCTGCAGTTCCTGTATCGATGCGTCCTGCCGGTGCTGGCTCATGTAGCCATCGATGTGCTCCATGCCGCGCGCCACCCACGAGAGGGCCGTGCGCAGAATCTCCTGGCGCTTGGGGTCGCCTTTGATGTACGAAGTCCACTTCTGCATCTGCGGATTGGTACTGTTGCTATACACCTCCTTGGCCCGTGTGACGAAGGGCCCGGAGTAGATGGCGTTGAGGAGTTCCTGTTCGTTGAGCGGCACACCGGCGATGTTGATGGTTTCAAACCATTTCTTTATCTCGTGTTCCTCGCCTTCGCAGATGTAGATGGTGAGGGGGTAGTTGAGGATTTTCTCCTGCTTTGCGCGGTCAAGGCCGCTGAACACCTGCTCCATGCCGTGCTCGTCCTTGATGGCAAACTTACCGGTGACAAAGCGGCCGAGGGAGGTGATGCGCTGCTGACCGTCCAGCACCTCGTACTTATCTTCTGCCACTTTTACGAAATAGAGTAAGCCAAGCGGGTAGTTGTTGAGCACGCTGTCTATCACGGGCTCCTCCTTATGCAAGTCGGAATAGATAAAATGACGCTGATACTCTGGCTGGATGACGAGCTTTCCCGCCCAGCCAAACAGGCCCTTGCCATCAAGGGAACTATATACGAACCCCTCGCAGATGTCGCGAACGGTAAGATCGGTTAAGAGTGTGGTCTTCATTGTTGAGTGCGTTTGCGGATTAGGATGCGGGCGTATGGTTTTTGAGGAATGCCATCTGCATCAATGTAGTATAATTGGCCATCACGAAGACTAGGATTTAATTTCTTGAGTTCTCTTGGGAAAGGTTTGAGTCCTAGCTCTTTACCTGAATCACCTTCGGCAATGCCAATAATTTCAAACTGCTCAGGACAATATTTATCCATAAACGTTTTAGGTACTCCCATAATACCCTCATAATCGACTGGAATTGCATCTGAATATGGAACTTCTATCGCGTCATAATTCTCATAATGAATATAACCTTTCCCCTTAATTTCTTTATGCTTGGAAAACATTATATTGTCTTCCATTGTCATAAGGTCCAAAGGTTGGTGACGGCGTCCATGATCTATATTGGTAAACCATACAACACCAGATACTCTAATCATTCCATCTACGTGATTTCCTGCCGTTGCAGTATCTTCATAATTACTGATAAAATGTGCTGCTCCGCCCTTAAATCCCTTTCCTAACCACAACTTGTTGTTTTTAATATAGGGGAACACCTCTTTGTAGGATACTGCGTTCTGATTTCCAATAATCACAAACTTCTTCTGCGCTTCCATTATCCACGCCATAAACTCCCTGAACAGCGAGAAGGGTGGATTGGTGATGATGATGTCCGCCTCATCGCGCAAGGCACGCACCTCGGCTGAGCGGAAGTCGCCATCGCCTTCGAGGTAGTCCCACTGCAGGTCTTCGATGTCTATCTTTCCGTTGCCGTTGGTGTCGCGGTCGAGCACGAATATCTTGCCGTGCGTCTTGCTCTTGTCGGCATCGAAGTGGGGATTCTCCGTCTCGAAGAGGGTGGGCTGCCACGCCTTGATCTTCTTCGACTCGGGAGCGTAGGAGGTGGAGATGAGGCGGCGGATGCCGTACTGCTCAAAGTTCTGCGCAAAGAACTTAGTGAAGTTGCTCCACTCCGGATCGTCGCAGGGGAGGAGGATGGTCTTGTCGCGAAACACATCGGGGTTGTACTCGATGTAGGCATTCATCTCCTGCTGGATGTCGGCATATTGCGTGTAGAACTCGTCGTTCTTCTCCGTCTTAGCCTTGCCAAGGTTCTTATTTGCCATAGTGATAGATTCTATTTGGTGCATCGATCTACCACTCACGTGAGCGCACAAAAAGGGCATGAACCTTCTTATGCGTTCTCCGAGGCAGCCTGGAATGAAACCTCATCGCTCTATAAGACATGCTCATGCCCAAAGGCACAAACATTGAACTCTTATAAAGAGCGATAAGGCACACTTCATCCAAGGAAGTTGCCTAACCACTATTTTTTGTGTTCTTATTCCAATCTAAAGTTTCCAGGCTTTTCAGGAGAACGCAAATAATAGTCAATGCGCGTTATATGTCAAAATGTAAATGTTTCTGTACTTTCTGTTTCTTTATTCTTGTTATGTTCTTTATGATTTGACGGATGTTACTCCGTGTTAATGCATTCTGAATTCCACCTCTGTTGTGAGTGTTCGCACACCTCCGCAACGGAGTTCAGGAGTGTTGATTCGGATATCACAATCTACGACTGCCACTCCACCCGAATTTGTCCGTAGAACATTCTCATCGTGCATGTCGCTCAGATAAATGTCTGGTGTGGAGTATGTCCAGTTACGAGGATTGATGAGCTTGAAGTCCATGAGCTTCATAAATTCAGCAATCTCCTCATCAGTCATTCTTGTTCCTTCGATGAACTGTTGTTCAGCGATTATGCGGAACACTCCTTCACGGTCTCTGCCAAATCCCAGTACCGCCAGTCGTGTTTCAGGGAAATAGGCGTTGTGAAGGGAAATACGATCAAGGGCAAGTATGGGTTCGATGTAGTAGTCGAGCCCAATGGACTTGATGAGGGTAGCGCCATGGTCATAGACGTGAGCTTCACCGCCCTCGGCTATCTGCTCGCCCATAAGTCTGGTGAGCGTGTCATCAATGTTGTCTGTCCAGCAACCGGTTGTCCTAGTCCATTGCTCTATAATGAGAGCTTGCGCCTCTCCGCGTTGGCACTGTCTTTCGAAGTTGTCTTCTCCTTCAGTGACTGAATCTGAGCCAGCTTCTGCTCCCGCGAGCAAGGATGCAATGACATGTGCATGGCCTCCCGTTGTACAGCCATACTGTTCTGACGGTGAAAAGCGTTTATAAAGTAGCTGTCCACATGTGAATTTGTCTGCATATTTATCCAGTTCTGCCAGACCCTCGGGAGTGAAACCTCCTGATATGATGGCTTTGATGCGCTCCCAAAAATCTGAATTTGTCATTTCTTATTGATTTTATCTTTAACGTAAATCACAGCGCCTGTCAGCTGACTTGCAGACACTCTGCCGCGGTTTCGCCCGCAAAATTAACGAATTTATTTCAAATAACATCCATCCGTGCTGCTAAATTCCACGAAATAGGCCGAAATGTCTTGTTTCAGTCCCCTCGGCAACGCCGTATTTGTGAGTCGTTGCGTGTTACAAGTTCAGCGAAAACTACTTGCGGGAGAGCAGAATGCCCATCACGACCGGCGCTCCCAGCAGGGGTGTCAGTACATTGATAGGCAGTATGCTGCCCACTCCCCAGAGGGCGGGGAGCTGGCAGAGCAGGTGGCAGCCCACCAGCACCAGGGCACCGAGCAGAGTGCAGGCGGGAATGAGCGTGCCGTGCTGGGAGGTGCGCCACAGGAGTCGGACGGCATGCGGCACGGCCAGTCCTACAAAGGCTATCGGACCGCACAGGGCCGTGATGAGTGCCGTGAGTAGACTGGCCACGCAGAGCAGTACGGTGCGGGTACGGCGCAGGGAGTAGCCCACTGTGGTGGCGTGTGTCTCGCCCAGCAGGAGAGCATCGAGAGGACGCTGGAGTAGGAGGAGCAGGAGGCCCGAGGCCAGACTGATGCACAGCGAGAGTAGGGCCCACGAGCGTACAACGCCGCTGAGAGAGCCGAGGCCCCAGACAACGAAACTCTTGAGGGCATCGGCGGAGGCAAAATAGTTGAGGGTACCAACGATGCTGCTAATCATGAAGGAGAGCATCACGCCTACCAGCAGGAGCGTGGTGCGCTGACGCACAATGCCGCTGCACAGCACGAGGATGCCCGTCACTATGAGAGCACCCGCCAGGGCCAGTCCTACGGTGAGCGCAAAGCCTCCTGTCGACAACTGCCCCCCCGTGAGTGAGCCTCCCATGACCATCAGCGCAATACCACTACCGAGCGACGCTCCAGCACTCACACCCAGGAGTGAGGGGTCGGCCAGGGGATTGCCCATCACGGTCTGCATGACCAGGCCTGAGAGAGACAGGCCGATGCCTGCTGCCAGCGCCATGAGTAGAGCGGGCAGACGTAGCTCGAGGAGAATGTAGCGGGCGGTGTCGGCATCCAACTGTGTGATGTCCGTCGTACCCAGACACAGGCTGGCTGCTGACAGAACTATATCAACAAATCACTGAACAAGTATGCCAAGACTCAGAAGTAACTCATCAAGCGTGGAAGTGCAGAAGGCATAGTGTTGATGGAATCGTATGTGCATAATGGTAATAAATTCTTTGTGCTGAAGTCATCTGGTGTGGAGTTCCATGTGTCAGAAGGATGCTGGCAAGTTGTCAAGATGATCGTGGATAAGGATAATGTTCGAAGCATCATCCTGTGTGAAGAGTATGCTGATGGAATTTATCTGCCTGTGTATATTCGGAATGAACAGATATATAAAACGGACAACTCGCTCTCATGGTTGCTTTCGGATGAGGCTAAAATCAAGTATACGGGTATTCGGTGCAAATGATAGACCTATACAAATAAGGGGTGTTCTATTAATTCGTTAATCAGTTCATACAAGGGTAATGCCCTATGCTTACTTTTAGTGACTTTTCCTGTGCACGGCATAGCTCAAGCAAGTTTGGCTCTGCACTCGCTTTTGAAAAGTTGGCCGCTTTTGGCCTTTATCTTGTGTCTTTTTCTCTTTCACTCAGTCACGTAGGCCACTACGCTCCTTCCTTTAAGAGAGAAATCTACTTCGCTAAAGCTAAAAAAACGACTCAAGCGAATTAATAGAACACCCCATAAAAATATTTGGAAATCAAGACGCATTCTGGAGTAAGGGAAATGTTATATTGACCTTTCAATTATATATAGAAGTATATGAATTAGGTTATCTTCCATGCACACTATTGCGTGATTTGTGCAAAAAAATGTATCTTTGCAATGAAATTCACAACTTAGACTTTTATGCCCCCTTCGTTCATTGCTCAAATCGAAAATACACTCATCCAGAACTGGAACCGCCCCGCCTTTACGGACTACAAGGGTGACACGCTGCGCTACTGCGACGTGGCTCGCCGAATAGCCAAGCTCCACATCGGCATGAAGACCGCAGGCCTCAAGCCTGGTGACAAGGTGGCCATCTGCGGTCGCAATTCTGCCAACTGGGCAGTGGCCTTCTTCAGCATCCTGTCGTATGGTTGCGTGGCAGTGCCCATTCAGTGTGAGTTTCAGAAGGAGCAGATACACAACATTGTGAACCACAGCGAGGCCAAGTTTCTCTACGTGGGAGATGGGGTGGCCAAGGACATTGACTTTGCCGCAATGCCGGGCCTGGGTGGTATCTCTTGCCTTATCAACCTCGGCATACTCCACTCCCGCGTTGAGATCATTGACTATGTGCATGACCACCTCAACGAACTCTTTGGACGACAGTACCCGCAGCGCTTTGGCAAGGAGCACATCACATATCGCCACGAGGCTACTCCCGATGAACTGGCCATCATCAACTACACGAGCGGCACCACAGGATTCTCCAAGGGCGTCATGCTCCCCTACCGCGCTTTGTGGGGCAATCTAGACTTCACGCTGCAGGCTTTCGGACCTCATGTGAAGGCTGGTGACAACATACTAAGCACCCTACCCATGGCCCACATGTATGGCATGATGGATGAGATTATCTTTGGCTTTATGAACGGCTGTCACGTCCACTTTCTGACCCGTCAGCCATCCCCCTCACTCGTGATGGAGGCAGCTCAGGAGGTAAAGCCCGCCATCCTGCTAGCCGTACCTATGGTGGTGGAGAAGCTGGTGCGCAAGCATGTGTATCAGCGACTCGACAAGCACCGCGCTCGCTATCTGCTCCAGCTGCCTATGATCAAGAACCGAGTGAAGGAGAAAATCGTAGAGTGGTTCAGAGTGCAGCTGGGTGGCAACGTGTACGAAATTATGACGGGTGGCGCTCCTCTGAATCAGGAGGTTGAAGACTTCTTGATGAACATCGGGTTCCCCATCACCAGTGGCTATGGAACCACAGAGACGGCGCCTATGATTACCTACAGCGACTGGAAGGATCATGCCAAAGGCTCATGCGGTACCGTCGTGCCACATATGGACATGCGCATTCTCACAGCAGACGGCAGACTGCTACCTGACGGCCAAAGTAGCGCTGAAGGCGTTGAAGGCGAGGTGGTGTGCCGCGGTATGAACGTCATGCTTGGCTACTACAAAAATCCCGAAGCTACAGCGGAAGTACTCGATGCTGATGGTTGGTTCCACACGGGCGACCTAGGTACAATCAGCAAGAGCGGACACCTCTACATCAGAGGTCGCATCAAGAACATGCTGCTCGGTGCCAATGGTCAGAACATCTACCCAGAGGAGATAGAGGACAAACTGAACTCCATGCCCATGATTTCCGAGTCGCTCGTGCTACAGGATGGGCAGAAGATTGTGGCCCTGATCTATCCAGAGCTAGAGGAGATAAAGGAGATTTCACTATCGGATACTGACGTGCATATGCTCATGACGCAGAATGTGAGTGATGTCAATGCTATGCTCCCCTCCTTCTGTCGTATTAGCAGCTTCCGACTCACAGACCGCGAGTTTGAGAAGACCTCCAAAAAGAGCATCAAGCGCTACCTCTACAAAGCATAGCGCAACACACTGGCAATAACAATGCCGCCGAGGATCCACATGCGTATCTTCGGCGGCATTGTTATTGCTGGTGTTACAGAGACTTACACCTCTGCATCAGCATAGAGGTAGCGCTTAATGGAGCGCTTGGGAGTCTTTTCGAACTCCTCCTCATAAATGCGGATGCCCACAATCTGCTCGTAGTTATTGATAAGCACATTGAGGTCCTTACGATTCTGCTCCATCTGGTTCTCAAGAGCCTGACGGTTCATTCCCAGACGCTCGGCCTCATCCATATCGGGGTGCACGAGCATATAGAACTTGTCGTTCTTCTGGATCATGATACACTCGCTCACGAGGGGCAGGGTGCTCATCTTGTCCTCAACCTCTTCGGGGAACACATTCTGACCATTGGGGGTGAGGAGCATATTCTTGCTACGTCCCTTGATGAAGATGTTGCCCTCTGCATCCATCACACCGAGGTCGCCAGTGTGGTACCAGCCCTGAGCGTCAAGCACCTGCTTGGTAGCCTCCTCGTTCTTGTAGTAGCCAAGCATGACGTTGGCACCACGGGTTAGGATCTCGCCTACTTCCAGTTGAGGATTGGCGCTATTGATTTTGACCTCCATGCGGGGAGCGGTCACGCCACAGCTGCCAGGTTTGAAGGTTTTCCAGTCCTGATAACTAATGAGGGGAGCCGTCTCTGTGGTGCCATAGCCCACGGTGTAGGGGAAACCTGTTTTGTGCAGGAACTGCTCCAGCTCGCTGTTGAAGCCGGCACCGCCCATGATGACCTCGTAGATGTTACCACCAAAGGCGTTAACTAGCTGCTCGCGCACCTTGTCCAATATCTTCTGCTGAACGACGGGGAGCTTGAGGAGCATCTTCATGCTCATAGTCTCCATCTTGGGTAGAACACTCTTGCGCAGTATCTTCTCAACGATGAGGGGCACAGCCACAACGAGGTGGGGTTTGACTTCACCAAATGCCTTGAAGATAATCTTGGGAGAGGGTATGCGGGTAAGGTAGTATATATGCATACCAGCAAGGAACTCACAGAGGAACTCGAACATCATGCCATACATGTGGGCAGCGGGTAGCATACTGATGACGCGATTGCCTCGGTTGAGCACTTTAGGTAGCACCTCATAGCCAAACTGCACATTACTCCACAGAGCACGATAGGGAATCATAACGCCCTTACTGTTGCCTGTCGTTCCGCTGGTGTAGTTCAGCAAAGCCAGAGCCTCGCCATCAGGTTGTGCATAGTAGCTCACGTGCTCGGGGCGGAAGTACTTGGGGTACTTCTGACCATAGAGGGCGTTGAGATTCTCACGGGCTTCGTTGAGCTTTTCGCTACGGCAGACGAGGAGGGAGAAGTCTGGGTTGTTAATGATACCCTCTAGATGGGGCATCTCATCGGGGTTGAGATTGGGCCACACCTGGTCGCCCACGAAGAGCAAACGAGCCTCACTATGGTTAACAATATTATGGGCCTGATCGCCCTTGAACTCATGCAGAATAGGCACTACTACAGCACCATAGGTCATAGCTGCCATATAGGCCACGGCCCAGTGGGCGGTGTTGCGACCATAGAGTGCAATGCGGTCACCTGGCACTACACCTGCGTGCTCAAAGAGGATGTGGAGCTTCTCAATCTTGCGTGCTACATCTTTGTACTGCAGAGTAACACCTTCGTAGTCAGTCAGGGCATCGAGGTTCCAGTTCTCCTTGACAGATTTCTCAATTAGAGAAACAAAATCTACATATTCCATAGAATAAACTAATTGCTCACTTTGGTGAATTTTGTGCAAAATTACAACTTTTTTCACATTTTTCCATAATTCTCAAAAATAAATCGCACATTTTGCGATAAAAAGTGTAATTTTGCACTCAAATGGAACTCTAACGCACCAAACTTGATGCTTACACGCCGCACTGCACATATACTCCTTGGAGGTCTTGTAGTCCTCATTCTAACCGCAACCGTCGTGGTCGGTGGCATACGTCTGTACCGCCACATGCACCGCCCACCTGCCGTGGTACGTCTTACCATCCCTACCGTACGCACGATGGAGGACTTGGCAGGTCGCATCAGTCGCGTAATTGATGCTGACAGCGTGGAGATTATGGCCGTCTTCGGCGATAGCGTGTTGATTGACTCCCTGGGCTTTAACCATCAGACGTTGCCCGCCCTCTTCATCCCCAACACCTACGAGGTATGGCAGTCGGAGTCGCCCCTCAAGCTCCTGCTCCGTCTCAAGCGGGAGCACGATGCCTACTGGACAGCTCAGCGCCTACAACAAGCAGAGGCCCAGCAGCTCACCCCCGTGGAGGTAATGACACTGGCCAGCATAGTAGAGCAGGAAACCGCCAACGATGCTGAGCGCCCCATGATTGCAGGCATGTATCTCAATCGCTTGCGTCGCAACATGCCTCTGCAGGCTGATCCTACGGTCAAGTTTGCGTTACAGGACTTTGCCCTGCGCCGCATCTTGCACGAACATCTGGAGGTAGATAGTCCCTACAATACTTACAAAAACCCAGGTCTGCCTCCTGGTCCTATTTGTATCCCTTCCCTGGCCAGTATCAAGGCCGTGCTCTCCCCCGCCTCACACAATTATATATATATGTGCGCACGCGAGGACTTCAGTGGTACGCACAATTTTGCGGAGACCTACAACGAGCACCTGCGCAATGCACACAAATATGCCCGCGCTCTCAACGAGGCGGGCATCCAGTAAGTAGTATTGCTGACCTTGGCTTGGTTCGAGCTACGCAAAGGTCTAATTCTGTTCCAAGCTATCGGCTGACAAAACGCAGCCATCCACAAGTCTGATAGTACGATCACACTGGGCGGCCAGACCATCGTCATGCGTCACGATAACGAAGGTCTGACCAAGTTCGTCGCGTAGCTGGAAGAATAGGCGGTGCAGTTCCTCCTTGTTGTGCGTGTCGAGGGAGCCTGAGGGCTCATCGGCCAGGATGACATCGGGATGGTTGGCCAGGGCACGGGCCACGGCCACACGTTGAGCCTCACCACCAGAGAGATGAGCAGGCTTATGGCCAGTACGAGCAGAGAGTCCCATAAAGTCAAGCAACTCCCGTGCGCGATCCCGTGCTGCCGCGCGACTCTCCCCCTTGATGAGACAGGGTATCATGATGTTCTCCTCCGCCGTAAACTCAGGCAACAGTTGGTGGAACTGGAACACAAAGCCCAAATGCTCGCAGCGGAACTGCGCCAACTGGCGGGCGTTGTAGCGACTGATGTCGGTGTCATCCACTACTATGCGACCCTCATCAGGGCGCAGGAGAGTGCCCATGACCTGCAAGAGGGTTGTCTTGCCAGCACCAGAGGAGCCCACAATGCTGACCACTTCGCGACGTTCCACCTGAAGCGAGATTCCCTTGAGTACCTCCAGAGCCCCAAAGGACTTGTGTATATTGTCTAGTTGTATCATCTGGCTTGTTACTTTGGTGATTCCTCGAAGACTCGATGGTTCGAGAATCCTACTCCTCGTAATGCTGAAAGAGGAAGTCGTTATACGGATACTTTTGCACATGGAGCTGGCGTATGCGCGTGTAGAGCATGTCGCGCAGTTCCTCTATGTTCTGACGCTCACGAGCGGAGATGAAGATGCAGTCGCCGGGGAGCTTGGCCATCCAGGTCTGCATGAGTTCATCGAGAGGTACGTTCTCACGCGTGGCAGGTGTGAGGTCGTTGGGATCCTTCTCCGTCCAGGTGTAGGCATCCATTTTGTTGAAAATGATAATCTGGGGTTTGTCGGCACAACCTAGATCAGCCAGTGTCTTATCGACCACCTGCATCTGCTCCTCAAAGTCAGGGTGGCTTACATCCACCACATGCACGAGGAGATCACTCTCGCGGGTCTCGTCCAAGGTACTCTTAAAGGAATCCACAAGATCGGTCGGCAGCTTGCGGATAAAGCCTACGGTGTCGGCTAGTAGGAAGGGAAGGTTGTCGATAATGACCTTGCGCACTGTTGTGTCGAGCGTAGCAAAGAGTTTGTTTTCGGCAAAGACCTCACTCTTGCTGAGCAGGTTGATGAGCGTACTCTTGCCCACGTTGGTATAGCCCACGAGGGCCACACGAATAAGGCGTCCACGGTTCTGACGCTGGGTCGTCTTTTGTCGATCTATCTCAGCCAGACGCTGCTTGAGCAGCGACATACGGTTGAGGATGATACGGCGGTCCATCTCCAACTGGGTTTCACCTGGGCCACGCAGACCCACACTACCCTTACCGCCACCACCGCCAGAGCCGCCGCCCTGACGCTCTAGGTGCGTCCAGAGGCGCTGCAAACGGGGGAGCATGTAGCGATACTGTGCGAGTTCAACCTGTGTCTTAGCGTTGGCAGTCTGTGCACGCATGGCGAATATATCCAGAATGAGGGAGGTACGGTCAAGTATCTTCACCTTGAGCTGCGCCTCGATGTTGCGCAACTGCTTGGCAGAGAGTTCATCATCAAAAATAACCATGCCGACCTCGCGTTCGGACTCCTCCTCGTCCTCAATGTACTGACGGATTTCCTCGAGCTTTCCCTTGCCGAGATAGGTCACTGAGTTCGGACCATCACAGCGCTGGGTGAAGCGGCGCACGGTCACGGCACCTGCAGTCTCGGCGAGAAACTCAAGTTCATCGAGATACTCAGTGGTTTTGCGCTCATCTTGTTGCTTGGTGATGAGAGCTACGAGAACGGCAGTCTCGGCTTTGGCTTCCTGTATGAATTCTTTCATCAGCTAGGGTTAATGCTTGGGTCAGTTGTATATTTGCAGAATGTTCATACCATCATAGTCTATATGATAGCGTATTAGATGGATACCCTTAGGGCCTCCTACGAGCTGGCCAGCTTCGTCTGGGTTATACACCCGTTGACACCGACGACAGGTCACACATGCATCGCCCCGGGCCACAAAGTAGAGCGGAACGGATAGAGCTGACTCGCGGTCGCAGTTGGGGCAGGCCAAATCGTAGGCATAGAGGGGTTGGCGACCCTTCATATCCAGATTGGAACGGCGGCCCACGATAAAGCCACACAGGGCATTGTAGGGGCGACCTCCCGCTATAGCGAGTATATTGTCTTGTCCTTCCAGTCCATCACTGTTATAAAAGTGATAGAGCCCTGCTGATGCTGTGACGCGACAATAAATGCCAAAGCCATTGAGCGCAGAGCGGAGCGGGGACTGCGTGGCCACATTCCGATAGAGAAAGGCGGCGCGATGTGTGGTATCGAACTCACTCTCAGCATCCTCACAGGCCGTGAGCGTGAGGAGTACTATCAATCCGAGGAGTAGTCTCTTCATCCAGCGTAGGGGATAGCGGAGAGCACCTGTGCCAGACCATCAGCAGCCTGCTGGAGAGGCTTGCCCACGATGGCCTTCATCATAAAGTTGACATCGGCACCAACGGTCACCTTCATCTTGCTTTGACTGTTGCTGACGGGCAGGAGCTGTATCCAGAGGTTGAGGGGGATGGGACTACCCTCTGCTCCAAATTTGAGCAGTTTTGGCTCCTCGCGCTCCATGATCTGAAGGCTAATCTTGCCTCCCATGGGGGAGTCGATGAGAACACTATCGGCGGTGAACTCTAACTTCTCCAACTGCTGGCAGGCAGCCTCCAGCTTGTCGGCCGGTATCTGGCTGGCCATGAGTGCCTGCACCTGGGGATCGCTGAGACGATCCTTGAGCATCTGCAGATTGCGCAGATCGCTGAGGCGGCTATATACCACCTCAACGGGAGCTGCGATATACTTAATTTCAGACTCTTTCTTAGTCATACGTTCGTGTGCGTCGGTATTACTTGCCCCACTCACTGGGATTGGCGCGCCACTCGTTGAGGAGGGCAACGTGTGACTGCTCGATATAGCCTGTCTCCAAGGCAACGTCGCGCACGGCCTCGTAGTTGGTGAGGGTGAAGAGACGTACATTGGCTTCGCTGAAGGCCTGTTCGGCCACGGGGAATCCATAGGTGTAGCTGGCCACCATACCCACAACCTCAAATCCTGCTGCACGGAGGGCCTCAACAGCCTTGAGGCTACTACCACCAGTACTGATAAGGTCCTCTACGACTATGACCTTGGCACCCTCGGGCAGAGTGCCCTCAATGAGGTTCTGCATACCATGGTCCTTGGCCTTGCTGCGTACGTAGGCAAAGGGCATACCTAACTCATCGGCGACAAGGGCACCCTGCGCAATGGCACCAGTGGCTACACCTGCTACAGCAGTAGCCTCGGGAAACTCCTCTGCGATGAGGCGAGCAAGTTCGATCTTGACAAAGGAGCGCAGACCAGGGTAGGACAGAGTCTTGCGGTTGTCGCAGTAGAAGGGTGACTTCCAGCCGCTAGCCCAGGTGAAGGGATCAGTGGGTTGGAGCTTAATAGCTTTCACTTCCAGCAGTTTGCTGGCAAAGAGGGTTGCAAGCTTGTTCATAGCGTTTTAGTATTATTCTCTGATTTTATTTCTTGGTTTTTCCATTCTTCTCATCATAGCCGTAACCGTAGCCATAACCATACCCGTAGCCGTATCCGTAGCCATAGACACGCTTGCGGGTATCACAGTCATTCACTACAGCACAGAGGCCACGGAAGCGCCCACTCTGGTACAACTTGTCGAGTTCGGGTAGGAAGTCACGTCGTTGCACACCGATGCGCAGCACAAAGAGGGTGACGTCGGCCACACGATCCACAATACTGGCATCGGCCACACCCAAGAAGGGAGTTGTGTCATAGATCACATAGTCGTAGCGCTCTGTCAGCTCGTGATTGAGCTCCTCTAGGCGATCGGACAGGAGCATTTCTGCGGGATTGGGAGGCATCATACCTGCAGGTAGGAAATCAACTCCTCCAATGGCATTATGTACGATATATTTATCTACATCAGCCTTGGCCACTGAGAGATAGCCCGTCAAGCCGTCCGACTGGCCCAACAGATGGCTGATGGTACGCTTGCGGATGTCGGCATCTACTAGGATAACCTTCTTGCCAGCAGTGGAGAGGATGTAGGCCAAGTTGCGCGAGGTGAAACTCTTTCCCTGACCAGGAGTGGCCGAAGTCACCACGAAAGTCTTAGCCTCACGGTTGATAAAGTGTAGACCATGACGCAGAAGACGGAAGGCCTCCACAACGGGAGCCGTCGTATCCTCCTCGCTGATAAGCGCATTGTCGCCAGCGGCCTCCCAGCGCGGCAGCGAACCTGCGATGGGTATGGAGGTATGGTTCTCTATCTCCATACGGCTGGTAATGTTAACATTGAAAAGTTCGCGAATCCAGAGCACTACACCAGGAATGAGCACACCTACCAGCAGAGCCAGCAGCATAATGACGCGCGTACGAGGAGATACAGGATTAGCGGGACCAAGGGGCTCCTCAACCATGCGCACATTGGCCTTGCACACAGCCAGCTGTAAGGCTACCTCTTCACGCTTGTTGAGCAGATAGGTGTAGAGTCCCTCCTTTAGCTCTTTCTGACGAGCCACATCGGTAGCAGCCTGTTCCTGCAAGGGGAGTCCAGATAACTGACCATTGAGAACACGCTCGTTGTTACGGGCATCGGCCAGTTGCAACTCGAGAGTATGGGTGTAACTCTGGAGCGAAGACAGGATAACACTACGAAGTGACATCAGCTGACGGTCGAGTTCACGCACAGCAGGAGCCTTATCACTTACGTTCTCTGCGATGCGATTGCGCTCCAGCATCATGCGGTTGTGTTCCTGTATCTGATGGAGGATGGCAGTACCTCCCAAACCCGGCACAGCGGGAATAATATCATGCGTCTCAGCATTGCGCCTCAGCCAATCGGAGAGGTACTTGGACACGGAGTACTGACTCTCCATCTCCAGTGTCTGACGACGAGCCCCCGAGGCCTGCTCAACAAAGTTGTTTGCACTGGCCTTAATATCTATCACCTTGTTGCGTGCCTTGATGGCAGTCAGACTAGTTTCGACGCTATTCAGTTCACGACCTATCAGGCGAATACGATCATCAATAAACTCTGCCGTACTCTGGGCCTCAATATTCTTGTTATCTACAGCATCCTGCTTGTAGGCCTCATAAATGCCCATTAGGAGGTCCTCTGCACGATCCACATTGATGTCACTGGTAGAGAGTACGACGAGGGAGGCCTCCTTGTCATATTCCGAGGCTGCAACCTGACCGCAATAGTACTTGGCTGCAATGTCGGTGGGCATGTAGGTAACCTTCACGGTCTTTCCCTCCTTGAACTTCTTCATGCTCGGATCCTTCTTGACGATAACCTCACCCAGAGGAGTCTTGATTTTTTTTCCGAAACTGCCAGTTATGGTCTCGTTGGAGTTCAACTTGCCCATGCGGAAGTCCGTCAGTTCCACCTGACCATCCTTGACTCTAACCACCATCTGTGCAGCCTTCTGAGGTGCATGTACAAAAGTCACGTTAAAAGGACGCTTGCGATAGAGTGCCACCTCATGCAGTCCCTCCGATGTGGTATAGTCATAGTTGAGAGCAAGACTGTCAACAACTCTGCGCATTAGACGTACGGAGGAGAGAATGAACATCTCATTCTTGAGGTTGTCACCCATCGTCACTCCACTCAGGCTCATCAGCGCACTATTGGCATTGGCACGCGAACGCTTGTTGAAGGATGCCCCTCCTCCCACTCCACCATCGCTATCCTCAATGAGGATGACTGCCTGACGTGCATAGAATCTGTTCTGACACTGCTGATACATGTATCCCAGAGCCAGACAGAGGACGACCGATAGTACAAACCAGTACCACGCTCCCTTGGCTATATCGTAACACTTCAACATCAGAGGCACAAGCTGCACCTCCTCATGTGCGCTTACACGCACGGTGTTTGTTCTTTTTGTCATACTATATTATATATTTGGGGCAAATTTACGAAAATTTCCCCACTCCAACGGCATAGACCAGGCAATAATTGCAAAAAAAGTAGTATCTTCGCTGCATGAAACAAGTTTGGTTCACATTTTTAGTTCTTTTAGGTTTATGCAGCTGCAGCCCCGAACGTGCAGGCAACGGCTGGCAATACGCCATGTTGGCACCCTCCATTGAGGGCGACGCGTTCCCCCAATACGACCGCATTCTGGCAGCCAGCGCTGTACACGCCAGCCTGCTCCGCGAACTCGGCGCTGGGGAGCGCATTGTGGGTGTATGCGACGCGAATTTTATCGTAGGCAGCGAACTCCGCGAGGCAGACTTGCGCAACTTTGGCAGCTACGCTAACCCCGATGTAGAGCAGATCCTGGTCGCGGGCACCGATGCCCTCATGCTATCACCCGTGGCTGGTAGCAGCTATGGGGCATTCGGCACGCTTGGCCTACCCATCATTGAGTGCAAGGACTACCTCGAATCCACACCACTGGGACGCGCCGAGTGGATGCGCTACTATGGCCGACTGGTCGGTCATGGAACTGAGGCTGACAGCTTGTTTGCCTGTGTGTGCATGCGCTATCAGCCCGTTTCCACGGAGCGCCCATTCTCCGTACTGACTGACCTCCCTCAGAACGGACAGTGGTACGTGCCAGGTGGCAAGAGCTATCTGGCCAGCCTCTATGCTGATGCAGGCTATACCTTACCCTGTTCTGCCCACAATGAGGACTCAGGTAGTCTGTGCCTGACCATAGAGCAGGTTCTGGCTCTAGGAGCCAGTGCTGATCTGTGGCTTATCAAGTATGCCGCCCCCGTGGATCTCACGCTGGAGCAGATAGCGAGAGAATACCCATTTGCCCAGCGCATCAAGGCCTTCAGGGAGGGACGAGTGCTGGGGTGCAATACCCTGCGAGTGCCCTACTACGAGCAGATTCCCTTTCACCCCGACCTGCTACTCAACGACCTGACACACAACACCCATATCTATTACCAGCCTCTCCGCTAATGGCAAATACACCCTCCCGTCTCACAATTTGGTGCACCCTCTCTGCACTACTCATCGCTCTGTCGGCAGCCTGTCTGTACCTTGGTTCTACGGACATCAGCCTACTGCCCACAGACACGGCCCGCTACATACTCCTCGAACTACGTCTGCCCGCCCTTCTCATGGCTCTGGCAGCAGGCATAGCCCTCTCACTCTCGGGCCTGGTTATGCAGACTGTGATGGGCAATCCACTGGCCGACCCTTCGCTTCTGGGCGTAAGCGCTGGTGCCTCGCTAGGTAGCGGCATTGCGCTGATGACCCTAGGAGGCACGTTCCTGGGAGGACAGTTGTCGATGGGAGGTCTGGCATTAACCATAGGCTTGTCTCTAACTGGCGCTCTCTGCGTGACTGGCATTCTCATACTGTGCAGCGGAATTGTGCGTCAGCGCACCACCCTCCTGTTGGTGGGTGTGATGCTCTCCTTCATGATTAGCAGCATCGTTGGCACCCTCAACTACTTTGCCTCCGCCGATGCGCTCAAGAGCTTCGTCGTCTGGGGGCTCGGTTCGCTCAACGGCGTCCTACGTTCGTGGGCCCTATTGGCACTATGTATTAGTCTCGTCTCCAGCCTCTTACTCCTACTGCTCCAGCGTCCACTCGATGCCCTCCTTCTGGGCGAGGCGCACGCCACCACAGTAGGCTACTCCCTGCGCCGTACCCGCACTACACTACTCTTTGTTGCCAGCCTACTCACAGCTCTCACTACGGCCCTGTGCGGCCCGATTGCCTTTGTGGGCCTAGCCGTACCTCATGCAGCCAGGCTCCTTTGGCGCACCTCGCAGCATGGCGTGCTCATCCCTGCTTGCACCCTTCTTGGTGCCTTAGTGCTGGTTATCTGCCATCTGCTCTGCCAACTCCCTGCCTTATGGGGTGTAGGAAATATCCTGCCCCTCAACGTCCTGACACCCCTCCTGGGAGCACCCGTCGTGATAGCCATCCTGCTCAAAAGATAATTGTCATTTTCCCCGCTACCTGCGACATCGCGAAACCCGGACAATATATGTATTTTGTGCTTAGGATGTCCAATCTGTTGGTTTTATGCTGAAGTACCCCACTCACCATAGTCTGAATGTGAGTGGGGTATATACGAGATTACTTGCTGACGGGACGGACACTATAGCCAAAGTAGCGATAGCCATAGCTCCATGACTGGCGACCATCATCAAAGTAGGTGTGGATGGCGTAATTGGGACTATCGTGTTCGAGATCGGACAACCAGTAGTAACCCAGGCGGCCAGCACCGATATGGTCGTCCTTTTCGTAGAAGCCTGCAGCGGGCAGGAAGATGGAGTTGTCGTTGGGACCTACGACGAGATAGCCTTTGACACCCTTCTGCTCTGTCCATGTCCAGCTGCATTTGTTCAGGAGTTCGTCATACTCCTTCTTGCTGGGTGTGCGCCAGCTCTTGCCCCAGTTGGCAGTAGCGGCATCATCAGCAGCCTCGAGGATGATCTTCTTGTCCTCGGCGTTATACTTGTTGATTGTACCATAAACGCCCTCGCAGTGCTTGTAGGTGTCCCAATAGTAGGAGTCCAGAGTCTTTGTCTCACCCCACGAATAGTGACCGCCTAGTTCCTCGGCAGAGGTGGCTCCTACGTTCATGTTGGCCCACTTGACGCTCAGACCGAGGTCAACGGCCACAACGCCTGCAGGAGCTACTGCACCGTTGGAGTCATCCTTTCCGGCCTGTTCTTCGCCGGGTTTTCCCATGTTGTCATCCTCCTCATCGCCACAGGCGGTGAAGGTGAGGCAGGGCAGTGCCACTGCCATTAGCATAAATAGTTTTTTCATAGTATTACAATGTTTTATTGGGCGTTGTTGACGATATTGCCTACTACGCCATCGATGTTGATGACATACTCGCCGTCGTTGCCAAAGTAGAGCTGCAGCTTGGCAGCACCAAAGTCAACGGAGGAGACAAAGGCGTTCTCGATATAGGCGGAGGTGAGGGAGTACTGCTTGCCGCCTACGGTGAGGGTGCCCTCGCCATTGTAGGAGTCGGGGAGGGTGAGCGCAATAGCCGTGCCGCCGCCATCGAGATTGATGCTCTCCATGTGCAGACCGCTGAGGGTGACGGCGCTGAGGGTGGAGGTGCCGAAGGTGAGGGCGGGAATGGTGATGTTGGCTGAGGTTCCGCAGTCCTTCACCTCGAAGGTGGTGCTCTCCAGCTTCTGCTCGGTAGCCTCGTCGATGAGGTAGCCTTCGGCCGTCAGTGTCCAGAGCTGAGCGGTGCCCTGAGCGGTAGTGTAGGTGTAGGTTGTGCCGGTCTGTCCGCCGAGAAGTTGGCCAAGGATGCCGGAGTCCAGGATGCCGGAAATGATGTTGCCAAGCTCCTCGGTGTCGCAGGAGGTGAGGGTCAGAGTGCTGGTGCCCATCATGAGGATGGAGAGTGCTGTGATACAGAATTTCTTCATGTCTTTTGTGTATAAAGTTATCGTTAATTGTTAAGGTTATCGTTAACTGTTAAGGTCGTTTACATCATACCACGGTTGCCGCCGCGATTGCCACCCATGCCGCCGCGACCGCCTTCGGGGCCACCTTCGGGACGGCCTCCCTCGGGAGCACCCATGCCAGGAGGCATAGTGCCGCGCATGATAGCACTGGGCTCATCGGAGCCGCGCCCCTTGCTGTCGTCGCCGCCCTTGGTGCCAGCAAACACCTTGAGCTTGTAGATGAGGTGCAGCATGGCATAGGAGTTGAGGGCCATGTTCCAGGAGTCAGAGCGCATGGTGGCGTTGATGGTGCGGCTCACGTTGCTCTGCTGCTGCAGGATGTCGTAGAACTGCAGGGAGAGGGTGAGCGACTTGTCCTTGAGGAAGGACTGGCTCAGCTGTGCATTCCAGATGAGCTCGTTGGTGTTCATGGAGGCTGCGGAGTAGCCACGGCGTGAGTTCATGCGGATGTCGGTGGAGAGGCTAAAGCCGCAATCCAGCGTCATGTTGGCTGTCACGCCATAGTCAAAGCCCCATGTGTCCATGTTGTTGGCCCCCTGCAGGGTGGAGCGGGAATGTTGGTAGTTTACGCGGCCATTGGCGCTGACGTCCCACAGGCTCTGACGATAGGAGAGGGTGAGGTTCTCGCTCAGGTTGGTGGTGCGGCCCACACTGGTCTGTGCGCTGGGCAGCACCTTTCGGAAGAAAGCGTTGACCTCCTCGTTGCTATAGGGTGCTGAGGGCAGCTCGATACCATCAGCCACCAGGTCGAGGTTGGTGCTGACGTAGGCCGTGTTGTGGTTGAAGCGGAAGTCCGTGCGGGTGCTCACGTTCCAGAGTTTCTCCTGGCCCAGACCCGAGTTGAACATGAGGCCGGCTGAGGTGTTCCAGTGGCCGGAGATGTTCTGGGGAGCAGAGAAGGTGCGACCCGTCTCGATGTCCTGCACGCGCAGAGTAGAGATAGTGTTGCGGGTGTGGGCAAAGGAGTAGTTGGCAGCCCAGGACTGCTGACGATCAGTATTGTAGTCGTTGAAGGAGGCACGCAGGTTGTTGTTCCACGAGGGCTTGAGACCAGCGTTACCTGTGGAGATACTCAGCGGGTTGCTGGTGTCGATTACCTCAAGCAGGTTGGTCATGGAGGGCTGAGAGGAACTGCTGTTGAAGTTGAACTCCAGTCGGCGTGTGCGGTTCATGTTCCAGCGCAGACGTACCTGCGGGCTCACGTTGAACACGGTGCGGGTCACGTGCTGATCGACCTCTCCCTTCTTGTAGTCCATAGCAGTGTGCTCAGGGTTGAAGCCCAAACCTGCATTGAGGCGGATGTCGCCCTCGTTGTAGCGCAGACCGATGTTGGCGGAGTGGTTGTCGTAGCGATAGGTGGCATACTGGGAGTTCTGCTCGTCGCGGATGGCGGCGGCCACGTCGTCGGGGTTCATCAGCAGGAACTCGTTGAGCAGTTCGGTAGTGCCAGGCTGCTCGTCGCTCACATAGCCGGCACGGTCGTCGCGCTTGTGGTAGATACCCGTCCACTGCCCCATAATGTCGGTGAGAGACTGGGGCTCATGCAGGTTGAAGAGAGTGCGCTGCTGATCCTGGAATCGGTGAGAGTAGTTGTAGCGCAGTTCGCCATAGAGTTTGCCCACGATGGGCTCCACGTAGGATCCGCCCACACGTACATTCCAGTTGACGGAGGGCGTGGTGGTGAACTGCCAGGTGGAGTTGTTCGTGTGGTGCTCGTAGCTGCCATCGTCCAGTCGCTGGCGGGTCACCACATTGGCCAGGGAGTAGTTGCTGCTATGGCTGGTGGAGTAGCCACCGCTGGCTGTGAGAGAGAGGTTGCGTCCCTGCTTGCCCGTGAGGCGGCGGGTGAGGGACATGTTGGCGTTCACGTTGTGGGAGTAGTTCTCAGAGCGGGAGGCGTTGTCGCGGAGGTTCACCAGAAAGTCCTGGTAGTCTGGCATCGTACTCTGGTCGATGCGCTTGCGTGTCCCTATGTTGAAGTACTGGGCGAGCACATCATCCACATCCTCCACGCCGAACTGCTCGTAGGGATCCTCGTCGAACTGAGCTGAGAGGGACTCGCTCTTGCTACGGCTCTTGCTCCAGCTATAGGTGGGACGGAAGGAGAATCTGGTCAGCGAGTCAGGACTCCACTGCACGCGCAGGTTGGCGTTGGCACTCTGAGAGAGAGAGTTGCCCCAGGAGTGGCTATTGCTGAAGGAGCGGTTGGGACGGTTGGCCGTGAGGAAGTTCTCGGTGGAGTGTGTACTCTCCGTGTCATTGTCACGGCGGGTGTAGCGCACGTCACCGCCCAGTTCGAGTCGGCCTGCAGCAAAGCGCTCCTTGCCGTTCTCCCAGGAGAAGTTGCCGGCCACCATCGTGTTGCGGTTGATGCCGTTGCCGCCACCGCCACCACCCATGCCACGGGGACCGCCAAAGCCGTTGTCGCCCACGTTGTTGTGTGAGGCGATGAGCGTGATGCGTGACTGGTCCGTAAAGCGGGTGGCAAACAACTTGCCTGAGTACAGCGCACGGCTGTCAAAGTCCCAGCCGCCTGCTGCATCGAAGTTGGCTATCCACGACTGGTTGAGCTCGCGGCGCGTCATGATGTCCAGCACAAAGGAATCCTCACCATCGTCTATGCCCGTCTGCTCAGCGTAATCGGACTTCTTGTCGTAGGTCTTAATTCTCTTGACGAGATTGACGGGGAGATTCTTCATGGCCGTCTCTGTGTCGCCCTTGAAGAAGTCCTTGCCGTTCACCAGCACCTCGTTCACCTTCTTGCCGTTGATGGTGATGCTGCCATCATCGCCTACCTCGGCACCCGGCAGCTGCTTGACGAGAGCCTCCAGCGTGGCGCCCTCGGCTGTGCGGTAGGCATCGGCGTTGAAGACGGTGGTGTCGCCCACCTGCTGCACCTTGGCCACGGAGGCACGCACGATGGCGGCCTTGAGCACGTAGTCGTCGGAGTACATGGTGAGGCGGCCGAGCTGTACCGTATCAGCATCGGCAGGAATCTCTATGTCCTGGTAGATACTGCGGTAGCCTAGATAGGAGAGGCGCAGCACCATCTTGCCGCTACGATCGGTGCGCAGCTTAAAGGTTCCATCCTCGCTGGTGTTCGTGCCCGCAAACATCGTGCTGTCCTTGTGGGCCATGAGACGCACGGTGGCATAGTCTATGCCCTCGTCGCTCTGCTTGTCGATAACTTGACCCACGACGATGTGGGTCTGAGCCTGCATACTGAGGGCCATACCAAAGGCTGCGAGGGTGAGCCAGAGGTGGGAGAGTAAGGTTCGTTTCATAGTTATATGTGTAGTTTTTGTGGGTGCATGGTGGGGGCGGAATCTACCATGCGCGGTCGCAAAGTTACACATTATTATTTATTAAGCATCCCTACGAGACTTAAATTATACTTTTTTAGGAAAAATATTCGACTAATGTGTGAAATACGTCTAGCATTTTCTTCGGCGTTACAGAAAAAGTTAGTATATTTGCGGCCTAAATATACCCAAGACCATGGAATATGCACAGTATATCTCCCGCATAGAGATAGATAGTCTCTGGCAGGGTCACAAGCACATCAACTGGACACTGCGCCCTGGCGTCAATGTTCTCTCGGGCAAGAATGGTGCAGGCAAGAGTACTATACTCAACCGTATAGAGTCTCACCTGCGTCTGCTGGCTCAGGTCGGTAGTCCCGATGAGACGGAGGATGGTATAAGGGTGGAACTCTACCCCGCATCCGCCACACAGGTGCGCTGCGATGTGGTGCGCTCCTTTGATCGCCAGTTGCTCAAGATCGACTCCGTCCTCGACGGCACGGGCATGAAGATACGCACCGAACTGGACTGGCAACTCTACCAGCTCCAGCGTGCCTATCTGGACTATCAGGTCAACGTGGGCAACCGCATGATAGAGCTCCTCACCTCGGGCGATCCCTCAGCCCAGCAGCGGGCGACGGAGGCTGCCAGGCAGAAGACGCTCTTTCAGGACATGGTGGATAGCCTCTTCCGTGAGACCGGCAAGACCATCGACCGCAGCTGCAACGAACTGCGCTTTGTGCAGTACGGAGAGCCGCTCCTGCCATACCTCCTCTCTAGTGGCGAGAAACAGTTGCTCATCATCCTGCTCACTGCCCTCACGGAGGACCTGCAGCCCTGTGTATTCTTCATGGACGAGCCCGAGGCCAGCCTGCACTTTGAGTGGCAAAAGGGGCTCATCTCCATGGTGCAGCGCCTCAATCCCAATGCACAGATTATCCTTACCACCCACTCTCCCGCCGTCATCATGGATGGTTGGCAGGACTGTGTGACTGAGGTGGAGCAAATCACGCAGTAGTCCGTAAGTTTCAGTATTCTCTTTCAGCATGTCGCTCCAACACTATCTGACATCCAGCTACATCGACGCCGCCAACCGACTTGGGGGTGGACGAGAGCGAGTCGTGGCCTATGTAGAGAGCTACGACGATGTGGCCTTTTGGAGTCAGGTGCTGCGTCAGCGTGAGACGGACAACCGCTACTTTGAGGTCATGCTCCCCTCCCGCTCCTCGCTGGCCAAGGGTAAGAAGATAGCCCTCTCCAACGAGCTGGGCCCCAATATGATAGCCTGCGTTGATGCAGACTATGACTGGCTACTCCAAGGGGCTACCTCTGCCTCCGAGCGACTGTGCTCCTCGCCCTGGGTGCTCCATACCCACGCCTATGCCATAGAGAACCTCCAGTGCTACTCCCGTGGCCTGCACGAGGCCTGCGTCAAGGCGACGCTGAACGATGCCCATGTGTTCCCCTTTGCCGACTTTATGGCGGCGTACTCCCGCATCGTGTGGCCCCTGTTCGTGTGGAGCGTGTGGGCGTACCGCTATGCTCGGTACAAGAGTTTCTCCCTCACTGACTTTGCGGCAGTCGTCACCATGGAGCATATCAACGTACATGCCCCTGCCAAGGCCCTGGAGTCTCTCCGCCACCGCGTCAATCGTACGGTGTCGCAGCTCCAGCAGCAGTTCCCCGAGGGCCGCCAGACCTATGCACCGCTGCGCGAGTCGCTCCTGCAGCTGGGCCTGACGCCCGAGACGACCTATCTCTACATGCGGGGGCACGACCTGATGGATGGTGTAGTGCTCCCTCTCCTCAACGATGTGTGTGCCCAGTTGCGCCGACAGCGTGAGCGGGAGATAGACTCTCTTGCAGTCCATAGCAAGCAGAAGCAGAACGAGCTCTCTGCCTACCGTCACGCCTGCTCTCCCATTGATGAGATGCTGCGCAAATATACGGGTTATGAGTCCTCCTCTCTCTATCGGCGCATAGTGGAGGATGCGGAACGCCTGTTCCCGTAGTGGAACTCCACCAGACGGGGTAGGGGAGCGGCCTCTATGCGCCCCAGTCGGTAGCCCTCCAGAGTGAGGGCCTCCTCCAGTTCAGTACGAAAATAATAGGCTATGCTACCCACGAAATGCACGGGCAGCTCCTCTCTCCTATAGGCCCTGAGATTGCGTACCGCAAAGCGGCGGAACTCCTCCACCAGCAGCTGGTGTACGCAGGGCTCCTCCCTGTGCTGCGACAGAAAGGGCGTGAGCGAGGCCAGATAGCGATTGGGCCAGGGCTGGCGGTACACATGCTCTATGGCCGATGAGACTGTCAGGCCCATCTCCTTCTCCAATAGAGCGCATAGGGGAGCAGGCAACTGTCCCTTGAGCGCATCCCCCACTAGTCGCCGACCTAGCACGGCACCGCTGCCCTCGTCGCCCAGAATGTAGCCCAGTGAGGGAGTCTGTTGCACAGGCTGGGTGCCATCATAGAGGCAGCTGGCACTGCCTGTGCCCAGTATGCAGCAGATGCCTTCCTCCCGTCCACTCAGTGCACGGCAGGCTCCGAGCAGGTCGCTCTCTACCTGTACCTCCGAGCAGTTGCACGCCTCACTCAGCAGGGCCGTCATGCGGGGGAGTTGGTCGGGTCGGCAGCCTGCACCATAAAAGTAGATATCCTCCACCTCTCTCTCTCCTATCTGCGGCAGCAGTTGCTCACGCAGCATGGTAGAGATCTGGTCGTCTGTGAGTATGATGGGGTTGATACCCTCCGTGCGGAACATGCCAACGGCCTGGCCACTGGCGTCAACCAGTGCCCAGGCCGTCTTGGTACTACCGCTGTCAGCGATGAGTGTCATTGGGGTTATGAGTTTATGGATATGATGAACTCCTTGTTGTCCTTGGTGTTCTCTATGCGCTGGCGCAGGAACTTCATGGCCTCGATGGGGTTCATGTCGCTGATGTAGTTGCGTAGGCCCCACATGCGACTCTGTGTCATCTCGTCGTGCAGCAGTTCGTCGCGGCGGGTCGATGAAGCCATGAGGTTGACGGCGGGGAACATGCGCTTGTTGGCCAGAGCACGCTCCAGTTGCAGCTCCATGTTGCCGGTGCCCTTGAACTCCTCAAAGATCACCTCGTCCATCTTGCTGCCCGTCTCGATGAGGGCTGTAGCAATGATGGTCAGTGAACCGCCGCCCTCAATGTTGCGGGCTGCACCAAAGAAGCGCTTGGGCTTCTGTAGTGCATTGGCATCTACACCACCCGTCAGGATCTTGCCGCTGGCAGGGGCCACGGTGTTATAGGCGCGGGCCAGTCGGGTAATGGAGTCGAGGAAGATGACTACGTCGTGACCGCACTCCACCATGCGCTTGGCCTTCTCCAGTACAATGTTGGCGATGCGCACATGCTGCGAGGCAGGCTCGTCAAAGGTAGAGGCGATCACCTCGGCATCTACGGTGCGAGCCATATCCGTCACCTCCTCCGGACGCTCGTCTATGAGGAGCATGATGAGGTGGGTGTCGGGGTGGTTGCGGGCGATGGCGTTGGCCACGTCCTTCATCAATAGCGTCTTACCCGTCTTGGGCTGGGCCACGATGAGAGCACGCTGTCCCTTGCCGATGGGGGAGAAGAGATCTACGATACGGCAGCTCAGGCTGTCCTTCTCGCCGCTGCACAGCTGGAACTTGTCTTCAGGGAAGAGCGGCGTGAGATTCTCAAAGGGCACGCGATCGCGCACCTTTTTGGCGTCCAGACCATTTACCTGTTGGATAGCCGTCATGATATAGGCGCGTTCGCTGCCGTGGGGCAGACGGATGAGGCCCTCTACAGTGTCGCCTGTGCGCAGACCATACTGGCGTACCATATATTGCGGTACGATGATGTCGTCAGGGGAGGGGAGATAGTTGTAGTCCCCAGAGCGCAGGTAGCCAGAGTTGTCCTTTTCCAGTTCCAGTACACCAGAGCCCTTCACGACGATATCTATGGGAGTATTACCCCCGCTGACCCCAGATGTAGAGAACTGTGTGGCATTCTTGTTGGTATTGCCACGGTCGAGGCCGCTACGGGTTGGTTGCTGGGACCCCTGAGCCATAGAGGGATCGTCACAGAAACGACGGAACTTAGGCTTGCCTACGCGTGCCAGTTCCTCCTCAATGGAGGGAATGTCGCGCAGAATAATAAGGCGGTCGTTCACGGGGATAGCTACCGGAACAGCTGCCTTGGTCTCTTCCTTGGTCTCGGTCGTAGCTTCTTCCTTGATCTCAGTTTTAGCCTCGGTTTTAGTCTCAGTCTGGGGCTCTTCCTTGGTTTCAGCCTTAGCTTCTTCCTTGTTTTCCGTCCTTAACTCAGCGGGCTCCTGAACTTCTTGGACGCCCGCAGGGCTCTGAACCTTTTGAACACCTTCCGCTCCCAGAGCCTCCTCCTTGAGTTCCTGGAAGAGGGAGAGTTGGCGGTTGTACTCCTCCATAGCCTCAAGATAGGCCTTGGAGGGGCGTCCTCGGTTTTTGCGTGGGGGCACAAGTGTGGCGGGATCTATAGCAAAAATGGCAGGAGTAGCTTTTTTTGCGGCTTTCTTTTGCTCTTCTGTATCAAAGCGTTCGCCCTGGCCGTCCGTATTGGCTTGATACACGTGGTCTTCCTTGACCTTGGATATACGAGTGCGTTTGCGTGCAGGCTGCGCAGCATCCACGGGCAGCAAGGACTCGTCTTGCTTGTCTGTAGGCATTATTGACTATAAGTTTATATAGAGGAATATAAAAAGTGCCGACCCTTTTCTGGGTCTAATGCACATGCCCCACTTCCGTAAGGCGGTGCAAAAGTACAAATATATTTCGGTTTAGCCAAATCTTTCGCCCAAAACTTGGCCATCTGCAGGCTTTTTCGTAATTTCGCAGCCACAATACGCGCATTTGTATCACTAATCGCCATGAATATTCGCCGCCTCACCAGTTGCACTCCGCAGCAGTTGCACGACCTATCTGTACTGATAAACGCCCTCACCAGCCGCTCCATTACGCTTCCCGACACCCTTGCTGCTACACTCTCCCAGCCGAGCAACCATCTGCTTATAGCCGAGGAGGATGAACGCATCATAGGCTGTGCCACCCTGTGCACGTTCTGTTCCCCCACGGGCCGCAAGGCCAGTGTGGAGGACGTCGTGGTGCATCCCGACTGGCAGGGGAATGGGGTGGGGCGGAGACTCATGGAGGCTCTCATTGACGAGGCTAAACACCTGGCTCCCATCACCCTGCAACTCACCTCACGTCCTCAGCGTCAGGCTGCTCGTGCACTCTACGCGTCGCTAGGCTTTGAGCAGAAAGAGACAGGCTTCTTCAAACTTTCACTCGAATAGTTTGGCCTGTTCGTCATTTTTTAGTAATTTTGCGCCCAAATTATAAATACCGTAATCATGCTTACAATCAAACAAATCACTGATGACAAAGAAGCCGTAATCCGCGGCTTGGAGAAAAAGCATTTTACTGGCGCTCGCGAGGCCATCGAGGCCGTGCTCGCCATTGACAATAAGCGCAAGGCCGCACAGATTGAAGTCGATGCCCTCAAGGCTCAAGTCAACCAGATCAGCAAGTCCATCGGTGCTCTCATGAAGGAGGGCCGCCGCGACGAGGCCGAGCAGGCCAAGGCACAGGTTGCTGACATCAAGCAGCGCAGCGCTGAACTTGAAGTCGAGATGAAAGCTGCTGAGGATGAGCGTCGCCAGCTCCTCTATACCATCCCCAATGTGCCCTACGCTGAGGTGCCAGAGGGTGGTACGGCAGAGGAGAATTGGGTGGTCAAGTCCAACCAGAAGGAGTGCGTACTGGGCGAGGACACCGTAGGCAACTGGACCGCCAACCCCGAGAACGGCGAGGCCAAGCTCCCTCACTGGGAACTCGCCAAGCAGTACAATCTCATTGACTTCGACCTTGGCGTGAAGATTAGCGGCGCAGGTTTCCCCGTCTATGTAGGCTATGGCGCCCGTCTGCAGCGTGCGCTCATCAACTTCTTCCTCGACGAGGCCCGCAAGGCAGGCTACACCGAGATTATGCCTCCCACCGTGGTCAACGCTGCCAGTGGCTATGGCACAGGTCAGCTGCCCGACAAGGAGGGTCAGATGTACCACTGCGAGCAGGATGACCTCTATCTCATCCCCACCGCCGAGGTACCCGTGACCAATATCTATCGCGATGTCATCCTCGACGAGCGTGACCTTCCCATCAAGAACTGTGCCTACACCCAGTGCTTCCGTCGCGAGGCAGGCAGCTACGGCAAGGACGTGCGTGGTCTGAACCGTCTGCACGAGTTCTCCAAGATAGAGATTGTACGTATTGATACTCCTGAGCACTCCGCAGAGAGCCACAAGGAAATGTTGGCTCACGTAGAGGGTCTGCTCCAGAAGTTGGAACTCCCCTACCGCATCCTGCGTCTCTGCGGCGGCGACATGAGCTTCACGGCAGCCGTATGCTACGACTTTGAGGTTTACTCCGAGGCTCAGAACCGCTGGCTTGAGGTGAGCTCCGTCAGCAACTTCGATACCTATCAGGCCAACCGTCTGCAGTGCCGCTATCGCAATGCTGAGAAGAAGATACAACTCGCCCACACCCTCAATGGTTCAGCCCTGGCTCTGCCCCGCATCGTGGCCGCCCTGCTGGAGAACAACCAGACCCCCGAGGGCATCCGTATCCCTGCTGCGCTCCAGACTTATATGGGCACCGACATGATCAAATAAAATGTGCGGTGCATATTATAGCAAATCATAACACATTATTAATTTATTTATACAAAAGCTAAACATTAGATGAAGAAAGTATTATTGACGTTGTTGAGTGTCATGGCCTTCAGCGCAGTCTATGCTCAGGAGACGAGCTCTCTCTCCCTGAGCTACAATGACGAGGGTTCTATTGGTGCCGTAGGTGCCAGCGAAAAGGATATGAATATTGCTGCCGTGGAGTTCACTAGCGACTTCCTGGCTCCGTATGTGGGTTGCCGCATCACGGCCATCCAGTATCAGCTTGGTGCCAGCTTTGGTTCTGACGGTAGCGTGTTTATCACTCACGACCTCAATGAGGGTACTAACTCCCGCTATGCCATGGAGTACAATATCCCCGACTTTGACAATGTGCCCTGTTACCAGTGGCTAGACCTTACCCTCCCCGAACCTCTCACCATCGAGGCCGGTAAGTCCTATATCGCTGGCATACGTATCATGCCTTACACCGGTGGTAAGTTCTGGGGCGCTTATCAGTTTGCAGTCAACGAGAGCGTTGAGGGTCATGCACATAGTTATATGTACGATCCCTCCAAGCAGGCCTGGAAGCCCCTCTCGCAGTATTACTTCTCCCCTGAGAACGAGGTAGAGTACACTAACACCCACTTCCTGATCAAGCTCCTCGTAGAGGGCGAGAGCCTTCCCTCCAACGATGTGGAAGTCACGGGCATCAAGAGTGTGGATTACCTCCGCACCTCTGAGACCTGCTCCTGCACCTATACCTTCAAGAATATGGCCGCCAACGACGTCAAGTCCCTAGAGAGCGTGTTGATCGTCGATGGCAAGGAGGTGCAGCGCAATGCCTTCCAGCTCACCAAGCCTATCGCCACTGGTGAGGAGGCAGAGGATAGCTTTGAGGGCATCCAGTTCGATGGCGAGGGTACCCACACCCTTGAGGTGCGTGTAGAGAAGGTCAATGGCGAGGAGGATCCCCATCCTGCTGACAATAGTGCCAGCAAGAAGGTCAGCGTCATCGATCGCTACTTCAAGCACAACACCTTCGTTGAGGCCTTCACCACCATGTCCTGTGCCAACTGTCCTCAGGCTCATGACCGTGAGAACGAGGCCCTGCACGGACTTGCTGACGTGGTGCGTGTTGATCACCACTCAGGATTCGGTGCCGATGTGCTGACCACGCCGTTGGACCAGACTTTGCTGTGGTTCTACAACAATATGGGCATTACCTATGCACCTGCCATTATGTTTGACCGCGCTATGGTGGACTACTTCTACGATCCTCAGCGCGGCCGTGGCGAGGAGAACACTCCCGTGATTGGCCCCGGAAGCGTAGAGGATATCCGCTACATTCATAACTATCTCGGTGCTGAGCCTGCCTATGTCAACGTGCAGATTGCGCCCGAGTATAACCCCGCCACGCGTGAGCTCAAGGTGACCGTGAGCGGAGAGCAGATTGCTCATCTGTCTGGCAACGATGTTCGTCTCAACGTGTGGCTCACTGAGAGTGGCCTCTCCGCTGCTGAGAACAAGAAGTATGGTCAGATGACAGGCTCTGGCAACTACGACTACACCTTTGTGCACGACCATGTCATGCGTGCCACCCTCACCGACAATTGGGGCGTAGCCTATACCAATGAGATTGGCACCTACTCTCAGACCTTTACGACTACCGTAAAGGAAGGCTGGATGTCGGAGAACATGGAGGTAGTGGCCTTTGTAGCTAACTACGATCCCAGCAATCCTACCAACTGCCGTGTGTATAATGCCGCCAAGTCTTCCCTGCAGGGTAGCATCGAGGGCATTGACTCTGTAGTTGCTGATAGCCTCCCCGCCACCGTGGCTCCCCTCTACAACCTCCAGGGTAACCAGGTGCGCCAAATGGGTTCGACCAAGGGTATCTATATCTCTGGTGGCAAGAAGGTTATTCGCTAACCCTCATTCTGTAACTAAACCTATCCCTATCGATGGAACCAATCATAGCACCGGTCTCACGTGAGGTGCTGCGTGAGGAACTCAAGCCCGAGTTTCGTCTGCGCACTACCAACAAGGCCGGCAATGAAATCTACATTGTGACCTATCATTCCGCACCCAATGTGGTGCGGGAGATAGGTCGCTTGCGTGAGATAGCCTTCCGCGCTGCAGGCGGTGGCACTGGCCTGGCCTGCGACCTCGATGAGTTCGATACGCAGGAGCGTCCTTATTATCAACTTATTGTGTGGAATCCCGAGGCCTCCGAGATTCTGGGAGGCTATCGCTTTCTCCCTGGCAGCGAGTGCGGTTTTTCCGCTGATGGACAGCCCATCTTGGCCACCAGCCACATGTTCCACTTCTCGCAGGAGTTCATCAGTGACTACCTCCACGACACCGTCGAACTGGGCCGCTCCTTTGTCAGCCTGGACTATCAGAGCACCCGCTCACTGAGCAAGTCCATCTTTGCCCTCGACAACCTTTGGGACGGTCTCGGCGCCTTGTCCATCGTCATCCCTGGTATGCGCTATTTCTTTGGCAAGATGACGATGTACCCCACCTTCCACCGTCAGGCCCGTGACCTTATCCTTTATTTCCTCCGCAAGCACTTTGGCGATCGCGAGAGCCTCGTTGTGCCTGACTCCCCCCTGCAGCTTGAGACCCACGATGAGACCTTGGCCTCCGTGCTTACCGAGGACGACCTCCGTGCCGACTATCGTCTGCTCAACAAGGCTGTGCGTGAGTATGGACTCAACATTCCGCCTCTATTCAACGCCTACATGAACCTTTCTCCCACCATGCGCTGCTTTGGTACGGCCATCAACCGTGATTTTGGCAACGTGGAGGAGACCGGCATCCTCATCGCCTTTGACGAGATTCTGGAGGAGAAGCGTATGCGCCACGTTGACTCCTACGTCCGCGAGCATCCTGGTACTATGCAGGAGTTCGTGCAGTATTTCCATCAGCGCCGTCTCTCCGTATCGTCATGCAACTAACCATTATTGGCCAGGGCAACGTCGGTACCCATCTTGCCCAGCGTGCCCGTGAGGTGGGCCACGATGTGCAGACATGGACACGCCATGAGGGTGGTCCTATTCCAGCCGCCCCCATATACATAATATGTGTGTCCGATGATGCCATAGCCTCCGTAGCGAAGCAACTCCCCGCCACGGCAGTAGTGGCTCATACTTCTGGCAGCACCTCCATCAGCGTGTTATCCCAGGAACGTCGCGGAGTGCTCTATCCCATGCAGACCTTCAGCAAGTCCAAGCCTCTGAACTGGACACAAGTTCCCCTCTTTGTAGAGGGCGATGTTCTCATTGCCCAGTTAGCTGAGAGCATGCAGCCTCTCAGTGTGCAGCCTCTTAGCTCCGAGCAGCGTCTGCATTTGCACATTGCTGCGGTATGGGCCTGCAACTTTGCCAACCATTGTGTGGCCCTCGGAGCCGATCAGATGGCAGAGGCAGGACTGGACTGGCAGCTCCTTCTCCCCCTCATCCACGAGACGGTGGACAAGCTCCATCATCTCCATCCCCGTGAGGGACAGACCGGCCCTGCTCGACGTCACGATGAGCGCATCATCTCTCTCCACGAGAGTGTCCTGCCCCCTCATCTGAGTGAGCTCTATGAACTCCTCTCACGTTCGATACAGAAAAGCTAAAAACTCTCGCAAGCAATGATAAACTACGACCTCACCAAGATACGAGCCTTCTGCTTCGACGTAGATGGCGTTCTGAGCGGCAACACCGTCCTCCTCTTTGACAACGAGCAACCTCATCGCACCGCCAATATCAAGGACGGCTATGCTCTCCACCATGCCGCCCGCCTCGGCTATCCCATGGCCATCATTACAGGAGGCAAGAGTCTCGCTGTGCGTCAGCGCTATGAGGGACTGGGTCTGACGGATGTCTATGACTCCGTGAGTGTCAAGATTGACATCTTCCGCCAGTGGCTAGCCCAGCATGACCTGCGTCCCGAGGAGGTCATCTACATGGGTGACGACATCCCCGACTACGAGGTTATGCAGTATTGTGGTTGTCCCTGTTGTCCTGCCGATGCTGCCCCAGAGATTCGTGCCATCTCCGTCTATGTCAGCCACCTCAAGGCCGGCGAAGGCTGTGTCCGCGATGTCGTCGAGCAGGTGCTCCGTGCCCAGGGCCGATGGATGCACAATGCCGAAGCCTTTGGGTGGTAATCTGCGCCCCTTTGTTGATCGAAAAAAGCCTGGAGTGTGGTGAGCACCCCAGGCTTGTGTTATTATGTGGGTCTAAGTGATATTATGATATCATCACTAATCTTCCTTATTGAGCAAGGACCTTCTTGTCGTTTATGATGTAGAGCCCTTTGACAGTCTTCTGGATGCGACGTCCCTGGAGGTCGAAGCTACCCTTAGACAGAGTGCTCATGTCAGTAATGGTTGAGATTGAGGTGGTTGAAGAGGTAGGAACACCATCAGGACACCAAATCTGCTTAACGCCAGTGCCATACTCTACCTTAGGCATTTCGCCAGTGAAGAAGCCATAGCTTGCGGCGATGTTCACCTTTTCGCTTTCAGAAGCCTGGATCAGATTGGCCGTCCATTCGTCATTGTATAGACCTAGTGAGAGGAAATCGGGCGTATCTAGGGTGCAGGGAGTGAGCACACCTTGCAGACCATTCACCTCTTTGTTCTCAGTGGTAGTCACACCGAAGGTTACTTTGTCCAGTGAGATTGTATTGTCTTTGTATTCAATGATAAAGGGGGTACCAGCGGGAATTTCGGCATCAGTCTTAACAAGTTCGATGTAGTACTTATCCTCGTTGGTCGAAACGCCCGCTACGGCATAGGTTGCGTTAACTCCACCTTCATTGCAAATGTCCACAGGAAGAGTCATAATACGCATACCATTATCTTTCTCTTCGTTCAGGCTGATAGACCAGCCATCTTCACCGATGGGAAGTTTGATTCCTTCATTCTCGATATCGATAAATTCGAATGCGCTATTGTCTGTACCGCTTGCGCTGTTCCAGGTAACTACATTGTTAGTTTCAGGCTGAGCGTTCATGTACACCTTATCAGCGAACACGACGTTAAGTCCGTACTTAATCTTAGCGCTCTGATAGGTAAAGTTGGTAACAAACGGGTCGGTAAGATCGGAGAGAAATACGTTTGTGTCGTTCTCCTCGCTGCAAGAGAGATAACGACCAGTCAGAAGATGGCGGAGGCGGAAAGTGCCATCCTCAGCATCTTCTGCCTGCCAGAAGTAGCCTGCGTATTTGTTGTCGGATTCGAAGCTCAAACCTTCACCGCCCCATCCTACATTAAGTAAGTCTGATCCATAGCTACCGAGGTAGTCATTGTCTGCGTAGCGAGTAATCTTCGCTGAGGCCTGTTCCTCAGTAGGCTCATCCAGCCCTTCGTACCAGTTCTCACCTGCTCTTGTTCTGCACTTGATGAGATAGTATTTACCGTTGGCGGGCTTGCGCATTTTCTTGTGGAAGGCTTCCAGAGCCTTCTTTATAGCATCCATGGCTTTTTGGCATTCTTCAGCGCTGCTGGTAGGTTCGAAGTTTACCTTGTCGAGAGCGGCGCGAAGTTCGTTATCAGCGCCATTTTCAAAGTCGCCGACCTCACTGCCGATGAGTTCTGCCCACTCCACAGCCTTTTGGAATTCACGGGCTTCCTCCATGGCTGCCAGAACGGTCTCATAGTTGGGGGGGGTAGAGTCAGAGGACACAATACGTTCCTGGGCTCCACCAGAGATGGCTGAGAGTAACACCATCATCAAAAGAGTGTAATTCTTTTTCATGTTGTTATAGTTAAAGTTTGTAAAGTTATGCTAAGTGTGTGGGCATATTGTCACTTAATTCGTTAAAACTTGCATATACTCATTTCTAAGGTGCAAATATATGCAAAAGTTTTTATAAAAACAAAAAAGTGTTGGAAAAATATCGAAAAATATATTCGTGAGCGCTATTTTTATAAAAAAAATGAGTCCATTTACTGACCATTTAAGCGCGCACTAATAAGTATCAAACCTTACTCCTAGGACTAGTGAACACTGGTGTATAGACTAATTTCTCCTATCGTAGGGACTAATTTTTCCTATCGTAGGGACTAGTTTCGCATTCACTTCCTAGAGTAACCTATTGAACTCCTTAACCTGAATTATTCATGGATTAATTTTCAACGCCAATTTCCGTAAATTAGACGCCAATTTTCGAGAATCCTTTTTTATACCATAAAGTTATTTACGATAATTAACGTTCAATTTGCGGTAATTTGCGTTTTAAATATAAACGCAATAGCCTGAAAGGCTTATACTCCGTAGCCCAATGGCAAAGCGAAGCGGC
>JAKSLU010000040.1 GCA_024400995.1 Bacteroidaceae bacterium
TCAGCAGCGGCCTGCCCTGCGATCGCTTTTGCTGTGAGGGATGCCTCCCGCGGAAGAAGGGGCGCCAGAGCCGCAGCCAAGCCCTCTGCGAGGAGGAGCGTACCATGATCTTCTACGAGAGCCCGCACCGCGTAGTCAAGTTGTTGCAACAGCTCGCAGAGGTCATGGGCGAGGAGCGCCGCTGCTCCGTGTGCCGCGAAATCAGCAAGATACACGAGGAGAGCGTGCGCGGAACACTCCAGGAGGTCACAGCCCACTTTGAGACCAACGAGCCGCGCGGCGAGTTTGTCGTCATCGTAGCTGGTGCCGAGCCCGTCAGGAAGAGCAAGAAGAACAAATACAAGTCCTCCGACACAGAGGACGAAGTCCAAGAATAGCCAACTCTATAACACACCCCAAGCACATGAAACACATCATCGTCATCATGACACTGGCACTCTGCATGTGTGCCTGCGACGACAAGAACAGCACACCCAGCCCAGAGTCCCTGGCCAACGACTCCCTACGCAGCGTACTGGCCCAGCGCGAAAACGAGATAAGCGACCTCATGAGCATGCTCAATGAGGTGCAGGAGGGATTTGAGGCCATCAACGCCGCTGAGGGTCGCATCAACGTGGCCCGCCAGCAGGGCGAAGCCAACAACCGCGAGATGCTCCGCCAGAACATGGTAGAGATCCAGCGCACCCTGCAGATGAACCGCGAACTCATCGGCACACTGCGCGAGCAGCTCAAGAGCAGCCAACTCGCCAGCAACAAGCTCAAGGCCACCCTCGAGGAGACCCTCGACCGCCTCACGACCCAGATGGAGGAGAAGGACGCAGAGATCGTCCGCCTGCAGAGCGAGCTCTCCCGCAAGGACGCCACGATAGCCCAGCAGGCTGAAGAGATCAGCAACATCAGCAGCAATGTGCGCGACCTCGCTCAGCAGAATCAGCAGAAGGCTCAGACCGTAGCCCAGCAGGACAAGGACCTGCACACGGCCTACTACGTCTTTGGCACCAAGCGGGAGCTCAAGCAGCAGAACATCCTCGACAGCGGCGAGGTTCTGCGCACCAGCAACTTTGCCAAGGACTACTTCACCAAGATAGACATACGCACGACCAAGACCGTGCAGCTCTACTCCAAGAGCGCCAAGCTCATGACCAACCACCCTGCCGGTAGCTACCAGCTGGACAAGGACGCCAAGGGGCAGTACACCCTGCGCATAGTAGATGCCGAAAAGTTCTGGTCAGTGAGCAAATACCTCGTTATCGTCGTGAAATAAAGACGTCTAGCGCAAAAAAGCGGCAAAAAGTTTGGCCATCTCGCCAGATTGTTGTACATTTGCACCGCTTTTGCGCGTAGCCGCTGGCGGAGAAAGAGATAACCGCGAATGCTGCGTTGCAGACGATAACAATTTAAAACTATATCAGTCCTACAATGGCAGATTTAATTAAGATTGCTGAAGAAGCATTTGCTACTGGCAAGGAGTTCCCCTCCTTCAAGGCTGGCGACACCATCACCGTAGCGTACAAGATCGTCGAGGGTAACAAGGAGCGTGTACAGCTGTACCGCGGCGTTGTTATCAAGATTTCCGGTCACGGAGACAAGAAGCGTTTCACCGTTCGCAAGATGAGCGGCACCGTTGGTGTAGAGCGTATCTTCCCCATCGAGAGCCCCGCTATCGAGAGCATCGAGGTGAACAAGGTTGGTAAGGTGCGTCGCGCCAAGCTCTACTACCTGCGCAAGCTCACTGGTAAGAAGGCCCGCATCAAGGAAAAGCGTTCTGGCGTTCGCGCACAGGCCTAATCTACACTAGACTTTTTGCAAAAAACAATTAGGAGGTAAACGTTATTCAAAGCGTTTATCTCCTAATTTATTTATTTTCAACTTAGACCTTGTACACACTATTTTAGGCTTAATCTCTTTGTATGTTTTCTTGTATTCTTTTCTCCTTCATTTGATTACGTAACCTACTATACTCTACATTTTTCCGTCCATATAAATCTCAAGAGAGGGATCTACTTCGGAAGTGGCTCTGATTTTCCTCAAACTAATTTATAAAACCTACTTATAGACTAGTTCGCGGACGTACTGGGCCCACTCGGTTGGGGTTCGATCGGAGGTGAATGTCTGCCATGGTATGGGCTTACCAATCACAACACGGAAGGTTTTGCCTTGAGCACGGTAGAGTTCATCAGGAAGAAGGAGCATGGCTAGATTAAACCTAAGCCCTAAACGTTTGCACCAACGGGCAATGCGGTAGAAGCGTGGTGAGTTCTCTCCACCGAAATGGATAGGAACTACATCGCGGTGATACTCGACACTCTTTTGAATAAAGGTTTTTGTCCAGGGGAGATCTTGTACCTTTCCATCAATGAGGCGAGAACAAAGTCCTGCAGGAAACATGAGCATGTGGTCCTGACTCTCAAATCCAGCCTTGACCATAGCGGGGAAAGAACGGCTCTGGCGGCCTGTCTTGTTGATAGGTATGCAGAGCGGAGCCAGTCCCTCCAGATACATCAAGAGATCGTTCACAAGATACCTGATACGACCCTCATACACAGGGCCTAACACAGCACCGAGTGCCACTCCATCGGGACCTCCGAGGGGATGGTTACTCACAAAGGTGCAAGGGGCTGCATCGGCAGCGGGGAGATTGTCTAGCCCCTGAACCTCCACCTTGACGTTGATGTACTCCAGACAGTCCTTGAGCCAGGGCACACCTGCCTTGTCGCCCTCCTGGAGGATGAAGCTGTTGATCCAGTCCTGATGGATGGCACGCTTGAGCCAGTTGATGAGGAACTGTGGTACGTAACGGGCTTTGGAGCCCATCTTGCTGCGCACAATGGCATCGAGGTCTATAGTCTTGGCCATATTGGTTGAGTTTGGGAGTTCGCTAGTTTATAAGTTCGTGAGTTTGTAAGTTTGCTGCAAAATTACACAAAAACTGGGGATAATCTTGCCTATCTCACGGAAAAGTGCTACTTTTGCAGCAAAATAATACACAGACACCATGCACAAGCACCTTATTATCTGCTCCGCCGCGCTACTCATAGCAGCATGTCAGAGCACTCCCAAGCAGAACGAGGTGGAGCACATGCCCTACACCGTTCCTGCCACCGCCACGACTCCAGCCATGGAGGCGGAGTACTATACTGGCCCTGTCACAGCCGACTCTATACCCAATGGCCCCGATGGTTACATTCTCTACAAAGCCGACCAGAGCTGCTACATGGGTGAGTTCAGAGACGGCTATCCCGTGCCACAGCTCCAGGCTGACTCCATCATGCAGGCCATGGCCAAGAGCGGCCAGTATGAGCAGACGGAGAGCGGCCTGCTCTATCGCGTGCTGACGGAGGGTACGGGTCAGTGCCCCACGGCGCAGGACCAGGTGAGCTTCTACTACGAGGGACGACTTGCGGATGGCACCAAGTTTGATGGCAACTACGACAAGGACGAACCCCTCACCGCCCCTGCTGGCCAGATGATCAAGGGCTTCACGGAGGCTCTGACAATGATGAAGCCCGGCAGCGAATGGGAGGTGGTCATTCCCTTCCATCTTGCATACGGCGTGAGAGGTAGCGCTGGCAGTATTCCGCAGTACGCCCCGCTCATCTTCAAGCTCAAACTCGTCAAGTAACCCCCTCGACACCTATATGAAAGAAATCATCTACCAAACCCAAGGCACCTGCAGCCGTGCCATCCGTCTTGTCGGCGACAATGGATGCCTGCAGGAGGTACAGTTTGCAGGCGGCTGCCATGGCAACACACAGGGCATCTGCTCCTTCGTTCGCGGCATGCGCTATGAGGATGTAATCGAGCGCCTCGAAGGCATAGAGTGCGGCAACAAGGGTACCTCCTGTCCCGACCAACTCTGTCATGCCGTTCGGCAACTCATGCAGGCCGAGGCCCAATAACAACGACGCTAATAGACAACACACCATCATGGAAGGCTATAGACAGAAACACTATAACGGCCCCACCAAGCGCTGGGTGCAAACAATGGATCTGCGCGATGACTCCAAGCTCATTGCCGAGTACCGCCTCCGCCACTCGGAGGGTCAGATTTGGCCCGAAATCCTACAGGGCATACACGACTGCGGTCTGCTGGAGATGGAGATTTATATCCTCGGCACGCGACTCGTGATGATATGCGAGGGCCCCGCCGACCTTGACTGGGACGAGGCTATGGCCAAGATGGCAGCAGGACCTCGTCAGGAGGAGTGGGAGGACTTCATGGCCATCTTCCAGCAGTGCGAACCTGGCCAGAAGAGCGACGAGAAGTGGCAAATGATGGAGCGTATGTTCCATCTCTACGAGTAACGCCCCTGCCCTACCCTCATGAGTATCGACGCGAGCATCACCCTCTGGTTCAACGCGATGGGACAGCCATGGCTCGACCCCATCGTGCGGACGCTCACACGCCCCATCACATGGGTGCCACTCTATGTGCTGCTCGCCGTGCTACTCTGGAGACAGCTGGGCTGGCGCCGCACACTACTTGTACTTGCAGGCGCTGCTCTGTGCGTACTCATTGCTGACCAGATGGCCAGCGGAGTGTGCAAGCCCCTGTTCCACCGTCTGCGTCCCACCCACGAGCCTGCGCTTGAGGGTATGGTGCGCATAGTAAATGGCTATCGCGGAGGTATGTATGGCTTCTTCTCAAGCCATGCAGCCAATACCTGCGCGATAGCCACATATCTTTCGCTTATATTCCGTTCCAGGTGGTTGACACTCCTCCTGGTCGTGTACGCAGCCATCAACTGCTGGACCCGTCTGTATCTGGGTGTGCACTACTTTTGTGACATCCTGACGGGCGTAGTGTGGGGCTGCCTGACGGGCTGGGCTATCTATCGGTGGCTGATATTGCCACGGATGCGTGTGAGATAGTCAGCCAGCGCCCCCTCGTCCTTACGATCTATAATGTCGAGCAGCTGCTTCAGTTCCTCTCTGATGCGGCTGACCTGACCTCCTGTGCGGGGATTGAAGAGTATCTCGCGCAGCAGGCAGTCGTCCTCCCCGAGCACGCCCTTGGCTATCTGCATGTGGCGCTTGAAGGTCGTACCGGGAGCCTCCTGAGGCTTCATGACGGCGGCGAAGACAAAGGTCGATACGAAGGGGATGGACAGGGAGTAGGCCACTGTCTCGTCGTGCTCATCAAAGCTGTACTCGCAAATGTGCAGGCCCAAACGCTGATACAGGTCGCGGAAGAAGCAGCGCCCCATGCAGTCGCCCTCGGTGATGATGATAGCGTTCTCGTTGGAGAGGGCACCGAGGTTGGCAAAGGTGGGGCCGAACATGGGGTGCGTACTCACATAACGATGACCGCAGGACTCGTAGTAGGCCTGGAGGTCGGTCTTAACGCTGGCAATATCGCTCAGGATGCAACTCTCTGGGAGATAAGGCTCCACCTGGCGGAACACGTCGAGCGTATATTTGAGAGAGACAGCGTTGATGACCAGTTCGGGGGCAAAGGTACGTATCTCATCGAGGGTGGTCAGGCGCTCGCAGTTGTACATGAAGCGCAAGCGCTTGGGATCTATGTCATAGACTGCCGTCTGGTGCTCAAAGGAGAGGAGATCGACAAAGAAGGAGCCCATCTTGCCTGCTCCCAGTATCAGTATCTTCATGGTGCGGAGAGTGGTGACGGTGGGGTTCTACTTCTTGTTGATAATCTCTATCTGCTGATTGACGCTCTCCTCGTGGATGTGCTCAAAGACGGCACGCACGAACTCCTGCGACATGCCGCTCAGCGCGCCCTGGGCACCACGCTTGTCGAGAATCTCGGTGTAGCGGAGTGTCTGGACGATCTGCATGTTGTTCTCCTTCTTGTACTGACCGATGGCACGGCACACCTTCATACGGCGGGCCAGGAGTTCGAGGAGTTCGTTGTCGCACTCGTCGATTTGCTTGCGAAGTGTCTGAAGGGTGTCGGTACTTACCATCTCCGAGCGTATGGTAAGCTTAGAGAGAATGAAGTCGAGCACATCGGGAGTTACCTGCTGGGCGGCATCGCTCCAGGCCTTATCGGGGTTGCAATGGCTCTCTATAATAAGACCTTCGAAGCCAAGGTCCATGGCTTGCTGACAGAGGGGCGCAATGAGTTCGCGGCGGCCGCCTATGTGGCTGGGGTCACCAAAGATGGGAAGTTCGGGCACTCGGCGGCGAAGTTCTATGGGAAGACTCCACATGGGCTGATTGCGATACAAGCGCTTGTCGTAGCTTGAGAATCCACGATGAATGGCAGCCAGACGCTTGATGCCAGCGCCGTTGATACGCTGCAGGCCACCAATCCAGAGTTCGAGGTCGGGATTGACAGGGTTCTTGACCAGCACGGGAATATCAACACCGCGCAGACTATCGGCTATCTCCTGCATAGCGAAGGGGTTGGCCACCGTACGGGCACCTATCCAGAGAATATCAATGCCATAGTTGAGGGCAGCCTCGATGTGGGCGGGCGTAGCCACCTCGGTGGCGGTGAGCATGCCGAGTTCGTCGTGCACGCGCTTCATCCAAGGCAGGGCTTCCTCTCCCTTACCCTCAAAGCCACCGGGTTTGGTGCGGGGTTTCCATACACCAGCACGGAAGATGCGGTAGCCTTTGGCAGCCAACTGGGTAGCTGAAGTCATAACTTGTTCTTCGGTCTCGGCAGAGCAGGGACCAGCGATGACCACAGGACGCTGCGTGTGGTCGATGCCTGGGAGATTAAGGGGAGATATTTCAAGTTCCATTCGGACAATGTTTAATGTTTAATGATTAAAGGAATATAGCCTCGATGCGGCGCAAGGCCTCCTCGATTTGGTCCTCCTTGGCGCAGAGGGAGAGGCGGATGTAGCGGGCACCGTTCTGACCAAAGATAAAGCCTGGTGTGAGGAATACGCGAGCCTCATGCAGAATACGCTCCGTGAGTTCCTCGCAGGTGGCATAGTGCTCAGGGATGCGTCCCCAGAGGAACATGCCCATCTGCTCAAGATCGTACGTACAGCCGAGCACCTGGAGTATCTGCTCGCACAGCGCACGGCGGCGGGCATACACCTCGTAGTTATAGGTGTAGTGCCACTCATCGGCATTGCTATAGGCCTCGGCGGCAGCTAGCTGTATAGCGCGGAAGGTACCACTATCTATATTGCTCTTGACCTTGAGTACCCACTGCACAAACTCTGCATTGCTGGCCAGCAGGCCTACACGCCAGCCTGGCATATTGTGGCTTTTGGACATGGAGTTCATCTCTATGCAACACTCCTTGGCTCCTGGTATCTGCAGGAGGCTCATGGGCTCACGGTTGAGGATGAAGCTATAGGGGTTGTCATTCACCACCACGGTGTCGTACTTGCGGGCGAGAGCAACATATTGCTCATAAGTAGCGCGAGCGGCCTTGGCACCTGTCGGCATGTGGGGGTAGTTCATCCAGATGAGACGCGGATGGTGCTCCTGAATGAGGCGCTCCATCTCCTCAAAGTCAGGCTGCCAGCCCTGTTCGGGGCACAGGTTGTACTTGACGACCTTGGCACCCAGCAACTCTGACAGGCTGGTGTAGGTAGGATAACCAGGGTCGGGTACAAGCACCGCCTCGCCAGGGTTGACAAAGGCGAGAGTAATGTGCAGGATGCCCTCTTTGGAGCCTATCAGAGGCTGAATCTCCGTGGCGGGATTGAGCGCAACAGCGTAGTGGCGCTCATAGAAGTCGGCCATAGCCTGGCGGAGTTCGGGTATGCCGACATAGGGCTGATAGCCATGCGCCGTGGGATCCTGTGCCGCACGACAGAGGGTGTCTATCGTAGCGGGTGAGGGCGGTTGGTCGGGGCTACCGATGGCCAAGGATATGATGTTCTTGCCCTCGGCATTGAGGCGGGCCACCTCCTTGAGCTTGCGGGAGAAGTAGTACTCCTGCACTTGCTGGACGCGATTAGCAGGCTTCATATTCACCGAGGATTTTGAGTTCTTTACACAGGGGGCGCACCGCATCAATACTCTGGCGGTAGCGCACGTAGTCATTGTAGCTCACATCTACATAGAACAGATACTGCCACTCACGACCAATGATGGGGAGAGACTGTATCTTGGTAAGATTTATCTTGTAGAAGGAGAAGATGGAAAGTACCTGCGACAGGCTACCCTCCTCATGGGGCAGGGCAAAGACTATGCTGCTCTTGGTCGTATGGCGTGTATCGCGGTACTGGTCTGCCCCCCAAGGATCGCTCATAGCGAGGAAGCGGGTAAAGTTGTGCTTGTTGTCCTCGATATTCTCCTCCAGCACCTTGAGACCATAAATCTCCGCAGCACCCACATGGCAGATAGCGGCATGACCGCGCATTCCTCGCTGGGCGATGGTAGCAGCTGCGCCAGCGGTGTCCTCGGCCTCCACCACCTTGAGTTGTGGATGGCGAGAAAGGAACTGGCGACACTGCATCAGTGCCACAGGGTGGCTGTTGACCTCGCTGAGGGTGTCCCAGTCGTCCTCGGGTTGACACATAATGCTATGCGCAATGTGGAGCTTGTGCTCACCGATGATGGTTACGCCAGAGTTGCGGAGCAGCTCATAGTTGTGCAGCAAGCTACCAGCAATGGTATTCTCTATGGCCATAAGGCCGAGCGTGGAACTATCCTCGTGCATGGCCCTGAAGACATCCTCAAAGGTCTGGCATTCTACGAGTTCGATATTCTCTCCCTCAAAATACTGGTGGGCCGCGATATCATGGAACGAACCGCGTATGCCCTGTATGGCTACTTTCATAGCAGAATGGGTTTAGTTTAGTTTCTTATTGTATCAGGATCTCATTGCCACTGCGCCACTTGCGCTTGAGGACTGCATAGCCATCCTTGTGCTTGTAGTCTATGGCATGGCCGTTGATGCAGAGGCGTGCACCCTCCTCCACACTGACGTAGAGTGTAAACGGAATGTCCGTAGGTATGTGACCAAGCCGAATCTTATAGCGAAAGGCACTGGTGGTTCCCTCAATCACGTCCAAGTGTAAGAGGACCTTCTTGGAGAGCGGCACCTTGGCAAAGCTATCCACGAGCTGGTTCACCCAGACGCTCTTCTTGTCGTAGTCAAAGAGCTGTCCCACATCAGGCAACTCCGCCGAGGGGTCGTACATCTGGGCGATGACGGCCACGCTGTCGGCGGGCAGGGGTGTGCGGCGTGCCGAGAGGGGTAGCAGACTGCCTATATATATAAATAATGTAAGGACTACTATGCGCTGAATCATGGTCAATCAGAGATGGCGGTAGGTCAATCAGAGATGGCGGATGCGCCACTCCTGCGGGTACATATTGTTGGCACGAGTGCAAAGATTATTGACGAAGCCGAGCGGGTGTCCCTCGTAGCATACGATGACGTAGCCTCGGGGCTGGTCGGCGGGCAGGGTGATGGCCTCACGACGGAGGTACTGTAGGGCCTGCTCGCGGGTGAGTTCGCACTGAGGGAACTGCGCGGCGGTGTCGGGGTTCATTGCCAAGATGTGCTGCGGTATCTGCTTCCGGCCCTTCAGTTCGTAGGGTGTCCAGTCAAAGTGGCGGATGTGCTCCAAGTGCGGGCGGCGGGACTTGCGGGGAGGTTCGCCCTGCTTGCGCATAAGGCAGAGGTAGAAGCCCTCACCCGTGTCGCGGTGTGGAAAGAAGTGGCGCTCCTCCAGTATGTCGGCACCCAGTTCCGAGGCAATCCAGTGGACGTTATCCTCGTCCTCCAGGTGATTATACGTGCAGGTACTATAGACGAGAAAGCCGCCTGGCTTGAGGGCTGGCCATACATCTTCTATAATAGAGCGCTGCAGGGCGGCGCACTTGAGGACGTTCTCCATGCTCCACTCGTCGCGGCTGGCAGGATCCTTGCGGAACATACCCTCGCCAGAGCAGGGTACATCGGCAGCAACCACATCGAAAAGGCCAGGAGCGTATGCCGCAAAGTCGGCAGCATAAGCATTAGTGACCATCACGTTGGGATGGCCCCACTTTTGGAGGTTCTCGTTGAGAATCTCAGCACGCTTGCGGTCGGGCTCGTTAGCCACGAGGAGGGCTTCGTCAGGGAGCAGGGTACGCCACAGGGTACTCTTACCGCCAGGCGCGGCGCAGAGGTCAAGGAGAGAAAGCCTCTCCCCACCAAAGCTTCCTGCGGAACTTTGGCACCCCTCCCCTATTAGGGAGGGGGAAGATACCTCTGAAGGTTGGGACTCTTGGTGGAGTATATTGCAGATTCTGCGCCAAGCGTGCTCGATGTACATGCTGGAGGCCTCCTGTACGTAGTAGCAACCGGCATGGAAGAGCGGGTCGAGGGTGAACTGGGGGCGTTCAGGCAGGTAGTAGCCTGCCGCGCACCAGGGCACGGGGGTAAGTTCCGTTAGAGGCACTGCAGAGTCCCCTCCGAAGGCCTCCTCGATGCGTGCCATCTTGGTCGGATTGAGGCGCACGGAGACGGGCGACTCGGTGGCCGTGATGGCATGTAGCAACTGGGCGGCCTCTTGGTCGCCCAGTTGTTGTTGCATGAGTTGTATGAAGTCGGAGGGTACTTCGGGCATCGAATAAACTATGAAGCTAATAAGCGAATTACTCGCCTGCCTGTTCTTCCTTCTCGGCCTGGCGCTGCTCGCGCATCTTAGCCTCAAGAGCCTGGAGCTCACCCTTCAGTGTGCTGATGCGCTTCTGGATCTCCTCAACAAAAGTACTACCAGTCTTGCTGGTGGCATTGAGGAAGGTGAGGTTGTTCTCATAGGTCTTGAGCTCCTGACGCTTCTCCTCGAGGGTACGGGCGAGGCGCTGGACGTCGTTGCCGACACGCTCCACGGTGCGCTGCACCTGACGGCGTACCTTCTGGTGCTGCTCCTTGCGGGCCTCCTTACGGCGATCGAAGAAGTAGTTGCAGGCATCGTTGAAGCGCTTCCAGATCTCGTCGCTCTTCTTGCGGGCTACGGGACCGATGGTCTTCCACTCCTTCTGGAGCTGGATAATCTCATCGGCGGTTACGCTCCATGCGGTGCTCTCCTTGAGTTCCTCAACACGCTCAATGAGGTGCATCTTGGCCTCAAGATTGGCCTGGAGACCATCGCGCAGACCCTTGAAGTGGTCAGCCTTGGCGGTGAAGAAGCGGTCGCAAGCCTGGCGGAAGCGGTCGAAAATCTGCTGGTTGACCTTGCGGGGAGTAAAGCCGATGGTCTTCCACTGCTTCTGGAGTTCCAGTACCTGCTGGGTCTTCTCCTCCCACTCGTTGGCACTCTTAGGCTGCTCGGCGGTGATAGCCTCAGCCTGCTCGCAGAGAGCGGTCTTCTGGGCCAGATTGGCCTCCTCCTCGGCCTTGAGAGCCTCGAAGTGAGCCTGATGTGCTTTGTTCACAACGGTGCTGGCGGCTTTGAAGCGGCTCCACACCTCCTCACGGATTTCCTTGGCCACGGGACCAATCTCGCGGAACTGGTTGTGCAGGTCCTGCAGAGCATGGAAGGCACCGATGACGTCGCCCTCTACCTTCTCGGCCAGCGCCTCGGCGGCCTCGCACAGGGCGGTCTTGAGTTCGAGGTTCTTCTTGAAGTCGTAGGCGCGGAGTTCGGCGTTGATGCGGAGCATGTCATAGTACTGCTCGTTCCAGCGCTGGTATTCCTTCCAGATGCTGGTAGCCTGTTCGGCAGGCACCTCGCCCAGTTCCTTCCAGTCGGCCTGGAGCTGCTTCATGCGGTCGTAGCCCTTGTCGGCAGTCTCGGGGTTCTCAGCCATCTGCTGAATCTCAGCGATGATGGCCTGCTTGCGACTGAGGTTCTCCTGCTGCTGCTTAGCCACCTCTTCGGCGGCGGCGGCGCGGAGCTCCTTAACGCGCTGGAGCTGTGCCTTGAACTCCTCCTCGAGGGGATTGGGTTCTACTGCGGCAGGTGCCTCAGCAGGCTCTTCGCCCTCGGCTACCTCGGCGGGAGCATTCTTGCTCTCGTTGAGAAGGCGGTAGAAGGTTGACTTGATGTGATCGATCTCGGTGCGCTCGGCCTCGCCGCCATTGTTGGCGATTTCAGTAAGGCGTGCCAGAGCTTCTTCCATAGTTTCCATAATAGGGATGGGGATTAAGTTTGTAGTTTAGTAGATTCGATAGAATGGTGGTCTAATCGTTAAACATTATGCATTAAACGTTAAACGTTAAACCATTAAATCCAGGTGTTCCGGCGGAAGAGCCAGTAGAACACCCAGGTGATAATACCGCTGAATACAATAACGAGGGGGAAGCCCCACCAACTGCTTTCCATGCCGTTGATGAGGTTCATACCGAAGATGCTGGCGACGAGTGTAGGGAACATCAGGATAATGCTCCACGAGGTCATCGTACGCATGGTGGCACCCATGTTATTGTTGATGATGGAGGCGTAGGTCTCCATGGTTGAGTCGAGAATGTTTGAGTAAATATTGGTTGTCTCCCGCGCCTGGTTCATCTCAATGGTTACATCCTCAATGAGATCGGCGTCGAGCTCATCGACGGGGAGCTTGAACTTCAGCTTGGAGAGTAGTGTCTCATTGCCACGGATAGAGGTAACGAAGTAGGTGAGAGAGTCCTGCAGACGGCTGAGGCGCACGAGGTCCTCGTTGTCAATGCCATGGTCGAGGTGACTCTTGGCATCTTCGATAAGGATGCTGATCTGCTTTAGGCGCTTCAGATACCACACGGCACTGGAGAGGAACAATCGGAACACCATGTCCACGGAGTCGGTAAATCCGAGGTTGCGCTTCTGCTGATAGGCCACGAAGTCTATCATCATGTTGGTCTCAAAGTTGCAGACGGTGATGCACACTCCCTTGTTGAGTATGACACCGAGGGGCACCGTGGTGTGCGGTGTCCGGCTCTCAACCTCCTTGACGTAGGGGATACGCAAGATGATGAGGCTCCATCCGTCCTCAAGTTCGTAGCGCGCTCTCTCGTCCTTATCTCGAATGTCATCGAGGAAGTAGTCGGGAATGTGCAACTCGTTGAAGAGGAAGTTCTCATCGTCCGCCGTGGGGCAGGTCACCTGCACCCAGCAGCCGGGCGTCCACTCCTCCTGTGTGCGGAGTCCGTTGTTATAGTTCCAGTAGGTACGCATTCTTTTTATTAGATTCGCTTCAGGGTTTCAAGCACCATATTGTAGTACTTTCCAACTGTCTCGATGAGGCAGCGCTCGTCGGGGGTGTGGGGAGAGCGGAGCGTGGGGCCGAAGCTTACCACGTCCATACCCTTGGGCTGATGGCTGAGGATGACAGAGCACTCCAGACCTGCGTGAACGACCTGCACATGTGCCTCCTTGCCCTCGAGGTCGTGGTAAACCTCCTTCATGAGTTCCACGATGGGGCTCACGGGGCTGGGCTGCCAGGCAGGATAAGCGCCGTCGTACTGCACCTTCATGCCGGCCATACTCCAGATGGCCTCCAGGGTGTCGCAGCAGGCCTGACGCTGGGTGTCGTTGCTGGAGCGTACGAGTATCTTGAAGAAAGCCTTCTCTGCGTCAATCTCCACGATGGCCAGGTTGCTGCTGGTCTCCACGATGGTGGGGAGATGGGGGATGAAGCGCAGCACACCGTTGTGGCAACCCATCAGAGCGTTGACGAGCTGGTCCTGAATCTCCTCGGGTACGAGGGCGGCGGGAGCCTGCTGCTCGGTGGCGGCAGTCAGCTCGAGGGTCTTCTCGATGTAGCCATACTCGTCGGTGAAGGTGTTCTTCCACTCGCCGTTGATGGTCTGGCAGAGTTCCTCGGCATTCTCGGCGGGAACGGAGAGCACTACCTCGCAGTGGCGGGGAATGACGTTGCGCATGTTGCCGCCCTGACAAGAGGCGAAGCGAGCCTCAAAGTTCGCGATGGAATCACT
>JAKSLU010000041.1 GCA_024400995.1 Bacteroidaceae bacterium
GTCGGGGCTTCGTTTATAAAAAGAGGGTGTGCCAGCATTTTGACACACCCTCTGTGGGATTATAGGTCCCTCCCGCCGTGAGGACGGGAGGAACTGGGTGAAGTCATGTTAGCGAACGATCTTCTTGCCGTTCTGGATAGTGATGCCACGGGTAGCGCCCTTGCTGATGCGACCATCGAGCATGAAGGTCTTGCCAGCACCAGTGGTGATGGTGGTGGTGTGTACACCAGCCTGCTCGCCAAAGTTGGGAGCGTCAACGTCCCACCACAGGCGGGTAGCCTGTACGTCGGGACCACCGAGCAGAGGCAGACCTGTGGCCTCCCAGTAACCCTTCTGCACAGGATCCTCAATGCGGTAGGGGATGCGGCGGATCATGTCACCCTGCTTGATAGAGCCGTCACCGTCGTTGGCGTTGAGCACGGGGAAGAGCTTGGGGTAGCCCGTACGACGGAGCTCAGTCCAGGCCTCGTGAGAGTCGGGGAAGAGAGCGATGTACTTCTGGGTGATAATCTTCTCGAGCTTGGTCTCCAGGTCATCAGCCTCGTTCCACTTGACACCAATTTTGGTCACGCTGGGCCAGGGTTCGCCGAGACCCTGAGGATCAACCTGGGTGTAGGCTTGTGCCTTCTCCACCTTGAGATAGTCATCCACATACTCAGTGTAGTTGTGGGCGGCAGAGAGGTAACCGTTTTCGAGGTAGGAGGGGTCCTCCATGTAGCCATTGCGAATGCCCTTTTCGTAGAACTCGGCAGCAGTGCCGCCCATGTTCCAGCCGCGGATGGCACCTTCGGCCTGCAGGAAGCAAGTCTCAGCATAGCTGATAAAGTAGAGGGGGGCGGTGCCGATGACGTCCTTGTCAAATGCAGAATAGTTGATGAAGGGGTTAGAGCCTGCGCTCTGACCCTCACCGACATACTCACCGCTACGAATGCCTATAATACGGCTGTCGGCCTCAGTAACCTTGTGGGTGGTGAGGTCCTCGATGGCATTGGCGTTGGGTAGGAAGAAGTACTTGGAGTAGGGGTGCTCAAGGCTCATAAGGAGGCTCTCAAATGAGGCAGATATACGCGTGTCGTTCCATGTGCAACCAATCTCTACGAGAGGATGGGTAAAGCCAATGGTGGTGGGGAACACACCCTGCTGCTCCTGCACGCTGGCGATTACACCGCGCTTGACGGCCTCTTCGGCCCAAGCCTTGGCGGTAGCGGGCTCAATCTTGGTCATGTGCATGGCCAGGCGGAGCTGGAGAGAGTTGGCCAGATGCATGAAGGTTACGAAGCGGTGATCCACACCATCGCGGTACATACCATAGTTCCAGTTGGCATTGCCGTCGCTCTCCATCATGTCGAGGTAGGACTCTACGACCTCCTTGTACTCAGCGCTACGGTTGGCATCATAATACTCCCAGCAGGCTACACAGTTGTCGATGTCAGCCTTGATGGCATAGTAGATATCCTTGACGCTATTGTAGGTGCGGGGATCCTCGCTGTTGTTCAGGTCCTCCTTGTAGGTGAAGGGGCCAGAGAGGTCGGCGTTCTCCTGAGCCATCAGGTCAAAGTAGAGGAGATATATGGCCTTGATTTCGGGGAGGTTGTTTACCTCGGTACTAACGAGGAGGTTGGGGAAAATCTGCTTGACCAGGTTGTAGCCACCATGGCCCGAACCATTGAAGCTGCTGATATTATACGTGGAGGTATGAGTGTTGTTAGCATAGGGGAAGTCCTTGTGGCTCACAACAAAATACTGGCAGTAGTTGTCAGTGTCGAGGTTGTACTGATACTGGTAGGCATGGCTGGCAGGTACACCACCTTCCTTACCACCGCGCATGTTGTAAACACCGGTCTTGCACTGTGAAAGTTTCATGCTGGACTCAAGAGCAGACATTGCGTTCTGGGCTTCGGTTGCAGTAATGTTTTTCTTGTAGTCAAGCGAGTTAGGGTTCTGCGCAAAAGTGCTGATAGCAGCAGCCAATGCGAGAGAGGAGAGTAACGCTTTTCTCATAGATGGATTAGGGTTATGTGTGATTATAGAATTGCGTATTTTGGCTTTTCGGGGCAAAGTTACGCATTAATGCTGAAACTGCCAAACGAACAATGCAAAAAGTATGTGTAATCCCCGTTTTTTGCTTTTGCAGGCCTTCAGGCAGGGGACGTAGAGGTAAAAACGGAGGATTTATACTTTTTTTAAGCCAAATCGCCTACTATGTTATATTTTTTATGTAATTTTACCGCCGAAATATGGAACACTCCCATAGAGACTAAATAAAAACAATAAATATCATCATGAAAAGATTTGCGATTTTCTTTGTGTCCGCGCTATTTGTCATCCTGGCGCAGGCGCAGACACTGACTGGTACAGTGAAGGACAACTCAGGCGAAGGCCTGACAGGAGCCTCCGTAGCAGTGGTAGGCACTACCAATGGTGCCAATGTGGATCTTCAGGGCCACTACACGCTCAAAAACGTGAAGAAGGGCGCCAAGATCAAGTTCTCCTTTATCGGCTATAAGGGTCAGGTGCTGACCTGGAATGGTGAGGGTGAACTCAACGTAGTGCTCGAGGAGGAAAGTACCAACCTCGAGGAGGCCGTAGTGACCGCCATGGGCATTGTGCGCAAGGCCACCTCGCTGACCTACTCCACCCAGCAGCTCAAGAGCGATGACCTCATGAAGGTACAGGATCCCAACCTCGTCAACAGTATGGAGGGTAAAATCTCCGGCGTGACCATCACCCCCTCTGCCGGTGGTGCTGGTGGTGCATCCAAGATTCTGCTCCGAGGCAACAAGTCCATCATGGGTAACAATGCCCCTCTCATCGTGGTGGATGGTGTGCCTATGACTAACAATACCCGCGGCCAGATTGGTGCCGGTGCCTCTATTGATGCCAATGGTGCTGTGGAGGGCTCTGACCCTCTCTCTATGATCAACCCCGACGACATTGAGAGCATGAACGTGCTCAAGGGCGCCAACGCTGCTGCTCTGTATGGCTCCCAGGCAGCCAATGGTGTGGTGATGATTACTACCAAGAAGGGTAAGGAGGGTCGTCTGGATGTCAACTTTACCTCCAACGTGACCTTTGAGACTCCTCTGCTTACGCCCAAAATCCAGAACACTTACGGCGGCAATATCGGTTCTTCACTCTCCCGCAATATCAGCAGCTGGGGCCTGCCCGTGAGTCAGAGCACTGAGGGTGTGCAGTATATCACGACCGATGCTAACTTCCAGACCAAGGCCAGCGATATGTACGGCAATAGCTACAGCAAAGATGACTATGCTGAGGGTTATATGCACGCCGTTCATGTACGCAACAAGGCCAAGAACGATGTCAAGGATTTCTACGAGCTCGGCGTCACCACCAACAACTCCATCAGCCTCTCTGGCGGTACGGAGAAGATGAAGAACTACTTCTCCTATGCCAACTCCTATGCCGATGGCATGGTGCCCAACAACAACTATATTCGTAATACTATTGCACTGCGCCAGAACTATACCTTCTGGAAGCGTGTCTATATCGACGTAAACGCCAACTACGTAACCACCCGCACCAAGAACCGTGTAGGTGGTGGTACCTGCGGTAACCCCATCTTCGACCTCTATCTCACTCCCCGCGACCTGGATATGGACTACTATCGCAGCAACTACGTGACCCAGGGCTACTGGCGCAGCAATACCGCTGGTGAGCAGAAGTACTACGAAAAGAAAGGTGCCACCTATTTGGAGCGCAAGGGTTTTGCATATCTCCATGGCAACATGCAGGAGTGGGGCATACAGAACGGTATGCGCAACAACCCCTACTGGCTACTTAATCAAAACACCGGCGTGACGCGTGAAGACCGCTTCTATGGCAGTGCTCAGGGCAAGATTGACATCTACGACGGTCTGGCCTTCCAGGCTCGTGTGAGCATCGACCAGAGCAAGTTCAACCGCGAGTCACACACCAGTGCTACCACCTGGGGCCCCAACACCATCAACGCCTATGGTAGCTACAACCTCGAGGATAGCCGCACCAACGAGATATACACCGACTATCTCTTGTCGTACAACAAGACCTTCCAGGAGGACTGGAGCGTCAGCGCTACCGCAGGCTGGGTGGCCCACACTCTCAAGGGCGTGAGCCATAGTACCTATGCCGGCAATGCTACGGTAGATATGACGGGCGTGACCGACTATGATCCTCGCTTCATGTCGCCCATCCCCACTATGTTCAATGTGTTCGACCCCAAGGCTGGTGGTGTGCGTACTACGAGCAAGAGTCGCTCATCCAACTGGGACAAGGCTGCCCTTGGTACTGTACAGTTCGGTTGGAAGGACATGATCTACCTCGATGGTTCCTATCGTCGTGACTGGTATCGTGCCTTCCGTCAGAAGTTCTTCGATGCTCCCGACAACTACGGCTACTTTGGCTTTGGTGCCAGCGCCATCCTCAGCCAACTCTTCAAGATGGCAGAGCCCGTGAGCTACCTCAAGTATCGCCTCAGCTACTCCGAGGTGGGTAACTCCATCCCCAACATTCAGTATGCTCTCCTGGAGTACGATTACATCAAGGGAACCTCCACTCCCAACAGGTACAACAACTTTGCACCTATCCCCGAGAAGACCAAGAGCTTTGAGACCGGTATTGAGAGCCAGTTCTTCAACAACGCCCTCAACCTCGACGTGACCTACTACAACTCGGCCATGTGCAACTCCTATCTCACCATATCCCAGGGTAGTCGCATTCAGCCTGTGAACTCGGGCAAGATTCGCAATCAGGGTGTTGAGCTCACCGTGGGTTATGACTGGCACATCGGTGGCGGCTGGCGCTGGAAGACGAGTGCAAACTTCTCCTACAACTTCAACAATATTGTTTCGACCTACATTGATGAGCAGACAGGCAACGCCAAGCCTATCGTGCAGGGTATCGCCAAGGGTGTAGAGGTACGCTACATCGTGGGTGGCCAGTACGGTGATATGTACTCCACGATCGACTTTGACCGCTACGGCTCCGACGTCTATAGAACTGACGACGGCAAGTACAATACTGCAGGCCAGGGGCAGCTCTACGCCAAGAAGGGCGACATCTACGTCAACAACGGCAAGCCCGCCGTCAACAACCAGACTTACTTTGTTGATGCGAACGGTGCTCTCAAGAGCGAGAAGAACGACGCCCAGTATCTCGGCAATATGAACTCCAAGGTACAACTCTCCTGGAGCAACACCTTTAGCTACAAGAACGTCAGCCTCTACTGCCTTGTCAATGGGCGTGTGGGTGGCAAGGTAATGTCCCTCACCGAACTCTACCTCGATCAGAATGGTGTCAGCCAGCGCAGTGCCGACGATCGCCTTGCTGCTGAGAAGAACGACCTCTACCTCAACGGCAAGCCCGCCATGTACATCAACGATGGCCGTACCCTCGTAGGCGTGCAGGACTACTACACTGCTGTAGGTACCAACCCCTCCAACTACGTGTACAACGCCACCAACTTCCGTCTCCGCGAACTGAGCTTCGGCTACACCTGGCGTGACCTCTTTGGTGAGGGCAAGAACCTCAGCCTCTCTGCTGTGGGTCGCAATCTCTTCTTTATCTACAAGAAGGCTCCCGTGGATCCCGATGTAAGCCTCTCAACTGGTAATGGCATGAACGGCTTTGAAATCTTCAACGTGCCTTCAGCCCGTAGCTTCGGTATCAACCTCAAGCTGAACTTCTAACAGGTAACATATACATTATATATAATATAGAGCGATATGAAAAAGTTCTTATTCTTCCTTCTCGCATGTGCCGTATGCAGCACACTGCAGTCCTGCCTTGAGTTTGACGAGCCAGGTGACGAACTCGGCTATGGTCAGATGCTCAACCCCGACACCAGCAATGGTGGTCAGGGTGACGATGGCACCAAGAAGTAATACTAAACCATTAAAGGGGTGTTCTATTAATTCGCTTGAGTCGTTTTTGAGGCTTTAGCGAAGTAGATTTCTCTCTTGAAGGAAGGAGCGTAGCGGGCTACGTGACTGAGTGAAAGAGAGAAAGATACGAGATAAAGGCCAAAAGCGGCCAAGCATAGGACATTACCCTTGTATGAACTGATTAACGAATTAATAGAACACCCCTAAAGATAACACTATGAAGAAACTATTGTTGCTCGCGGGTCTGGCTGGTATGCTGGCCACCCCTGCTGGTGCCCAATACGCAGCCTCAGCTGAGACGGATGTGTATGATCTCTCCAAGTTTGGTGATGAGATTCTCGATGTCTTCTACGATGCTCTGCAGCAGGGCCGCAAGTACCCCACAATGGCAGAGTTCGCAGCCAAGGGTATTGACCCCATCGAGATCAACTTTGTTCGTTCCCACGTGCGTCCCCGCAGCATCATGCTGGACCACTCTAAGGACGTCAATCAGAACGTGGCTGCTGGTCGTCCCCTCTGGATGAACGTGCCCCTCGGCATCGGTAAGGAGCAGGGTGGCTATCCCAATAGCAACTTCACCGACGACACCTTTACGGGCTGGAACTACACCCGCGTGTTTGGTTCCTGGAACAATGGCCTCTTTCATTGTCCTGGTGTAGTGACCGATGCTGGCCACAAGCATGGTACCGACGTATATTCCGGCATCAAGTTCTTCGACACCACGGGCAACCCTGGTGGCGTAGGCGCTGGCGACTGGATGAACGTACTGGCTACTCAGGATGCCAAGGGCTATGCTGGCTACAAGTACGTTGAGCCCCTCATCAACTGCCTCATGTACTTTGGTCAGGATGGTATCAACTACAACTGGGAGGACTCTGGCTTCACCAACTCCAACGTTGTTGGCTTCCACCAGGCCTGCTATAAGCTCGCCAAGGAGCGCAAGTTTGACAACTTCCACATTGGTATCTATACCTCCTACTCCCAGCTCACTAACGGTAACACTATTGGTCTTTATGGCCAGAATGGTGTGAAGACAGCTGATGCCTTCCTCAACTACTCAGGTGGTGACTTTGCAGGAACTGCCATGCAGAGTGTCAACACCGCCCTTCAGCAGAACATCGAGGACAAGAATACTCCCTCTCTCGATGGTGTATATCAAGGCTGCTGGATTGTCGGCATGAACCGCAGCTGGAAGAACCTCGTTTCAAGTCCCCAGGCCAAGAAGATTGGTGTAGTACTCTGGGGTGAGCACAACGAGAGTCGTCTCCACAGTTACTGCAGCGGTAACGATGCTGTAGATTTCCATGAGAACTACCAGAAGCTCCAGGATCGTTTCTTCTCAGGCGGTTATCGTAACCCCGCAGTGCGTCCTGATCCTACCATCGGTGCCGACTGGATGAACGAAGACGAGAGCCGCAATGGACTCCGCACCTTCCAGGGACTGGCTGAGTATGTGCCTGAGCGCACTGCTCTCAAGCAGAATCTTCCCTTCACCACCTACTTCAACACAGGATCAGGCGATCGCTACTTCTACAAGGGTAAGAAGACCGCAGGCTCTTGGTACAACCTCGGCACTCAGGACTACCAGCCCACCTACCGTTGGCTTGTCTATAAGAAGGGGACAACTACTGCTGTTAAGGATGGCGCAGGTGTACCTGAGCTCACTGGTGCTGATGGCTACATCGGTGGCAACGCTCTCCGTCTGACCAATACTCAGGCCGTTGATATCGTGCTCTATCGCTGCGAGCTTACCTGCTCAGCAGGCAACCCCAAGGCTACCATCGCTCTCAAGCGCTACGAGGGAGCACCTGCTGGTACAGTTAGTGTGATTGTCAAGAAGAAGGGCTCCGACGAGTGGGTAGAGACAGCCTTTGCCAACGTCAAGGGCAACACTTGGGAGGAGCAGACTGTATCTCTTAATGGCATTGCCAAGGGTGATGTGATAGAGTACGTGGGTCTTCGCACCAGTGGCGACACCAAGGGTCTCCTCGTAGGTGAGCTCTCTCTGAATGATGATGTGAAGGTTACCCCCGCTGCCGTCAAGGACCTCCTCGTTGACGTCAAGGAAGAGACCCAGCAGAGCCTCTCCCTCAAGCTTGCATGGGACGTAGAGGCTACCGCTAAGACTCGTGCCGACTTTGGTCTGGTCTATAACGACGAGGCAGGCATCGACCAGTTCCAGGTGCTCTACAAGGATGGTGAGAATGGCCGCGTAAGCGAGGTGAGCCGCACCACCAGCTGGAGCACCTATGTGGGCAACATTCCCATGGACTCCGAGACTGATCCCTACATCGGCGTACGTTCCCTTAGTGTCGATGGCAAGAGCTACAGCCAGACCGTCTGGGTTCACGTTCCTCGTGCCGAGGCCAGCCAGCTCCCCGAGACCAGCGCCGCAATGGGCGCCTATCCTGCCAGCACCCTCAACATGGGCTCCGAGGGCATTGAGGCCGCTCTGCACAACCGCTTTGTGACGGGACTCTCCGTTACAGGAGGTGTCGAGTCCTACAACTATACCAACAATGTAGGCACTCCCTACTATGTTGACAAGTTGGCTGGCAAGGCCGACAAGGACTGCGACAAGAGCAACTATATCCTCGCAGAGAAGCCCATCAAGGTTAAGCAGGGTCAGACTCTCAACTGCAGCCTTAGCTATAACAGTACTAAGGACTATCGTGGTGGTACGAGTGTCGATGACATGCACTACTGCACTGCCCGTGGCTATATGGACTTTGATGGTGACCATCAGTTCAATGGTGGTAACGACGAGGTCGTATGGCAGTGCGGCAAGAGCAACGCCAAGAAGGAGAACACCGCTCTCACTAACCCCACTAAGTTCTCCTTCAAGATTCCTGAGGATGCCGTTGTTGGTGAGAGCCGTCTGCGCCTCGTCTTCAGCGACGCATGGTTCCCCCATCCCGGTCCCACTGGTGTAACCTCCAAGGGCTTCACCATCGACTTCCCCGTGGAGATCAGCGGTACCAACCAGGGGCGCACCTCTGTAGATAAGCACGACCAGGGCATCGCCGATGAGCCTGTTGGCTTTGGCGAGGATCCCACGGGTGTCCACACCGTACAGAATGCTGCCGTAAGCCGTGCTCAGCTCACCGATGGTGCCATCGAGATTGAGAACGCCGACAAGGTATGGGTATATGGTGCAGATGGCCGTGTGGTCAAGTATCTCCCCCTTGGCGGCAACGTCAACACCACAGGCTTTACTCCCGGTACCTATCTCGTACGTATGCAGAGCGGCGCCGTGATTCGCAGCCAGAAGGTAGTCGTCAAGTAACACCTACTATACAATAAGCCTAGATAGCCTAGATAATCTAGAGAACCTAGATGTTCTAGAGTATCTAGGCTTTCTAGTTTTTGTTGACTCCATAAATACACAACATAATTATGAAACATCAACTACTCATTGCTCTCGCCGCTGCAGGTATCACCGCGCAGGCGCAGAGTTATCAGGAGGGGTATGTCGATTGGGGACCCAGTAGCACCGACTTTGCCACTACCATCTCCAAGTGGACACCCGGCCAGCAGGTGAATGAGGATGACAACTTCTTCATTGCTCGCCAGCGTCCCCACTACCGCTTCCGCAACACGGCCACTCAGGTGCGCCAGAACCTCACTGAGGAGAACGACAAGCACCTCATAGCATGGGTGCCCGTTAACAATGTTCAGAGCAATGCCCTGCCCGATGGCGTGTTTGACTCCGAGTGCTTCACCATGTGGAGCTACGTTACGCACTGGGGCAACTGGACAGCTCCCGTAGGTCGCATTCCTGGCGGTTTCCTCGATGTGGCCCACAAGAACGGCGTAGCTGTCAGCGGTGTGGCTTCCGTCCCCTATGGTAGTCTGACCGGAAGCAGCTGGGAGACCGCTCTCAAGAACTACTCCACCATGGATGCCGAGAAGGTGGCCAAGTACTTCCGCTATCATGGCATCAACGGCATGGGCTACAACTCCGAGTTTGCCGGCGGTCAGAGCTTCATCGCCAAGCTTCGCGACATGCATGCCGCTCTCGTCAAGGCCGCCAAGCCCAATGATCCCCTCTTTGAGAACGTGTGGTACGATGGTACGAACGACAACAGTGTTATCAGCTTTGACCGTGGTCTGGCTGCTCACAACGCCAAGACCTTTGGTGACAAGGACAACGTGCGCACTTCCCTCTTCTTCAACTACAACTGGAACCGCGCTACGCTCCTCTCTAGTTCCGTAGATTATGCGCAGAAGACGCTTGGCCGTTCTCCTCTTGATCTCTATGCCGGTGTCAACATGCAGGGCAACGAGCCCTCTACCAACAACTGGCCTCTCCTGAAGGACTATCCCATCAGCATCGGTCTGTGGGGTGCTCACAGCAGCAACATGTTCTGGGAGAGTCGCGGCGAGAAGGGATCCGATCCCGCCATCAAGCAGGACAGCTATATGCAGCGCATAGAGCGTTGGTTCACGGGTGGCACCCGCAACCCCGCCAACTGCCCCGAGATTATCTCCAGCAACAAGTACAACGTAGAGAACTACAAGTTCCACGGCATGTCCTCCATGATGTCGGCCCGCTCCGCCCTCAGCTGGAATCTGGATGAGGAACCCTTCATTACCTACTTCAATATTGGTAACGGCAAGTTCTTTAACTACAAGGGCCAGCGCCAGCACAATGGGGAGTGGTACAACATCTCCGCTCAGGACTACCTGCCCACCTGGCACTTCTGGTTTGCCTCCAAGCTTCTTGGACGTACGGCTGCCGATGTGCCTGCTTCTGGTCTCAATGCAGCCTACACCTGGGACGATGCTTGGCTGGGTGGCTCTACTATCCGCGTGAGTGGTAGCACCACGGGTGAGTACCTGCACCTCTTCAAGACTGACTATGTCCTCAAGTCTGGCGACGTGATTACCTTCCGCTACAAGCTCAATCAGGGCTCCGGCAAGGTCAACCTCGTGCTCACCGCCAAGGGCGCAGAGTCCGTAGCTATCAACGAGAATGCCTTCAACGTGATGAACACCAAACTCCTTGCCGACGAGGACGTGTGGGAGGTTCGTCAGTTTACCGTAGGCTCCGAGTTAGCAGGCAAGAGCCTTGCCCTCGTAGCCCTCCACTTTGAGCAGGCACAGGGCCTTGATCTGATGCTCGGTGAGTTCAGCATCGTACGTGGCACGAGTGCCCGTCCCGCTACTCCCGTACTGGCCAAGGCGCAGACCCTTACCTACAGCCGTGCTGGTGTGGATGCCAAGATTATCTGGAACATGCCCAACACCAAGCCTGCTGGTGAGCCCTGCTACAACCAGGATGTCCAGACCTCCTACTTCAAGGTCTATGCACAGCAGGAAGGTTACGAGCCCGTGCTGATGGGAGTCTGCACCTCATGGGCAGACCTTATATATAATGTACCTGTGGATGTGACTGTCGATAAGATGAACATTCGCTATGGTGTCAGCGCCGTCAGCCTCGATCATAAGAGTGAGAGCGATATTGCCTGGTCTGAGTATGAGACCGTGAAGGACTATACCTATAGCGATGTAGTGACCATCGACAAGACCGTCATCAAGCCCAATGAGGACTTTACCATCGGTTACATTGATCCCCGTCATGCTCCCGCCTCATGGAAGGTAGTAGATATGAAGGGCAATACCGTTTACACCGCCGAGGGTCATGAGTTCACCGTGAGTGAGGGCCTGCCCGAGGTGGGTAGCTACAACCTCCTCGTGGAGGAGACCAAGGATGGTCCCGTCATCGATACGGACAAGATCGATCCTACCTCCTATACCATCAAGGTGAACGGCACTGAGCTCTATCTCACCACCAAGGATGTGCCCGACAACTCCAACTTTACCTATGGTCTTTCCTATACCCCCGAGTACTTCCGCCTCATCCCCTCTGGTACTGGCTTCAAGATTCAGAGCACCAGCACAGAGAAGTACGTAGGCTACACAGGCGCGACAACCTGGGACGTTTATAACACTGCCGATGTGTGGACCATTGACAACATTGAGGGTCAGCCCACCACTATCCTCAAGAACGCCACCCACGGTCTGGGTACGGACCAAAAGGTGGAGGATGGCGGCGTCTTTACCGACAAGAATAACGGCTCCTGGATCGTCTCACATCCCAGCACACAGGGCGGTGGCGCTCTCACTGAGACCCGCACCTTCAACAGCTTCATTCAGGTGAGCGGCGAGAGCGTAGGTGCTCTGCCCCGTATCTTTAGTCTCACTGCCAATGGTAAGGAGGCCGACATCCAGGTCAAGAGTGACGAGGACGTGACCTTCCAATATACGGGTCGCAAGGCCGATGGCGCAGGCTCTCAGGGCGTTGATCTCCGCGAGGAGCGCTTTGGCGTCAAGTGTGCCGACCTCGGTGTAGTAGGCCAGAAGAGCTTCTCCGTAGGCTTCTGGCTCAAGATCAACGAACTCGCTGTGGGTGAGACCCAGCTCTTCTCCGTAGCCAACAAGCTCGACTCCTGGCCCAAGACAGACTGGGGCTGGATCTGGGTCAACATGCAGGAGGATGGCTCCATCGGTAGCTACACCTTCCGTGGTAGCGACGCTACGAGCAACAATGAACTCAAGTATCGCTTTGACAATACCAAGATTCCTGTGGGCAACTGGGTACACATTGGTTTTGCCTTTGACTATGATGCCAGTGGCAACTTCAAGAACCACTTCTTCGTCAATGGTGAGGAACAGACTCCCACCGAGTGCAACCGAGGCAGTGCTATCAGCGGCAGCCCTAATGCAGAGGGCTACCACAAGAGCATCTATAGCATCACCAATGGTCAGGTACTGGCTATCGGTGGCTCGGCTCATGGCCGTAGTGGCATCAAGGGTGCTATAGATAACCTCATCGTGTGGGATGGCGTAGTTGATGCCGCCACAATGAAGGCTGCTATGGGTGATATCAACCCCACCGCACTTGCCTCCAACGTAATCTCCTACTGGGATCTCGACTCCGAGGCTGCCAGTGACTACACCTTTGCCTCTGCTGGCAGCAAGAAGGTAGCCTCAGGCGTACACTCCTACGAGGCTACTGGTGGTGAGGGTCAGGGCAACTTCCACTGGACCATGCCTTACTACACCAGCGGATGCCCCTTTGTGAGCGGTAGTGCCTATCCCGTAGTGACCACTCCCACCTGGCGCTTCAAGAAGGCCGTCATCACCGAGGCTGAGGGCAACAACGACCAGGCTGGCTCTGCCAAGATTGCCTGGAAGCAGGGAGGTGACTACAATGTGACTCTCACCCTCAAGAACTCCCTCGGTTCCGACACCAAGGTGTTCAGCGTAATCAACGTCGAGGGTTCTGCCGATGGCATCCATAGTGCTCAGAGCGAGGATATGCGCAGCTATGTTGTAGGTGACCAGGCCGTGCTCAACTTCGCTGAGGCTGGTCAGTATAGCGTACAGGTGTATAATGCCGCTGGTCAGCAGGTGGCCAGCCGCAATACCCACATCAGTGGTAGCGACAAGATGTATGTGACGCTCCCCCAGACGGGCACCTACATCCTCCGCATTGCTCGCGATGGTCAGCCCCTGCGTGGCATCAAGCTCATGCGCAAGTAAGATCTGAGCAGAGGGCTTCAGCTCTCTCTCCACCAAATAGAGGGTGTGTCAAAATGCTGGCACATCCTCTTTTCTTTCATGTTATTCCAACAA
>JAKSLU010000042.1 GCA_024400995.1 Bacteroidaceae bacterium
CGGTACCGGTGCGCTTACCGTTACGGGTCTGGAGGAACCAGAGCTTACCTTCCTGTACGGTGAACTCCATGTCCTGCATATCGTGGTAGTGCTTTTCGAGCTTGTCCTGAAGGGCGTCGAGTTCAGCGTAGAGCTCGGGCATAGCCTCCTCCATAGAGGGATACTTAACTACGCGCTCCTCCTCACTGATGCCTGCACGCTCAGCCCAGCGCTGCGAACCGATCTTGGTGATCTGCTGGGGGGTGCGGATACCAGCTACTACGTCCTCACCCTGAGCGTTGATGAGGTACTCACCGTTGAAGAGGTTTTCGCCATTACCAGCGTCGCGACTGAAGCATACACCAGTAGCAGAGGTGTCGCCCATGTTGCCGAATACCATTGCCATTACGCTAACGGCAGTTCCCCATTCATCGGGAATTCCTTCCATCTTACGATAGAGGATAGCGCGCTCGTTCATCCAGCTGCGGAACACAGCGCAGATGGCACCCCAGAGCTGTTCCTTAGGATCAGTGGGGAAGTCGCTGCCTGTCTGCTCCTTGATGGCAGCCTTGAAGAGCTCAACGAGCTTCTTGAGGCTCTCCACGGAGAGGTCCTTATCGAGAACGACGCCCTGCTCCTCCTTCACTTTTTCGATGATAGCCTCGAAGGGATCGATGTCTTCTTTGTTTACGGGCTTCATGCCGAGCACCACGTCACCGTACATCTGTACGAAGCGGCGGTAGGAGTCGTAAACGAAGTGGGGGTTGCCGGTCTTCTCGCACATACCCTCAGCCACCTCGTCGTTAAGACCGAGGTTGAGGATGGTATCCATCATACCGGGCATAGAAGCGCGGGCACCAGAACGTACGCTGACGAGCAGGGGGTTCTTAGGATCACCGAACTTGCAGTTCATCAGGGCCTCAGTGTGAGCTACAGCGGCGTTAACGTCGTCCTGCAGGAGCTCTACGATCTTATCCTGACCTACTGCGTAGTACTCGTTGCAGGTATCGGTAGTAATGGTAAAGCCAGGAGGCACGGGCACGCCGATGTGGTTCATCTCGGCGAGGTTAGCACCCTTACCACCAAGCACTTCACGCATGTTAGCATTACCTTCTGCCTGTCCATTACCGAAGGTATAAACTCTTTTTACGTTTGACATAATTGTAAGTATTATTTGATTAATTTTTTGTTTCAATTCTGCAAAGGTAGCATAAAAAAGTGAAAGTGCAAAGGGAAAAACGCGTTTTCTGCTTATAAATAATAAAATACAAGAAAAAAGTCACTAAAGCGCCCCACCACACGACCATTTTTTGTAATTTCGCACCCAAATAGCATTTTGCGCATATGCTCGTAGAACTCAAAAACATCAATGTTGGCCACGAAAAGAATCAGGACATTCTGCGTGGTGTGGATTTCGCCGTCAGCGAGGGCGAATTTGTGTATATTATCGGCGAGGTCGGCTCTGGCAAGAGCACTCTTTTGAAGGCCATCGATGCCGAACTTCCACTCCACAGCGGTGAGGGCAACGTGCTGGACTACGATCTGGCGCACATCAAACAGAAGCATCTGCCCGCCCTACGCCGAGAGATGGGTATTGTGTTTCAGGACTTCAAGCTCCTCAAGGATCGCACAGTGGCGGATAACCTCCAGTTTGTTCTGAAGGCTACAGGCTGGAAGGACGAGCAAGAGCGCGCAGAGCGCATTGCCGAAGTCATGACGCAGGTAGGCCTACACGACAAACTACCCATGTTCCCCCATGAACTTTCAGGCGGCGAACAGCAGCGCGTGGCCATTGCTCGTGCCTTGCTCAACAATCCCAAGATTATTTTGGCCGACGAACCCACTGGCAATCTGGACAAGCTGACCTGCAACAAGATTATGCGTATTCTCCACAACATCAAGGACAAAGGCACAGCAGTCGTGATGGTCACGCACAATCAGGATCTGATCAGCGACTACCCTGGCACCGTCTATGTCTGCGCCGATGGTCAGCTAACAAGGGTTCAGGTGTAGTTCAAAAAGGTTCAATAGTAGTAAACACAAACAAAGATAATGAAGGTTCTCAAATTTGGCGGCACCTCTGTAGGTACGCCCCAACGCATGAAGGATGTCACCGCTTTGGTGACGGCAGACGGACAACAGAAGTTCGTAGTTCTCAGCGCTATGAGCGGCACGACCAACTCCCTCGTGGAGTTTGCTGATTACCTCTACAAGCGCAACATCGAGAGCGCTAGCAACGTGCTCAGCACGCTGCGCCACAAGTATCGCAAGCACCTCGAAGAACTCTATACCAGTGACCCCATCCGCGAGGAAGTACATGAGATTCTCAAGGATATCTTCGCCTTCCTCAAGGGCTGTTCACAGAAGGAGATGACTCCCGCCCTTGAGCGCGCCATCTTGGCTCAGGGCGAGTTGATGAGTACCAATATGGTGGCAGGCTACATGCGCCAAGAGGGCATTGACGTAGTCCTCATTCCCGCCTTCGACTTTATGCGTCTCAATGATCTGGGCGATCCCAACCACACCTACATCCGCCAGCGCCTCAACGAGCTCCTAGCAGAGAGCAATCACATGATCTATCTAACGCAGGGCTTTATCTGTCTCAATGCAGAAGGCAATATCGACAATCTCCAGCGCGGTGGCTCTGACTACACCGCCAGCATTATTGGTGCCGACATCAACGCCGAAGAAATCCAGATATGGACGGACATCGATGGTATGCACAATAATGATCCCCGATATGTAGAGGGTACCAAGCCCGTGCGTCAACTCAACTTTGAGGAGGCTGCCGAGCTCGCCTACTTTGGAGCCAAGATACTGCACCCCACCTGCATACAGCCCGCACGCTATGCCAATGTGCCCGTCCGCCTGCTCAACACGATGGATCCCTCTGCCCCCGGCACCCTCATCAACAACGAGATGCAGGAGGTCGGTGTCAAGGCTATCGCCGCTAAGGACAACATTACAGCTATCAAGGTCATCAGCAGTCGTATGCTTCTGGCCAGCGGTTTCCTAGCACGTCTATTCAAGGTGTTCGACGACCACAAGACCTCCATCGATATGGTGACCACCTCCGAGGTTGGCGTATCGCTTACCATCGACAATACAGCCTATCTGGAGCCTATCCTCGATGATCTCCGCAAGTTGGGCACCGTGCAGGTTGACACCAACCAGTGCATCATTTGCGTGGTAGGCGACATGGCCGCCGATCAGCATGGCTACTGCGCCAAGGTTCTCACAGCCCTGCAGGAACAACCCGTGCGCATGGTGTGCTATGGCGGCTCTACACACAACGTGAGCGTGCTCGTGAGCATGGAACAAAAGCAATGGGCGCTGCGACAGCTATCGGAACATTTGTTCAAATAAAAAACAGAATAAGAAATAAAGCACACACAATAACTAAACGATGAACGACGAGCGACGAACACCTTATTATATTTATAATAGCAAAATCCTGCAGCGTACCCTCTGTGCCATCAATGCCGCACGCGACGAACGCCAGCACGTGCACTATGCCATCAAGGCCAACGCTAATCCCCTGGTTCTGGAGCATATCCGCCAGGCAGGGCTCGGCGTTGACTGTGTGAGCGGTGGAGAGGTGCAACGCGCCATTGAGGTAGGATTTGATCCCGCCAAGATTGTCTTTGCTGGCATAGGCAAGGCTGACTGGGAAATCCGTTTGGCCCTCAAGGCTGGCATTGGCTGCTTCAACGTAGAGAGTATGCCCGAGCTGGAGGTCATCAACGAGTTAGCCCTGGAGGCTGGTGTAGTGGCCCGCGTGGCACTGCGTATCAACCCCAATGTCGATGCCCACACCCACGCCAAGATTACCACTGGCCTCAATGAGAACAAGTTCGGCCTAGCCATGGAGGACATGCAGCCTGCCATCCGCCGCGCCAGCGAACTGAGAGGTGTAGAGTACGTAGGTCTGCACTTCCACATAGGTAGCCAGATCACCGAGTTTGAGCCTTTCCGTCTCCTGGCAGAGCGCATCAACGAACTTCAGGACGAGCTGGAGCAGGCAGGTATCACAACTACCCGCACCATCAACGTAGGCGGCGGCCTTGGCATTGACTATGAGCATCCCGACGACTGTCCCGTGCCCGATTTTGAGAGTTACTTCCGCACTTTCCGCGAGGCTCTACAACTGCGTCCTCATCAGGAGATGCACTGCGAATTGGGGCGTGCCGTGGTGGCTCAGTGTGGTTGCCTTATTTCCCGTGTGCTGTATGTCAAGGAGGGACACCAGAAGAAGTTCGTTATCTGCGATGCAGGCATGACCGACCTTGTGCGCCCTGCTATGTATGGCAGCTACCACCAGTGCGACAACCTCACCGCGCAGCAGGATCAGCGCACCACCGACACTTACGACGTGGTAGGTCCTATCTGTGAGAGCAGTGACGTATTCCTCAAGGGGTATCAGATGCCCACTACTCGTCGCGGCGACCTCCTTGCTTTCCGATCAGCAGGTGCCTATGGAGAGATTATGGCCAGCCAGTACAACTGCCGATCTTTACCTGCTAGTTATATGGAGTAATACCCCACCATGATGACCCCTCAAGACCGCATACTTCAGCTACGCTCCGAGCTTCATCAGCACAATCACAACTACTACGTGCTGAACCAGCCCACCATCAGCGACAAGGACTTTGACCTGCTCATGAAGGAACTCGAAGCCCTAGAGCGTGAGCACCCCGAGATGGCCGACCCCAACTCCTCCACACAGCGCGTGGGCAGCGATATCACCTCCGATTTTGAGCAGGTGGCGCACCGATATCCTATGCTATCCTTGGGCAACACCTACAACCGCGAGGAGGTACGCGAGTTCTATGAGCGCGTGGAGTCGGAACTCGGTCAGGGGCAGTTCAGCATCTGCTGCGAGCTCAAGTTTGATGGTCTCTCCATCTCCCTAATTTATGAACGTGGACAACTGGTGCGTGCCCTTACCCGTGGTGATGGTCAGCAGGGCGATGATGTCACAGCCAACGTGCGCACTATCCGCAGCATACCTCTCCAACTCCCCGACGGCACCGACTATCCCGATGAACTGGAGATCCGAGGCGAGGTACTCCTACCCTACTCCAGCTTTGAGCGACTCAACGAGGAGCAGGAGGCAGCTGGCAAGCCCCTTTTTGCCAACCCCCGCAACGCCGCCAGTGGAACACTTAAGAGCAAGGACTCACGTGTTGTAGCCCATCGTCAGCTCGACGCCTATCTCTACTATATTCCCTCTCCCCTACCCTCTCCTAGCCATTATGATGCTCTACAACAGGCGCGTCAGTGGGGCTTCAAGGTGAGCGAACACATGCGCGTAGCCCACTCCCTGCAGGACATCTACGACTACATTGACCACTGGGACGAGGAGCGCCGCAACCTGCCTGTAGCCACCGACGGCATAGTGCTCAAGGTCAACGATCTGCGCCAGCAGCAGGCCCTGGGCTATACCGCCAAGACGCCCCGTTGGGCCATTGCCTACAAGTTCCCCGCCGAGCGTGCTCTCACCCCATTGGAGGAAGTAACCTTCCAGGTAGGCCGCACGGGTGCCGTCACTCCAGTGGCCAACATGGCACCCGTCCATCTGGCTGGCACCACTGTGCGCCGTGCCACGCTGCACAACGAAGACTACATCCGCCAGCTCGACCTGCATGAGGGCGACTGGGTGTACGTGGAGAAAGCTGGCGAGATTATCCCCCAGGTCGTAGGCGTGGAGGCCAACAAGCGCCCCACAGATGCCCGTCCAGTGGTCTTCATCACGCATTGTCCCGAGTGTGGAGCCCCCCTCACCCGCTATGAGGGTGAGGCAGCCAACTACTGCACCAACGAGGCCACCTGCCCGCCGCAGATCAAGGGACGCATCGAGCACTTCGTCTCCCGTGATGCCATGAACATCGATTCGCTCGGTTCGGAGAAGGTGAGCCGCTACTATGACCTGGGTATCATCAGCGACATCGGCGACCTCTACACCCTGCGCCAGCGTTTCGCAGAGAGCACAGGTTTCTTCGGCACGACGCCAGAGGGCAAACTCCTCCAGCAGGAGTTTGGCGGAACCAAGAGCAAGAGTGGCGAGAAGGCCTTCCAGGGCATTGAGGCCAGTTGGTCAGTACCCTTTGAGCGTGTCCTCTATGCCCTGGGCATCCGCTTTGTAGGCAAGGTTGTAGCCAAGATACTGGCTCAGCATTTCCGTTCCATCGATGCTCTGATGCAGGCCACCGAGGAGCAACTCACCGAGGTCGAGGGCGTAGGACCCGCCATTGCGCAGAGCGTCGTTCACTATCTCAGTCTGCCCCGCAGTCAGGAGCTCATCAGCCAGCTGCGCGCCGCAGGCCTACAGATGCAGATGAAGGAGGCCGAACATCTCTCCGATGCCCTCATGGGCAAGAGCATCGTCATCAGCGGCACCTTCACCCACCACTCTCGCGATGAGTACAAGGCCTTGATTGAGGCTCACGGAGGCAAAAACGTGAGTAGCATCAGCAAGAAGACCACCTTCATCCTTGCGGGCGATGCCATGGGCCCCTCCAAGATGCAGAAGGCTGCCTCCCTCGGTGTACCTCTCGTCACCGAGGAGGAGTTTCTCGCCATGCTTTGAGGCGCTGCCCCTCCTGAAAGTGGTAAATTCGGGAACACCAATGGCGATATCCAGACTACTGCCTGATTTTACCATTTTTTGGCGCAAATTTTCTTGTATATCTCACTAAAAGTCCGTACTTTTGCACTCGAAAACGAAACAAGTACAATATCACAAGATTATTAACCTAAAAAAGAATACAACTATGAGTAAATGGATTTGCCCCGTATGCGGCTATGTTCACGAAGGTGACACCGCTCCTGAGAAATGCCCCCAGTGCAATGTTCCCGGTTCCAAGTTCAAGCAGATGGAGGAGAACGCAGGCCTTCAGTTTGTTACAGAGCACGAGATTGGCATTGCCTCTGCCATCCCCGCAGGTGAGGAGGGCGACTTCGTTCGCCAGGGTCTCCATGACCACTTCCTTGGCGAGTGCACCGAGGTAGGTATGTACATCGCTATGAGCCGTCAGGCAGATCGTGAGGGCTACCCCGAGATTGCAGAGGCCTTCAAGCGCTACGCCTATGAGGAGGCCGACCACGCTGCCCGCTTTGCAGAGATGCTGGGCGAGGTGGTATGGGACACCAAGACCAACGTTGAGAAGCGCATGATGGCTGAGGAGGGCGCTTGCGCAGGCAAGATGGACATTGCCAAGGTAGCCAAGCAGCTCAATCTTGATGCCATCCACGACTCCGTGCACGAGATGGCCAAGGACGAGGCTCGTCATGGCGCTGGTTTCCAGGGTCTGTTCAACCGCTACTTCAAGTAATCTCCCCTCCCTCACGGGAACCACTCTACAACGGAGGTTCGGATGCAAGTCCGAGCCTCCGTTTTGCTATGCTTCGTGCGCCCACGCGTCTCGTTAATGTTTATTGCTGGCCGGCATATTATTTCCCGCAAAGTCGCTATTATGCGACACAGTAGAACTTTTTTTCCAGAAAAACATCAACACCATCAACACCAATCCGGGTTATTCCGCTGACTGTAAGACGTTTGCGGGTGTTGATAACTCTGCGTTTAGGGCACAGTGGCACCTTCGGTGCTTTTGAGTTGAACATAAATTATCATGAATGAGCCACGAATTATCATAAATTTGCCTGCGGCGCAACACAAATGCCCACAAATTGAACACGAATCGAATCTGTGGCAATCTGTGCAATCTGTGGGCAACAAACCTCCCACAGATTGCACAGATTCCACAGATCTCACAGAGGGTGAAACCCTCGCGTTAAAGCAAAAAGCACCGAAGGTGCCAGGCATGTGACCTGGAACGGGTTAATCGCGGTTTTCATTACAATCTCACACAGGCCTTTTGGGGAAACCCATCAACACCCGCAACACATTGATAATATACGCTTTATGCCTATATGGTGTTGATGGTGTTGATGTTTTTCTGGAAAATTTTTACACCGATACCCCCTCTCCCATTAGTCGGCAACTAGGGAAAATTAGTCGGCAACTAATTTTTCGTAGTCGCCGACTAGTTTTTCTTAGTCCTGGGACTAGTGTGCACTAGTGTAGGGACTACGAAGAACTAGTCTATACACTACGAATCACTAGTCTATACTCTGGTATGGTGCACTTCCTTTAACTTTTACTCAACAATAATTTTATATAAATTAAGGCTATATTTGGGGATATTTTTGTAACTTTGCGCCCAGAATATACATATACTCCTATGAATCAGAACACAGATATTCGCCAGCTCAACGCACTGATTGAGCAGCACAGCGCCTTTGTCACTACGCTCAAGGACGGCATGTCACGCACCATCGTGGGTCAGGAGCACCTGTCGGAGGCCCTGCTCATAGGTCTGCTGAGCGATGGCCACATACTACTGGAGGGCGTACCTGGCCTAGCCAAGACACTGGCCATCAAGACCCTCAGCAGCCTCGTCGATGCTGAGTTTGGCCGCATACAGTTCACCCCCGATCTGCTCCCTGCCGACGTGATTGGCACCATGATATATAGCCAGAAGGAGAGCAAGTTCAGCGTGCGCCGCGGCCCCGTGTTTGCCAACTTTGTGCTGGCAGATGAGATCAACCGCGCTCCAGCCAAGGTACAGTCAGCTCTGCTACAGGCCATGCAAGAGCGCCAGGTGACCATTGGCGACGAGACGATGCGCCTGCCCGACCCCTTCCTCGTCATGGCCACGCAGAACCCCATTGAGCAGGAGGGCACCTACCAACTGCCCGAGGCCCAGATGGACCGCTTCATGCTCAAGGTGGTGGTAGATTATCCCTCCATGGAGGAGGAGAAGTGTATCATCCGCGGCGCACTCAGCGACCGCTTTGAGGAGACCGTGCGCCCCGTAGTCGATACACGCACCATAGCCGAGGCCCGCAAGGTGGTCAAGCAGATTTACCTAGACGAACGCATAGAGCAGTATGTGGCCGACATCGTCTTTGCCACCCGCTATCCTGAGCGCTACAAGCTGGAGAGCCTCAAGCCCATGATACAGTACGGCGGCTCTCCCCGTGCTTCTATCTCTCTGGCTCAGGCCGCCCGCAGCATGGCTTTCATCTGCCACCGTGGCTACGTAGTGCCCGACGACGTCAAGGCCGTAGCCCACGACGTGCTGCGCCACCGCATCGGTCTGACCTACGAGGCCGAGGCCAATGAGATGACCACCGACCACATTATCAGCGAAATACTGGCCAAGGTAGAAGTACCCTGATGGACCTGAAGGAACTCACAGCCAAGGTGCGGCGCATCGAGATCAAGACACGTGCGCTGAGCAACAACGTCTTTGCAGGCGAGTATCACTCCGCCTTCAAGGGGCGTGGCATGTCGTTCAGTGAGGTACGCGAGTATCAGATGGGCGACGACGTGCGCGACATTGACTGGAACGTCACGGCGCGTATGGATCGCACCTACATCAAGGTGTATGAGGAGGAGCGTGAGCTCACCGTCATGCTCCTTATCGACGTAAGCGGCTCCCTCGACTTTGGCACCCGCGAACGTACCCAGCGCGAACTACTCACGGAGATTGCCGCTACGCTGGCCTTCAGTGCCGCACAGAACAACGACAAGATTGGTGCCATCTTCGTCAGCGACCAGGTGGAGGCTTACATTCCACCCAAGAAGGGCCGCTCCCACATTCTCCATATCATCCGCACCCTTCTCACCCTTGTCCCCCAGAGCCGTGGCACCAACCTCAACGTAGGCCTGGAGTTCCTCTCTCGTGTTCAGCGCAAGAGGTGCATTGCCTTCGTTATGAGCGACTTTATCGGTATGCCTGCCGTTGGCACCAGCACCGAGGACAGTTCCGCTCCTCGCGCCCTGGCTCTCTGCGCCCGCCGTCACGACATGGTGGCCTTACGCCTCTACGATCCCACGATGGCAGCTCTGCCCAACGTCGGAATCGTACAGATGCGCGATGCCGAGACAGGGCGCGAGGTGCTTGTCAACACCGCCTCTGAAGCTGTGCGTAACCGCCACACTCACTGGTGGATGCAGCAACAGAAGACGCTGGACGACCTCCTCCTCCGCACGGGCATTGACAGCATCAGCATCGCCACCAACGGCGACTACGTCAAGTCTCTCCAGCAACTCTTCAACAACCGGCATCGTTGAACCCCTGAATCTCTTGAACTTTTGAATCTTTTGAATCTATCTACCCCTTGAACCACTCCCTCCGCCTACTCCTTAGCCTTTTTGCTGCACTTTGTTTCAGCATTTCTCTCCATGCCGATGTAGTTGTCGAGGCCACACTCGACTCTTCCGCCATCCGCATTGGCGAGCAGGTCAGTCTGCGTACACAGGTAACCGTTCCTAAGGGGACGCGCGTCATCTTTCCAGAGTATGCACAGGGCTACCTCACAGAGGGCATCGAGGTACTGGAACGCAGCCAGGTAGATACCTCCACCATCGATGATGGCGCCCGCTGGGTGCTCCATCGCAACTATCTGCTCACCAGTTTCGACAGCGCGCTCTATAGCCTTCCAGCCGTAGAGGTACAGGTTGGCGAACGTCGCTATGCAAGTCATAACCCGCTGGGACTCAAAGTAGAAAGCATTGAGGTTGATACTGTTCATATAGACAACATACGCGACCCTTATGGCCCCGTGAGCATCGCCTTCACATGGAGCGGCAGTTTTGTCGCCACCTCCCTGCTGCTGTGGGTGTTGATCATAGTCTTTGTCATTAGCCTCTGTCGTCTCTTCAAGCACGAGCCCCTGCGCCGCCGAGTGAGCGTGACTCCCCCTCCCCCAGCCCATCAGGTGGCCCTTAGAGCTATCGAGCAGTTCCGGGGACGTGCCGCCGACTCCGAGGATGAGCTCAAAGCCTACTATGACGAACTGACAGGCGTGCTGCGCACCTACATCAAGGAGCGCTTTGGCATCGATGCCCGCGAGATGACCACTCCGCAGCTCATCAACGCCCTCACCAACGCTGAGGATCAGACCGCCCTCTACGACCTGCGTGAACTGCTGCAGACCGCCGACCTCGTCAAGTTTGCCCGCTTGCAGACCTCCGCCACAGAGAACGACCGCTCGCTCCTCCACGCCATGGACTATATCAACCAGACCAAGCCCACTGACGCGCCCCCCAAGCGTATCGTTAAGGTAGTAGATGTCGATCTGCGTCGCCGCCGTCTGCGCATTGCCATGCGCTGGGTGATGACCCTCGTGAGCGGCGTGTCTACCCTGGCCATGACCATCTATATCATCTATACGCTCGTAGATACCTTCATGTAGCACACGCTCGTAGATATCCCCCCTATGCAATTTGCCAATCCCACATACCTCTGGCTCCTGCTCCTCCTCCTGCCCATGTTCGCATGGCACATTTGGGGCAGACGGGAGGCCATGCTCACCGTAGCCACTACAGCTCCCCACGAAGGGCGCTGGACGTGGCTCATTGTTCTGCGCCACATTCCCTTTGTGTTACGCCTCATTGCCGTGGTGCTCACCATCATCATCCTGGCCCGCCCGCAGACCAGTTCGCCGCAGAGCGAACGTGAGACGCAGGGTATCAACATCATGATGTGTATGGACATCAGCGTCAGTATGCTCACCCAGGATCTCCAGCCCAACCGCATCGAGGCCGCCAAGCAGGTGGCCGTGGAGTTCATCTCGGGCCGCGAGAACGACAACATCGGCCTGACACTCTTTGGCGGCGAGGCCTTCACACAGTGTCCTCTGACCACCGACCATAGTGCCCTGCTCTCCATGTTCCGACAGGTGAGTTGCGACCTCCAGCGCCAGGGCATCATCTCCGATGGTACCGCCATCGGCATGGGCCTGACCAACGCTGTGAGTCGTCTCTCCCTCATCAACAGTCCCTCCAAGGTGGTCATCCTCCTTACCGATGGAGCCAACAACTCAGGCGACATCTCCCCACTCATGGCTGCCGAGATTGCCCGCAAGCAGGGCATCCGCGTCTATACCATCTCTGTGGGACGCCAGGGCAAGGTCAAGATGCCCGTGGCCATACTCCCCAATGGCGAGTACTACTATCAGTGGGTGGAGAGCGATGCCGACCCCGCTACGCTCAAGCAGATTGCCGAATCTACCGGCGGCCTCTACTACGCTGCCGACACCAAGGCCAAGCTCCGTGCCATCTACGACGATATCGACAAGCTCGAGAAGACCAAGCTCAAGGTGCGCCACTATAGCCGCCGTTTTGAGGCCTACGAGCCCTATGCCAAGGCGGCTCTCCTATGCCTTCTGCTCGAGTTCCTGCTGAGCATCACGCTCCTGCGCCGTCTGCCTCAGTAATCCCCCCACCCGCAAGACATCCTTCCCCATGTTTCAGTTTGCCAACTCCACATACTTCATTCTCCTCCTCCTTGTTCTGCTCCTGGTTGTATTGGAGATAGGTATGCAGCTCGTCAGTCGCCGCCGTGAGCAACGCCTCGGCGACCTTCCCCTGCTGCGCCGTCTCACCCCCGACCGCAGCCGTGTGCGTCCACTCCTCAAGCGCACCCTCATGCTTCTGGCCGCCACAGCGCTCATCTTTGTGCTGGCGCGCCCCCAGGTACTGGGCGGTGGTACCTCTCAAGACAAGCGCAAGGGCATCGAGGTCATTCTCATGATGGACGTGAGCAACTCCATGCTCTCCACCGACATACAACCCTCCCGACTGGAGCGCGCCAAGCTCCTCGTGAGCACCCTCATCGACCGCCTCGACAATGACAAGGTGGGACTAGGAGTCTTTGCCGGAGAGGCCTACCCCCTGCTGCCCATCACCAACGACTTTGTGAGCGCCAAGATGTTCCTCGATGGTGTCGGTGCCGACATGGTATCACTCCAGGGCACCAATCTCTCCGCTGCCATCGAACTGGCTTCCAGCAGCTTCACTCAGGAGAAGGGCGTGGGCAAGGCCATCGTTATCATCACCGACGGTGAGGATCACGAGGAGGGTGCCAGCCAGGCTGCCAAGAGCGCAGCCAAGAAAGGACACCGTGTCTTCGTACT
>JAKSLU010000043.1 GCA_024400995.1 Bacteroidaceae bacterium
GCAAAAGTAAGAAAGACTAAGGACTGCCACAAGGCGTCATCGCGGAGACGCTTACTTCTGTGCACTACTATCAGTATTATAGTATCACTACAGTCCAATAAAAGCATTATTATACTCCACACAGCCTTTTGCCACTAAGCCCAGTGGGAGTATGATCTGTGATAATCTGTGCAATCTGTGGGAAACCTCAAAGAGTGCACTACGTGCACAACAATGCTGATATTGTACACTACTTATCACGCTATTCCTCAACGCGTTACAAGGCATAGTGCACAAGTGCACAATATCGGCAAACATTTTCAACAGCACACCATATAACACTACTCCCTACGATAGTGATTCCTACCGTAGGGAGTAGAGCGTCGTAGTGTAGGGAGTAGTGCGTCGCAGCCTAGGGGGTAATTAGATATCATCCTTCCTGTAGTCCCACGCGGATCATCGCCTGCTCCAAAGAGAGGTAATGGTCTGCGAAGGTTGTAAGACTCAGCAACGCCAGCAAGAGTGATACGGAATAACGCATCATAGGTGTGACATTTTACTTGCTTACCTTGTTGAGCTTCTTGAGGATGCTGAAGATGAAGAGAGCGCTCACGAGGCAGATGCCTGCCAGTACGGCCCATATGTAGGTGAGGGGCCAGTTGGCATCCCACATAAGACCGGGGATACTTACCAGGAAGTTACCGATAGCAGTAGCGGCAAACCACAGACCCATCATGAGGCCAGCGTACTTGGGAGGAGCCACCTTGCTGACAAAGGAGATACCGATGGGGCTCAGCAGCAACTCGGCAAAGGTCAGTACGAGGTAGGTGCTCACGAGCCAGTTGGCGTTGACACGAGCGGCATCTGCACCAGCGGCTACCTGCTCAACGGGAGCCAGCAGACCAGTGGTGGCAGCAATCATGAGGAAGAAGCCCAGGGCTGCTACAAGCATGCCGAGACCTATCTTGGTGGGTGAGGTGGGCTCCTTGCCTATCTTGTTGAGCCAACCAAAGAAGGCTACGCTCACGGGGGTCAGCATCACGACGAAGCAGGGGTTGAACTGCTGGAAGATGGGGGCAGCAACCTCTACACTTCCGCTCAGGCGCTCATACTGCCAGCCCACATAGGCGGCGGCCAGGGCTATAATGGCGGCAGAGATGCCACGACCCTTGGCAGTCTTGCTCTGAGCAATGCCGAACAGACCATAGACAGCAAAGATGCTGGCTACGAGGTTGGTCACATCGAACATCATGCTCTGCACACCCTCAGAGGAGGTCTGCACGTAGTCACGTGCAAAGTAGGTCAGGGTAAGACCATTCTGGTGGAAGGCCATCCAGAAGAAGATAACTACGGCAAAAACGAGGCAGAGGCACACGATGCGCTCCTTGGTCTCAGCGGGAGAGAGCTCCTCAGAGGGCTCGCTAGCGGCCTGCTGACCGTTGTCGGCTGTCTTCTTCTCTGCTTCGAGCACATGGCTGAACCAGCCCTTGAAGGCATAGTAGATAGCGATGCTGACGATGAGAGAGAGGCAGGCTACGCCAAAGGCAAAGTGGTAGCTATCGGCCTCGCTCACGCCGAGGTCTGTCTGCGCCCAGTTCATGATGGCAATGGCTGCGGTGGGAGCAAACATGGCACCGATGTTGATGGCCATATAGAAGAGGGAGAAGCCTGAGTCACGCTTGGCCTGGAAGGCAGGCTCATCGTAGAGACGGCCTACGAGCACCTGGAGGTTGCCCTTGAAGAGGCCTGTGCCCAGACTCACGAGCAGCAGAGCCAGTCCCATGACGAGGGCTGCTACGGTGTTGCCACCCATGGGCACGGCGAGGAGCAGATAGCCCAGGAACATGATGCTGATACCGCTGGTGACCATGCGGCCAAAGCCAAACTTGTCGGCGGCGATACCACCAATCACAGGGAGGAAGTACACCATCATGAGGAAGGTGGAGTAGATCAGACTTGCTGTGCCAGTGGCAAAGCCAAAGTTGGCCTGCAGGAACAGTGCGAATACGGCGAGCATGGTGTAGTAACCAAAGCGCTCACCGGTGTTGGCCAGGGCCAGTGCCCAGAGACCTTTGGGTTGTCCTTCGAACATTGTTGTAATGGAGCCCCACCCTCCGAAGCTGGCTGTGCCACTTCGGTATCCCTCCCCAAGGGGGGAGGGCCCAATACCCTTTGTGGGGTAAGGATGAGGACTTGGTTAAGGGTTAGTAATTAGTTTTATTTGTTATTTCTTATTTCTTATTTATCATTTGTTCCAACACCTGATTGCAGGTAGTCCTTTAGGAACTGTGCAGTGTAGCCCTTGCCTTTCTTGACGATCTGCTCGGGGGTGCCGGTGGCAATGACCGTGCCACCACCGCGACCTCCCTCAGGACCCATGTCGATGATATGGTCTGCCATCTTGATGACATCGAGGTTGTGCTCAATGACGATGACGGTATTGCCCTTCTGCACCAGACGGTCGAGCACGCCCATCAGGACACGAATGTCCTCAAAGTGCAACCCCGTCGTGGGCTCGTCGAGTATATAGAGCGTGCGGCCTGTGTCGCGCTTGGAGAGCTCGGTAGCGAGCTTGACGCGCTGACTCTCACCGCCGGAGAGTGTGGTGGAGGCCTGGCCGAGCTTGATGTAGCCGAGGCCTACGTCCTGGAGTACCTTGATCTTTTGCAGAATGTGGGGCACGCTCTCAAAGAACTCGCAGGCCTGGTTGATGGTCATGTCGAGCACATCGCTGATGCTCTTGCCCTTGAAGCGTACCTCGAGGGTCTCGTGGTTGTAGCGGTGGCCATGGCAGCCCTCGCAGGGAACATAGACATCGGGCAGGAAGTTCATCTCGATGGTGCGATAGCCATTGCCCTTGCACACCTCACAACGACCTCCCTTGACGTTGAAGCTGAAGCGGCCTGGCTTGTAGCCACGTGCCTTGGCCTCGGGAAGCCCCACAAAGAGCGAACGTATGTCAGCAAAAACGCCAGTATAGGTGGCGGGATTGGAGCGGGGCGTGCGACCGATGGGGCTCTGATCGACGGCTACCACCTTGTCGATATGCTCCAGGCCCTCTATGCTCTTGTAGGGCAGAGGCTCACGCAGCGAACGGTAGAAGTGCTGCGAGAGGATGGGCAGCATGGTATCGTTGATGAGTGTACTCTTGCCGCTGCCGCTGACACCGGTCACGCAGATGAGCGTACCGAGGGGGAACTCGCAGCTCACACGCTTGAGGTTGTTGCCCATGGCTCCCTTGATGGAGAGCACGTGGCCATTGCCCTTGCGGCGCTCGGCGGGTACCTCTATGCGGCGCTCACCGTTGAGATAGTCGGCGGTGAGGGTGTGCTGGCGGAGCATCTCCTCTGGCGTACCCTGAAAGACAACTTCGCCACCCTTGCGACCCGCACGGGGACCTATATCTACGATGTAGTCGGCGGCGAGCATCATGTCCTGGTCGTGCTCCACGACGATGACGGTATTGCCCGTGTCGCGGAGGCGCTTGAGGGAGTTGATGAGGCGTACATTATCGCGCTGATGCAGACCTATGCTGGGCTCGTCAAGGATATAAAGCACATTGACGAGCTGGGAGCCTATCTGCGTGGCGAGACGTATGCGCTGACTCTCTCCGCCTGAGAGTGTGGCAGTGCTGCGGGAGAGGGAGAGATAGTCCAAACCCACGTCCAGCAGGAAGCGCAAGCGGGTGCGTATCTCCTTGAGTATCTCTGCGGCAATGGTCTTCTGCTTGGCGGAGAGGCCCAAGTTTTCGTCTTCGTAGCGCAGCGTTTCGTCTTCGTTACCTATCCCTCCCAGCCAGTCGTAGAGTTCTTGCAGATCCATGCAGGAGAGTTCGTGGATGTTCTTACCAGCAAAGCGGTAGCTCAGGGCTTCATCGTTGAGGCGAGCGCCATGACAGTGGGGACACTCCACGACGGTGTTGAACTGGTCAGCCCACTTCTGCGCAGCGGCGGTCTGCTCTACGTCAGCCAGCTGCTGGATATAGACGGCCAGGCCCTGATAGCCGATATAGTCGTCGGCAGAGCCGTTGATAATCTCGTCCATGGCCTCCTCGGGCAGATCCTCCACGGGGGTGTCGAGGTCGCACTCATACTGGGCGAGTACGTCCTTGATACGGCTAAAGATATTGAGGTCGCGGTACTTTCCCAGAGGGAGGAATGCTCCCTCGCGGATGCTCTTGCGGGGGTCGGGGCACACCTTGTCGCGATCGATCTGAACGACATAGCCCAGTCCCTTGCACTTGGGGCAGGCGCCCTGTACGGAGTTGAAGGAGAAGTTGTGCGGAGCGGGCTCTCTGTAGCTGATACCGCTGATAGGGTCCATCAGGCTCTTGGAGAAATAGCGTACACTCTGCTCCGTCTGCCCGCTCTGCTCTGTCGGACGGCCCTCGCTAGCCACCATCATGAGGCCCTCGCCGAGCTCCATGGTCTTGCGCACACTCTTGCGGAGGCGTTCCTCGTCCTTGGCCTGCACACGGAGACGATCGACGACGACCTCGATGTCGTGCATCTTGTAGCGATCGACACGCATGCCGGGGATGATCTCACGCATCTCTCCATCCACACGGACGTGGAGGTACCCCTTCTTGCGGGTGGTCTCAAAGAGTTCGCGGTAGTGACCCTTGCGGGCACGCACCAACGGAGCCAGCAGATAGACGCGCTGGTCGGCATACTCGCGGATGATCATCTCCACAATCTGGTCCTCGGTGAACTTGATCATACGCTCACCGCTCACATAGCTATAGGCATCGGCGGCACGGGCAAAGAGCAGACGCAGAAAGTCATAGACCTCCGTCACGGTGCCAACGGTGGAGCGGGGATTCTTGTTGGTGGTCTTCTGCTCTATACTGATGACGGGCGAAAGGCCGGTTACCTTATCGACGTCGGGACGCTCAAGGTGGTCCAGAAAGTTGCGGGCATAGGCCGAAAAGGTCTCAATGTAGCGACGCTGACCCTCGGCATAGATGGTGTCGAAGGCCAGCGAGGACTTGCCCGAGCCACTGAGGCCGGTGATTACATTGAGGGCATAGCGGGGCAGCGTCACATCCACGTTCTTGAGGTTGTGCACGCGCGCGCCTAATATATCTATAGTACCTTTCTGCGTCATTAAACCTTAAACTTTAAACCCTAAACCTTAAACATCCCCCTACTTCTCCTCCTCTTTGAAGCCCGTGAGCACTGATATCGTCTTGCGGATGTTGTACTTGCGCCCATCGGCACCTCGGGCCTTGACCACGAGGTAGTATGCTCCGTCGGCACAGCGGTGGCCATGGTCGGTACCATCCCATCCGCTCTCCTTGTTGCGCCAGTCAGTCCAGGAGTAGAGCTGTTTGCCCCAACGGTTGAACACGGCGGCCTCAAACTCCACGATGCTCTTGGAGTTGGCCTGCTTGGCGTTGAGATAGTCGTTGATACCGTCGCCATTGGGAGAGAAGGCGTTGGGGAACTCCAGATTGCTCTCACTGATGCTCACACTATAGGGAGTCTCCATCAGCGGGCCCATGCGGGTGATGTGCTCTGTGTCGGAGTCCTTGTCGGGCTCGCGGTCATAGACAATGGTGTCGCCACCGCTGACAAAGGTCACGAGCAGGTCGATCTCCCAGGTGCCGCTCTTGCTGAAGGTATAGTCCAGGCTGGCATCGTTGCGCACCACGGTGGGCTGTGTCTGCCCCTGCCGCGTGATGCGCCACTCATAGAGCGCCGTCCATCCCTCGGGTTCGGCATTGGCCTCAAAGCGTACGGACAGCGGAGCCTGGTATTCCTCGCTGCCCAGCTCGCCGGCGTTCTCCTCTGGTGCCGTGATGGTGGCAGTGGGGGCTGCCGTAGGCGTCTGCGCCATGGCCAGGGTGGTGGAGAGTATCGTCAGTATGAGTGCAAAGAGTATTTTGTACATGCTTTTGGAGTCTTAGATGCAGGCTATTGTATATAGCAACTGCGCTGCAAAGTTACAAATAAGCGGGGGAATGACAAAATTATTCTCCCACATTTTGCACCTCATCAACTCCCGTCCTGCCATTTGCGCACAATACGCCCGACTCCAGTGCTCAGTACACCCTACTCTAGGGTTCACTGGCTCCTACTCTAGTCGGCGACAAATTTTTCCTAAAAACTTCAGCACCGATTTATGGCAATACACGGCTCACTATGGACACCGACAGGGCTCTACTCCCAGCGTGTGACAATCTCCTCCATAGCCTTACGCTGCTTGGTGGGCGCAGCCGCCTCTGCCGCGGGATGGCCGAGAGGAATGAGTACGGCGGGTTCCTCGTTCTCTGGCAGGGCAAAGTGGCGGCGGCACAGTTCGGCATCGAAGTTGCACACCCAGCAGGTGCCCAGGCCCTGCTCGGCGGCGGCCAGGCAGATATGCTCCACGGCGATGGCGATGTCAATCTGGCCGTGGGGCTTCGCGTCGGTCTTGCGCACCCACTCCTCATCGTGGCGCACGCACGCAATGATATACATAGGGGCCGAGCGGAACCACTCACGATTGTAGCACTCCTGGAGTTTGTTGCGATCCTCCGCACGGCGTACTACATAGAAATGCCAGGGCTGAAAGTTGACGGCCGAGGGTGCCAGGCGGGCACACTCCATGATGTAAAGGAGCTGTTCTTCACTGACAGCCTCGGTGCTGTATGAGCGCACAGAGTAGCGCTGCTCTATGAGTTCGTGTAGGTTCATGGGGTTTGTATTAGCGTTCGTATTCAGTATTCTGCCGCAAAGTTACGAATAAGTGAGCGAAATGCCAAATTATATTTGAGCATTTCCGAACGAGAGGATTCATTTATGCTTGGCTCGCCAAGAACTAAAACCATAGGTTAAGACACCACCACTGTCCCTGACGGCGCGCACGAAGCACCTAGCAGAATGCGTCCTCAGTCTCCTTGTGTATATCTGTGAAGATGGAAGCTGTCAGCGTGGGGACCTTGGCGGAAGGCTCAAACTTTGGGCAAAAAAACACCCCGCGGCTCACGCTGCGGGGTGCTTCATTATTGTGGTGTAGTTGGTTTACTCGGCAGTTTCCTCAGCTACTGCCTCTACGGCGGGAGCTTCGGTAGCTACGGTCTCGGCAGGAGCCTCGGCTGCGCTGCTCTTGCGGCTGCGACGAGTGCGAGTCTTCTTCTGAGTCTTGGCCATGTTCTCATTGTAGTCAACGAGTTCGATGAAGCACATGGGTGCGGCATCGTCGGCACGGAAACCAGTCTTGATGATGCGGGTGTAACCACCGGGACGATCAGCAACCTTAACGCTGATGCTCTGGAAGAGCTCGGTCACGGCATACTTGTCCTTGAGGTAGCTGAACACTACGCGACGGCTGTTGGTGGTGTCGTTCTTTGACTTGGTGATGAGGGGCTCAATGTACTTCTTCAGTGCCTTGGCCTTAGCAACAGTCGTAGTGATTCTTTTGTGCATGATCAGGGACACAGCCATGTTGGACAGCATAGCAGCGCGATGACTAGCAGTACGACTGAGATGGTTGAATTTCTTATTGTGTCTCATTGTGAGGCTTTCGTTTTTTGTTGTTTAACTTAGTTGACGGGTTACCTTTGCGCTGAGGCATTAGTCCTTGTCAAGCTTATACTTTGTAATGTCGGTTCCAAACGACAGATTCAGACTCTCGAGCAAATCATCAAGCTCGGTGAGCGATTTCTTACCAAAGTTGCGGAACTTGAGGAGGTCGTTCTTGTTGAACTGTACAAGATCACCAAGAGTAGAGACTTCAGCAGCCTTCAGACAGTTGAGAGCACGAACACTGAGGTTCAGGTCGGTCAACTTGGTCTTGAGGAGCTGTCGCATACGCAGTACCTCTTCGTCGAACTCTTCGTTGCGCTCATCAAAGACGTTATCAAGGGTGATGCGGTCGTCGGAGAACAGCATGAAGTGCTGAATGAGGATGCGAGCGGCCTCTCGAAGGGCATCTTTCGGGTGGATGGAACCGTCCGTTGTGATCTCAAGCACGAGGCAGTCGTAGTCGGTCTTCTGCTCAACACGACAGGGCTCTACGCTATACTTCACATTACGGATAGGTGTGTAAATAGAATCGATCGGCAACTGATTGACAGCAGAGCAGAAGATACGATTCTCCTCAGAGGGAACGTAGCCGCGGCCCTTGTTGATGGTCAGTTCGATCTGCATCGTGGCTTTGGAGTCTAAATGACAAATCACCAGTTCGGGATTTAACACTTCAAACCCAGTGAGGTACTTGCCAAGGTCGGCTGCGCGAAACTCTGTGGTGTTGCTCAGGCTGACGGTGACTTTCTCTTCCGCGAATTCTTCTACTATCTGCTTGAAGCGGACCTGCTTCAGATTGAGAATCATGTTGGTCACATCCTCACGAACTCCAGGCACGGAGGCAAACTCGTGGTCAACACCATCGATCTTGATGGTATTGATTGCGAAGCCTTCGAGCGAGGAGAGCAGGATACGACGGAGGGCGTTACCAATGGTATGACCGAAGCCAGGCTCCAAGGGACGGAACTCAAACTTTCCGAACTTGGGGTCGTCCTCCACCATGATTACTCTATCAGGCTTTTGAAATGCTAATATCGCCATGAATGTAAATTCTATTAATTTAATTAGTTCTTAGAGTAGAGCTCGACGATGAGCTGCTCCTTGATGTTCTCGGGGATGTCCTCGCGCTCGGGCTTGTGGAGGAACTTGCCGCTCTTGGAGGCTTCGTCCCACTCAATCCATGCATACTTGCTGTGATTGAACCCAGCGAGGGCGTCGGCGATGACTTCAAGGCTCTTGCTGCGCTCGCGGACTCCGACAATCTGGCCGGGCTTCACGCTGTAGGAAGCGATGTTTACCACCTTGCCGTCTACGACGATGTGCTTGTGGTTCACGAGCTGGCGGGCTGCAGCACGGGTGGGAGCGATGCCGAGACGATAAACGACGTTGTCGAGGCGGCACTCGAGACCCTGAAGAAGGAGCTCACCGGTAATGCCGGTGGCAGCGGCTGCCTTGTCGAAGAGGTTGCGGAACTGCTTTTCGAGCACGCCATAGGTGTACTTGGCCTTCTGCTTTTCTGCGAGCATGACGCCGTATTCAGAGGTCTTGCGACGGCGGCTGTTGCCGTGCTGGCCGGGAGGATAGTTGCGCTTAGCAAGTACCTTGTCGGGGCCGAAGATGGCCTCGCCGAACTTACGAGCAATACGAGATTTAGGACCTGTATATCTTGCCATAATCTTTTGTTTAATGTTTAATGTTTAACGTTGAAGTGGATTATACGCGGCGACGCTTGGGAGGACGGCAGCCGTTGTGAGGCAGGGGAGTAACGTCGATGATTTCGATGACTTCGATACCTGCGCCGTGGATGGCGCGGATGGCGCTTTCACGACCGTTGCCGGGACCCTTGACGTATGCCTTCACTTTGCGCAGGCCGAGGTCATAAGCGACCTTGGCGCAATCCTGTGCGGCCATCTGTGCAGCGTAGGGAGTGTTCTTCTTGCTGCCACGGAAACCCATCTTACCAGCGCTGGACCAGCTGATGACCTGGCCTTCGCTGTTGGCAAGAGATACGATGATATTGTTGAAAGAGCTGTGCACGTGAAGCTGACCCTGTGCGTCAACTTTTACTACGCGCTTCTTTGCAGAGACGGTTTTCTTTGCCATATCTTATAAATGTGTTTTATTACTTCGTTGCCTTCTTCTTGTTTGCAACGGTCTTCTTCTTACCCTTACGAGTACGAGCATTGTTCTTGGTGCTCTGACCACGGAGGGGAAGACCGATACGATGACGGATGCCACGGTAGCAACCGATGTCCATCAGACGCTTGATGTTGAGCTGAATCTCACTGCGGAGATCACCTTCAACCTTGTACTCGGCACCGATGATTTCACGAATCTTTGCAGCCTGGTCATCAGTCCAGTCGCAAACCTTAATGTCTCTGTCAACGCCGGCCTTGTCCAAAATTTTACCGGCACTACTGCGACCTACGCCGAAAATGTAGGTCAGGGCGATTTCGCCTCGCTTGTTCTGAGGCAAATCTACACCAACAATTCTTATTGCCATATAGTTGTTTTAGTTTTTTGCGAAGATTTAACCCTGGCGCATCTTGAACTTGGGGTTCTTCTTGTTAATCACAAACAGGCGACCCTTGCGACGAACAATTTTGCAATCAGGGGTGCGCTTCTTGAGAGATGCTCTTGTTTTCATATTCTTTTTTGTTTATTTGTATCGGTAGGATATTCTGCCATTGGTCAGATCATAGGGGCTCATTTCAACCTTGACCTTATCACCAGGCAGGATTCGGATGTAATGCATACGCATCTTGCCGGAAATGCCAGCACGGATTGTGTGGCCGTTCTCCAATTCTACACGAAACATGGCGTTGCTCAGGGCCTCGACCACGGTTCCGTCTTGCTCAATTGCATTCTGCTTTGACATAGTGTTATATGTATTGGGCTGTTCTTAGTATTGCTTACCTTCGATAGCTTCAATCTCTGCAAAGGACGACAGGATATCGGCCTTGCCATTGTGGATGGCGATGGAGTGCTCAAAGTGCGCTGCAGGCTTGCCGTCGCGCGTTGTCACGCTCCACTTGTCCTCGAGAAGAGCAATCTGATGACTCCCCAGTGTAATCATGGGCTCAATAGCTATGCAGAGGCCATTACGCAACTGCTTGCCTTGCCCACGCTTTCCGTAGTTGGGAACCTGAGGATCCTCATGCATCTCGCGACCTACGCCGTGACCTATGAACTCGCGCACGACTCCGTAGCCCTGACTCTCACAGTGCTGCTGCACTGCATAGCCTATGTCACCTATTCGGCGACCAGGGAGAGCGGCTTCGATTCCCTTGTAGAGGGCTTCTTTAGTTGTCTTGAGCAACTGCTTGACTTCGGGTTTGACCTCGCCTACACAAAAAGTATAGCAGGAATCACCACAAAAGCCGTTAAGGCAGGTGCCACAATCTACTGAAAGGATATCGCCGTCCTTAAGCTCGCGATCATCGGGGATGCCGTGAACCACGATATTGTTGACTGAGGCGCAGATACTAGCGGGGAACTCTGGGCCATAGGGATTAGGGAATCCCTTGAACACAGGAGTGGCGCCATTGTCGCGGATAACTTGCTCAGCCAAGGTGTCCAACTGACGGGTTGTGACACCCGGCTTGAGCATTTTAGCTATCTCTGCGAGGGTTGTGCTGACTAACAGGTTAGCCTTGCGCAGCAACTCTATTTCGTCCTCTGTCTTGAGATAAATCATCGGAGGGTATTACCTTGGCTTCGCTTAGCCGCGGTTACGAACATGACCAGCATTGAGCAAACCATCGTAGTGACGCACGAGCAGGTGGCTCTCAATCTGCTGGAGGGTGTCGAGTACAACACCAACGAGAATGAGGAGGCTGGTACCGCCGAAGAACTGAGCAAAGCCCTGCTTGATGCCAACCAAGCTTGCGAAAGCAGGCAGGATGGCGATGAGTGCGATGAACAGTGAACCAGGCAGAGTGATGTGCGACATTACGTTATCAAGATAGTCGGCAGTATCCTTGCCAGGCTTTACGCCAGGCACGAAACCGTTGTTGCGCTTCATATCCTCAGCCATCTGAACGGGGTTCATGGTGATGGCGGTGTAGAAGTATGTGAAGGCAATAATCAGGATAACAAATACGATGTTGTAGAGGAAGCTCGTGTGATCCAGGAACTGAGACATAGCCCAGCTATGTGTACCTACCATCTGAGCGAGCGTCAGAGGTATAAACATGATGGCCTGGGCAAAGATGATAGGCATCACGTTAGCAGCAAACAGCTTGAGGGGGATGTACTGACGTGCACCACCGATCTGTCGGCCACCTTCGATACGCTTGGCATACTGCACGGGTACCTTGCGAACAGCCTTGACGAGGATGATGGCCAGAGCCATAACGGCCAGAAGACCGAGTACCTCGAACATGAACTTAACAAGGCCACCACCTTCGGCGCTATAAAGGGCAGAGGTGAGTTCCTCGCCGAGTGCGGAAGGCATGCGGGCAATAATACCTATCATAATAATCATGGAAACACCGTTACCAATACCCTTGTCAGTAATACGCTCACCCAGCCAAAGGATGAACATACTGCCTGCAGCCAGAATGATGGTGCTGGAGAGCATGAACCAAAAACCATTGCCGACCATGCAAGCACCAGTGCCGGCAGTCTGTGCCTGCAGGTTGATCATGTAGGTAGGAGCCTGGAAGAGGAGGATGGCGACTGTCAGCCAGCGAGTGTACTGGTTAATCTTGCGACGTCCACTCTCACCCTCACGCTGCATCTTCTGGAAATAAGGTACGGCAACAGCCAGAAGCTGAATCACAATCGAGGCTGAAATGTAAGGCATGATTCCCAACGCAAATACAGAAGCGTTGGAGAATGCACCACCAGAGAACATGTTCAGCAGGGACATCAGACCTTCGCTTGTCTGTGACTGCAGACTCTGAAGACCTGCGGGGTCAATACCAGGAAGCACCACGCCGGAGCCAAAACGGTATATTGCTATGAACAGGAGCGTAATGAGGATACGCATACGCAGATCCTCAATACGCCAGATGTTCTTGATAGTCTCGATTATCTTCTTCATTGTTTAAAAAAGGTAAAGAAGTTTAGAGTTTGGTTGCGGTGCCACCAGCTGCGGTGATGGCAGCCTCGGCAGTCTTGGAGTAAGCATGAGCTTCAACCTCCACCTTAGCGGTGAGAGTGCCGTTGCCAAGAATCTTCACCAGGGTGGAAGCCTTGATGAAACCAGCCTCAACGCGCTCGGCTACGCCGATCTTGGTGCGGTCCTTGGCAGTTGCAAGCTCCTGGCGCACGCTGAGGTTGATACCCTTGTACTCAACACGGCTGATGTTCTTCACGCCATGCCTCCGCAGCCGACGCTGACGG
>JAKSLU010000044.1 GCA_024400995.1 Bacteroidaceae bacterium
GTACCTTGGCCGAGTGGCTAGGCACAGGTCTGCAAAACCTGCTACGGCGGTTCGAATCCGCCAGGTACCTCACTAAGAACTCCTCCACTTGCGAGGAGTTTTTTGTGTTTTTTACTTGGCAGTCTCGTATATTTTGTGTAACTTTGCGCCCAAATTGCGCTTGGTGCATTCTGCATTGCCCATCACTATGCTTTATCAGTGGAACGACATACAGCTCACAGCAGAGGGGGAGGCTATAGCCAACGAACTCTCTGGTGCTCTCAACATCCATCCGGCGTTGGGACGTCTGCTGGTAGTGCGTGGCATACAGTCGGTGAGCCAGGCCAAGCACTTCTTCCGTCCGCAGCTTACGGAACTCCACGATCCCTTCCTCATGAACGACATGCAGGTAGCCGTAGAACGCCTCAACCTCGCCCTGACCAAGAAAGAGCGCGTGCTTGTATATGGCGACTATGACGTAGATGGCTGCACTGCCGTAGCGCTGGTGTATAAGTTCTTGCGCCAGTATTACGCCAATGTGGACTACTACATACCCGATCGCTATGATGAGGGTTACGGTGTGAGCTTCAAGGGCGTGGATTTTGCTGCTGAGACGGGTGTCAAGCTCATCATTGTACTCGACTGCGGCATCAAGGCTGTGGAGGAAATACAGTATGCCAAGGATCAGGGTATCGACTTCATTATCTGCGACCACCATGTGCCCGATCCCCTCCTGCCTCCCGCAGTGGCCATCCTCAATCCCAAGCGCGAGGACAATCTCTATCCCTATACTGACCTTTCAGGCTGCGGCGTGGGCTTCAAGTTTATGCAGGCCTTCGCACTGAGCAATGGTATAGAGTTCAACAAGCTCTACGACCTCCTCGACCTTTGTGCCGTGAGCATTGCCAGTGATATCGTACCCATTATGGGAGAGAACCGCGTACTGGCCTATCATGGTCTGCGCTGTCTGAACTCCAATGCCTCAACGGGCTTGCAGGCCATAGCCGAGGTCTGCGGACTGGGTGACCGAGAGTTGACGATGAACGACATTATCTTTAAGATAGGTCCGCGTATCAACGCCAGTGGTCGAATGCAGAACGGCAAGGAGGCCGTTGCCCTCCTCGTGGAGCGTGATGCTACTGCTGCCCAGGAGCTTGCCTCTCACATCAATCTCTATAACGAACAGCGCAAGGACCTTGATCGCCAGATGACGGAGGAGGCCTATGAGACCGCCCGCCAGATGCCAGGCATCGAGGATCGCAAGGCTGTGGTTATCTACAACGAACAGTGGCACAAGGGTATTATCGGTATCGTAGCCTCGCGTCTCACCGAGCAGTTCTATCGTCCCGCCGTTGTGCTGACTCGTGCAGAGGGTCTGGCCACAGGTAGTGCCCGCTCCGTGAGTGGCTTTGACGTCTATGCAGCCGTACAGTCCTGCGCAGACCTGCTCGAGAACTTTGGTGGCCATACCTATGCTGCTGGTCTCAGCATGAAGGTGGAGCATGTTGAGGAGTTCAGCCGCCGCTTTGAGGCCTATGTGGAGCAGCACATCCTCGATGAGCAGACCCAGCCCACGATGGATATTGTCGGTCAGTTGGACTTCAAGGATATCAACTTTGACTTCTATCGTCAGTTGCGCCGCTTTGCGCCTTATGGCCCAGGCAACGAGCGTCCCGTGTTCAGTACGCTCGGTGTATTTGACTATGGCACCTCCAAGGTGGTGGGCCGCGGTCAGGAACACATCAAGCTCGAACTCGTTGACGGCAAGTCCAGCCATGTGATGAACGGCATTGCATTTGGCCAGGCCAATCAGGCGCGCTACATCAAGACGCGCCGTGGGTTTGACATTTGCTACTCCGTAGAGGAGAACTCCCACAAGCGTGGTGAGGTGCAGCTCCAGATAGAGGACATCCGACCCTGCGACTGACCTCATGTTTAGTCACTAGTCGCCGTGGAACAACCCCTTGATATATTGCGTGAATACTGGGGCTACGATGGTTTTCGTGGCATCCAGCAGGAGATAATCGACAGTGTGCTGGCCGGTCAGGACACCCTTGGTCTTATGCCGACGGGTGGTGGCAAGAGCATTACCTTTCAGGTACCGACACTCTGCATGGAGGGACTATGTGTTGTTGTAACGCCCCTCAGCGCCCTAATGAAGGACCAGGTGCAGAGCCTCCGTCGGCGTGGCATTTTGGCCTCGGCTGTCTATAGCGGCATGAGTTCGGACGATGTGGAGAGTGTCTATGACAACTGCATACTGGGGCATACCAAGTTCCTCTACATCAGCCCCGAACGTCTTGTCAATCCTCTCTTTCTTACCAAGCTGCGCAAGATGCGAGTTAGTCTCATCACCGTTGACGAGGCTCACTGCATCTCCCAGTGGGGCTATGATTTTCGCCCCTCATATCTGAGCATCAATCAGATACGTCGTGAGCTGCGTGGAGTTCCAGTCCTGGCACTCACGGCAACGGCTACGCCGCAAGTAGTGGATGACATCTGTCATCAGCTGGACTTTGGGCAGGATGCCCAGATCTTTCGCATGAGTTTTGAGCGCACGAATCTGGCCTATGTCGTGCGTAAGGCTGACGATAAGATAGGGGAAATACTGCACATACTGGAGCGCGTTCCGGGTAGTGCTATCGTCTATACCCGTAGTCGCGAGGGTACGCGTGAACTGGCTCAGCACCTGACGGAGTCGGGTATCAGTGCCACGCACTTTCATGCAGGTATGACCTTGCTCGACAAGGACTTGCGGCAGCGTCGTTGGCAGTCAGGGGAGACCCGTGTGATGGTCGCTACCAATGCCTTTGGTATGGGTATCGACAAGCCCGACGTGCGTCTGGTCGTACATGCCGACCTGCCTGACTCCATAGAGGCTTACTTTCAGGAGGCGGGGCGCGCAGGTCGTGATGGAGCCCGCGCATGGGCTGTGCTGCTCTACAACCGTGGTGACCTCACCAAGATGAATCGACGCAGCGACATGGAGTTTCCTCCTAAGGACTTCTGTGCGCAGATATATGAGGAACTGGCTTACTTCTTCCAGCTACCAGTGGGAGAGGGGGCAGGACGAACCTTTGAGTTCAATATCAATCAGTTCTGTCGCTCCTTTCGCCACTATCCCGCCGGGGTGGAGAGTGCACTCCAGCTACTGACACGTGCGGGCTACATCGTCTATCGCGAGGAGGACGATGGCAAGGCGCGTCTCATGATGCTCACACGTCGTGATGACCTCTACTACATGTCGCATCTTACCCCTCTGGATGATAGAGTGCTCAGGGCTGTGTTGCGTCTTTATGCAGGCCTGTTTGCCGAGTACGTATATGTGGAGGAGGACCGCATTGCGGAGGAGGCGGGGCTGTCGCAGCAGCAGGTGTATGATGTGCTGATAGACCTCACCCGTCAGCGTGTCCTGAACTACGTGCCGCGCAAGCATGTACCCCGCGTGACGTACGTTTTGCGACGCGTGGATCAGGAGCGTGTATATTTCAGTGAGGATGTTTATGAGACCCGTCGCCAGGTGTATCAGCAGCGTGTGCAGGCTATGGTGAACTACTGTCAGACGGGCGATGAGTGTCGTAGTGTGCAGTTGCTCCGCTATTTTGGAGAGGAGAGAGCCGATAGATGCGGATGCTGTGATGTCTGTCTGCAAAAGTAGGCTGCCGATGGGGTAGTGACGACAAAATGAGTAGTCTGGTTGCATTTTTTTAGAACTTTTCTCGTCGGTAATAGCCTATAAGTTGTAATTTTTGAGTAACTTTGCTGCGCATTTGGAGAATCTCTCCCCAGACTCACGAAATATGCCCCAGCAATACCCCACACTCCAGGCTTTTCTTGACCTTCTTCCCCCCATCACGTTGGAGGAGATGTCAGGCATACGCCTTATGAACCGCACGGACACCAAGTTCGTGACGACTCTCTCCGTGCTGGAACAGTTGCTAGAACTCTGCCAGGGTAGTTACTATGCCCAGGTGAACTGTGGACACCAGATTTCTCCCTATCGTACGGTCTATTGGGATGACGATCAGCACGACATGTTTCAGCGTCATCAGCACGGCTACAAGCCCCGCACCAAGGTGCGCGCTCGTACCTATGTGGATTCGGATATCTCTTTCCTAGAAATCAAAAAGAAGGATAACCACGGCAAGACCCGCAAGAAGCGTATCAGCGTTCCCTCTATCGAGGCCGTGATGAACGATGGGGTAGGGGAGGCGTTTCTCAAGGAACGCACGCCGTTCTACTTCAGTGAGGCCGAGGAGGGACGCACTCGGATTAGGGCGCGACTCCAGAACCAGTTCCAGCGCATCACCCTTGTCAACAAGGCTCACACGGAACGCCTGACAATAGATTTTGGCTTGTGCTTCAAGAACTTTGACAGTGGCGTGGAGCACGAACTCCCCCGTACGGTTATCATTGAACTCAAGCGCGATGGTCGTCAGCCTTCACCCATCCTGCCGCTGCTGCGCCAGCTGCGTGTCAAGCCTGCTGGCTTCAGCAAGTACTGCATAGGTACAGCCTTGACCAACCCTGATGTACGTGTGAACAACTTCAAGCAGCGTCTGATCAATCTGCGCCACTACCTGTAGGCGGCCATAACCAGAAATACAAGAAAAACACATACAATGGAAATCATTATTAGATTCTTTACCGAGATTGTCAATCTCCCCAATCTGCTTGTGGGCACTGTGCTCAATACACTCTTTGTGTGGATAATTGTGCACTTCTTCTACTTCCCCAAGGGACGCCGCCGTGACTACTACTTCTCCTTCATCCTTATGAGTATCAGCATCTTCATGCTCATCTTCTTGCTTCTGGGTGCTGACAAGAGTGTAGGTACGGGTGTGGCTTTGGGCCTGTTTGCCATCTTCAGCATTGTTCGCTTCCGTACGGAGAGTGTGCCCATCCGTGAGATGACCTATCTCTTCATCCTGGTGGCCATGAGCGTGCTCAACGGCAAGCTGGGGTCTAACATCCATTTCTTGGAGAGCGCTCCTACCAACAAGGACCCCTACAATATGGTGGAGGTAGGCGTGAGCAACATGGAGAGCCTCCTGCTCAGCGTGCTCTATATCATTGTGATCAGCTGCTGCTTCATCATAGTAGTGTGGATCGCTGAGTCTATCCTGCACAAGAGTTACCGCGAGGGCTGCAAGTTTGTTAAGTACGACAACATTGAGCTCATCGTGCCCGAACGGAAGGAAGAACTGATTGCAGATCTTGAAAAGCGCCTCGGTCTCAAGGTGCTCCGCGTGGAGGTCGGCGCTGTGGATTTCCTCAAGGATATGACCATGCTGCGCGTGTTCTACGAGGATCCCGACCTGCAGATCAAGCCCGTTGATCGTCTCTTCCGTATTCCCAAAGACTAAGCGTCCTCAGAAGCAAAACCTATTGATATGAAGCATTACTTCATCCTCCTGATGACCTTGTTGCCTATGGCCGTGCTGGCCGAGAGCGAGTACGGCCTGTGGGAGAGTGTGTCCGTGAGTAAGGACCTCGGCACGCGATGGGGCGTTGGTGCTGAAATGGATCTGCGCACCACCGACTTTCTGAAAAACCTCAGCCGAGCTGGTCTCGGTGTGGATGCCGACTACAAGGTCACCCGCTGGCTCAAGCTGGGTGCGAGCTATTCCTACATATATGACTACACGCCCGCAACCCTCAAGGCAACCTATAAGAAGAGCACTGGCGTATTCAATGGCTTCAATGACGATGCTTCCTACTGGCGCAGCAAGCACCGCCTCACCTTCGATATGACAGGAAAGTGGAAGATTGGTCGCTTCAGTTTAGCTCTGCGTGAGCGCTATCAATACACCCACTTTATGCCCACTGAGTGTCAGCGTGTCAAGTACCGCGGTCCAGTGCAGGCTGCTGGTGTGAGCGGAGAACTGATAGAGAAGGGTGGCTACTACTTCTGGCCCGACGAGGTGGAGAGTGTAGTGGACGACAAACCAGGCAAGAATACTCACATCCTGCGTTCCCGCCTGGCGGTGGAGTACAATATACGCCACTGTCCCGTCACACCTGCAGTGACTTACGAGATCCAGAACCGCCTGGACGACAGTATGGCAGCCACCAAGCACCGCCTCACCGCTGGCATTGAGTGGAAACTGAGCAAGAAGTACTACATCACCGCCGACTACGTTTATCAGCATGAGTTCCGTCCCGAGGAGTATGAACTCGGCAATCTCCATGCTCTTAGCATCGGCGCTAAAATTAAACTATAGGGGTGTTCTATTAATTCGCTTGAGTCGATTTTGAGGCTTTAGCGAAGTAGATTTCTCCCTTGAGAGAGGGCGCGGTGCGGGCACCGCAACCGAAAGAAAGAGAGAAAGATACGAGATAAAGGCCAAAAGCGGCCAAGCATAGAACATAACCCTTGATTGAATTTATAAACGAATTAATAGAACACCCCTATAACCCAACGATATGAAACAACTACTCCTGGCACTCACGCTGGCTCTCACCGCCACAGCCAGTGCCGATACACATTACCTTACCTTTGAGCAGCACAATGGCCTGCAGCGCAGTCTGCCGCTCGTTGGGCTCAATATCACCTTCAAGAACGGTCAGATGTTGGCCGAAAGTCAAGGAGAGGCTTTTGCGCTGGATTTGATTAGTCTGCAGCGCATGTTTTTTGCACTACAGCCCACAGGCGTAGAACAGGTACAACGCAGCCATGCAGATGAGCCCTCGGTGGTGTATGACCTGCAGGGCCGTCGTGTAGTCGGTACCGAAGGACAGACTAAAGGTATCTATATCATACAGAACGGCGAGGGTGCCAGAAAGGAGATCAAGCGATGAGACGCATCCTCATTCTCCTCTCCGTGAGCCTTTTTTCTGTGGGGGCTGCTCTGGCTCAGAGTCTCAACGTGCACGAGGGGCAGGTGACCTACTCCTATCCCTACGATGAGACCACCACTATGACCTATGGCACGAACACCCTCACCATCAATGGCGAGGAGTTTGAACTGGCCAACATCACATCTATCACGGGTAGCAGTGAGCAACTCTCTCCCGCCCAGGTTTATGTCAACTACGATGGCACAACTGCGACTATCGTGATGAGTGGTGACCTGCGTGGTCGTGTGACCGCCCAGATTAGTGGTGCAAACGTCAGTCTGACCGATGTCGCCGTGGCCGAAGAGGGCGAACTCGCTGAGGTGACTTATCATCTCAGCGGCGCTAGCAGTGATGGTAGCTTTCTCCATACGGGTAGCTACAAGTGCGCCGTGTCTCTTGAGGGCGTGAGTCTCCAGAGCAGTGCGTGCCCCATGCAGATAGACAACGGCAAGCGTATCGATATTATCGTTGCCGAGGGTACACAGAATACCTTCTGCGATGGTGGAAACAACATGCGCAAGAGTGCCTTCTGGGTGAAGGGTCATGCCGAGTTTAGTGGTGCAGGTGTGCTCAATATTACTGGCACACAGCGTCATGCTTATTCCAGCAACGAATATACCCAGCTCAAGAAGTCCTTTACCGGTACCATCAATATCCTCGGTGCAGCCTCCGATGGTATGCATGTTGATCAGTACTACGAGCAGCGCAACGGCAAGGTGACCTTTGCCAACATAGCTGGCGACAATATCGATGTGGCTTGTACTACCGACGCGCAGGACGAGTTCAATGGCCAGGTCATTATCTCCGGTGGTGTGCTCAACTGTGTAGCAAATGGTGACGATGCCAAGTGTATCAAGAGCGAGGCCTCTATGGCCATCACTGGCGGTGACCTCAGCCTGCGCTGTACTGGCGATGGCTCCAAAGGGCTCAGTGTGGCAGGCGACCTGCTGGTAGAACAGGATGTAGAGGCTGCCAGCAATGTGCGCCCCCGTATCTATATGCTGGCCACGGGTGACGAGTATGTCAATCCTGCCGATGCTTCCGACACCTCCAAGTGCCGTGGCATCAAGGTCAAGGGCTCCTTCACCTTCAATGGCGGCACAATAGAGCGCGATCCCAGTAGCACCATAAAGAGCTCCAAGATTATCTCCGTTGACGGTGACTATATCTACAAAGCTGCCACTTATAGCAACTGTTCTTTCCCCAAGTAGTCAGCCTATGCCCAAGCATATATTTGTTGTCCTGCTGCTTGCCCTCACTGCGCTTACGGCAGCAGCTATTCCCGCAGCCCGCGTACAGAAGGTTCTGACCCTGGCGGATGGCACCACTGTGGTGGCCTATCTGCACGGCGACGAGCATCTGCACTATTACGAGTCGGAGGAGGGTGTGCGCTACCGCCTCCTATCGTCAGGCCTGGCGGATCGTATCAGTGAGAGCACTTGGCTTCGCATGTCGCAGCATGCCAGTGCACGCCGCACCACCACTCAGCTCCGCCGCGCCGCCCGTCTGGCTGACGCCGTGCCTATGGCTCAGGTGTGTTCTCGTCGTGAGGCCGGTCCGTACCACGCAGGAACCTATCAGGGTAGTCGCAAGGGACTAGTGATACTGGTGGAATTCTCTGACCTTGCTTTGGCTGCAACCTCCACACGTCAGGAGTTTGATGACATGATGAACTTAGAGGGGTACAAGCGCAATGGACATATCGGCAGTATGCACGACTACTTTCATGCGCAGTCCTATGGACAGTTTGATCTCAACTTTGACGTAGTCGGCCCCATTAAACTACCCTCTACGATGAAGTACTACGGTAGCAACAATTTTGCTGGCGATGACCTCCATGCCGCAGAGATGATTGCTCAAGCCTGCCATGCAGTGGATGGGCAGGTGAACTTTGCCGATTATGACTGGGATGGCAATGGCGAGGTAGATCAGGTCTTTGTTATATATGCAGGTTATAGCGAGGCTACAGGTGGTGGCGCCAATACCATCTGGCCTCACGAGTGGACTCTGGACGAGGCTAAAGCGTTTGGTGATGGTGAGGGTAGCTTTAAACTCGATGGTGTTCTCATCAACACCTACGCCTGTTCCGCCGAACTCAAAGGGGGATCAGGCGTACAGATGGATGGTATAGGAACGGCCTGTCACGAGTTTAGCCACTGTCTCGGACTCCCAGATCTGTATGACACGGATGGCGGCTATCCCTCAGCTTTCGGTATGGATTCCTGGAGCGTGATGGATAGCGGCAATTACAATGGCGACGGATGTGTTCCGGCAGGTTATACGGCCTATGAGCGCTACTGTGCAGGATGGCTCACACCTGTTGAGTTGAGCGAACCATGCTATGTGGAACAGATGGCACCCATCACGCAGAAGGGTGAGGCATACATTATATATAATAAGGCCAACCCCACCGAGTATTTCCTCCTCCAGAATGTGCAGCAGGAGTCTTGGAACACAGGCATGTCAGGCCACGGCATGCTCATCCTCCATGTAGATTATGATGAGGATGTCTGGATGCAGAATACTGTCAATGCCAACGCCAACCACCAGCGCTGCACCATCGTCCATGCGGATAACAACGACTACACCTCGCGTGCTGGTTTGGCCGGCGATCCCTTTCCTGGTACTTATCGCAACACCAGCTTCACGCCGTCCTCCACGCCAGCAGCACAGTTCTACAACCGCAATGCCAGTGGCAACTACTCCATGGGACACACCATCACAGGCATAACGGAGCAGAACGGGCAGATTAGTTTTAGCTTCGATGGGGGCAGCATCCCCGTAGGCATTGCCTCCGCCTCCGTCACTCCTGCTGCCGAGCAGTATTATGGCCTCGATGGCCGACAGCAGCTTGCACCCAAGAATCTCTACATCCAGGGTGGCCGCAAGTATATCCACAAGTAAAGAAAAAAAGAACCTCTATGTATCTCGATTGTTTTATCCTCATAGTCCTGCTCTATGCCCTCTGGAAGGGCTGGAACAACGGCCTGCTCCGCGAGCTCGTCAGCTCCCTTGGATTTATTGCAGGTCTGGTGATAGCTTGTATGTTCTATGGAACACTGGGCGAGCATCTTGCCGTAGGCGGCTCCAAACTCAATATGCTCTCTAGTATAGTAGCCTTCTTCCTCCTTTGGATTATCGCCCCTATTGTGCTAGGCATGGTTGCAACTGTTGTGACTAAGGCTCTCAATCGCCTCACGCTCATCAGCCTCCCCAATCGTCTGGCAGGTATGGCTGTCAGTGTTCTCAAGTACCTGCTGCTGATGAGTCTTGCCCTCAATGTGATGGACAGCCTACATATTCTTAATTCCGACCGTAAGGAGGGAAGCTACCTTCTACATCCAGTGAGCGCCGTTACGGGTTTGCTGGCCCATTCGGTGATGGACGCAGCCGCTCCTGTTGTGGTGCAGAATGACACCGTAATGCAGAATGACACCGTCTGGGTAGAGGTGAATCACCCCTGAATACCTCAAAAACGTAAAATAGTGCAACTTTTTTAGAAAAAAGTGCTATTTAGACTTTGCAATTCCGTGAGAAAAGTGTAATTTTGCAGCGGAATTGCAATTTTTATGTTCCTCTGCGGCATAAAAGGGTCATCCATCTTACTAGAAAACTATTCACTAATACCAGAAATATGGAGACATTCTTCAAATCACATGCTTTTCTGATAGAGCATACCAATGCCCCCATCCGTCGTGCCCTCATGGATAGCATCGACTGGAGTTACAGAATGATAGGCATCCGCGGCCCTCGTGGTGTGGGACGCACGAGCTTCCTCTTGCAGTATGCCAAAGAGAACTTTGATCCTCGCTTGCGCCAGTGCCTGTATGTGAATATGAATAACTTCTATTTTCAGGCTCGTGGTGTAGTCGATTTTGCAGGTGAGTTCGTGGAGAATGGTGGTCGTGTCCTACTCATTGACCAGGCCTTCAAATTGCCCGACTGGCGCAACCAGCTCATAGAGTGCTACAGCCGCTATCCCAACCTACGTATCGTCTATAGCACAACCTCTGTGCAGGATGCTGATGCTGAGAATAGCGAGCTTAACTCTTTGGCTCGCACATACTATCTGCATGGCTTCTCCTTCCGCGAGTTCCTTAACCTCAAGTACGGTACCCATTTCCGCACCTACTCCTTGAGTGAACTGCTGGAGAACCACGAGATGATAGCCCGCAGCATTCTGCGCGAGGTGCGTCCTCTCGAAGCTTTCAATGCCTATCTCCACCATGGCTACTACCCCTTCTTCTTGGAGAACCACAACTTCACCGAAGCTCTCCTCAAGGCTATGAACATGATGATTGAGGTCGATGTTCTCTTTATCAAGCAGATAGAGCTAAAGTATCTGGAGCGCCTCAAGAATCTCCTCTATCTCCTCGCCGTCACCAACGATACCAGCGCCAATGTCAGCCAGCTGGCTCTCGATATCGGTACCAGTCGTGCCACGGTGATGAACTACCTCAAGTATCTTGAGGAGGCTCGTCTCGTCAATATGATTTACCGCGAGGGCGACACCTTCCCCAAGAAGCCTGCAGCCGTGATGCTCCACGATAGCAACCTCCTGCACTGTATCTACAACTCCGACGTGTCGGAGCAGCGTGTGATGGAGACCTTCTTCACCAACACCCTGTGGCGCCACAACAAGATTTGCCGCGGACACCGCAAGAACCTCTACACCATCAACGGTGAGTACGAGGTGTGTGTCTGCGAGCCCGATCGTCGCGTCAAGACCGGCCACAAGAGCTATGCCGTGCGCTACGGCATCGAGATGGGTAGTGGTAACGACATTCCCGTCTGGCTCTTCGGCTTTTTGCAGTAAAACATCGGTCTAATCCCCTTATTATAAATATGGTATCTTGCCCCGCTCTCCGGAGCGGGGTAAAGCATAGAAAAACAACTAACAATCCATAAACAAATGGCAAAGAAATTCATTACTTGTGATGGCAACCAGGCTGCTGCGCATATCGCGTATATGTTCAGCGAGGTTGCTGCCATCTACCCCATTACTCCGTCATCCACGATGGCAGAGTATGTCGATGAGTGGGCCGCTCAGGGCCGCAAGAACATGTTCGGCGAGACCGTCCTCGTGCAGGAAATGCAGAGCGAGGGTGGCGCAGCCGGTGCAGTTCACGGTTCCCTCCAGGCCGGTGCCCTCACCACCACCTTCACCGCCAGCCAGGGCCTGCTGCTGATGATCCCCAATATGTACAAGATTGCCGGTGAGTTCCTCCCCTGCGTCTTCCATGTATCAGCCCGTACCCTGGCCAGCCACAGCCTCTGCATCTTCGGCGACCATCAGGACGTCATGTCCACCCGTCAGACCGGTTTCGCTATGCTCGCCGAGGGTAGCGTGCAGGAGGTTATGGACCTCGCTGGTGTGGCTCACCTCTCCGCCATCAAGTCTCGCGTGCCCTTCCTCAACTTCTTCGACGGCTTCCGTACCTCCCACGAGATTCAGAAGATCGAGATGCTTGAGACCGAGCAGCTCGCTGGCCTCGTTGACCAGAAGGCTCTCGCCGAGTTCCGTGAGCGTGCCCTGACCCCCGAGCACCCCGTAGCTCGCGGTATGGCTGAGAACCCCGACACCTTCTTCGCCCATCGTGAGAGCTGCAACCCCTTCTATGAGGCTGTACCCGAGATCGTGGAGGACTATATGCACAAGATCTCTGAGATCACTGGCCGCAAGTACGAGCTCTTCAGCTACTATGGTGCTGAGGATGCCGACCGCGTCATCGTCCTCATGGGCTCTGCCTCCGAGGCTGCCCGCGAGGCCATCGACCACCTCACCGC
>JAKSLU010000045.1 GCA_024400995.1 Bacteroidaceae bacterium
TCCCTAAAAGTAAGCAAGTGACAACTTCTTGCTTTGTCAAGCGGCAAAGCCGATTAGCAAAACTTGAATTATAAAATAATGAATAACCTAATACCCACACAAAAAATATGAAACGACACCTAATTTTATCTTCCTTCCTCCTCTTTTCTGTCCTCGCTGCCAGCGCACAGGGCATCCGTATCTACAAAACTGATGGTACGCAGACAGACGTGCCTATCAGCAACATTGACCGCATAGAGTGTATGGAGAATATGAAGTTTGACCATATAGACTACTCCCGCGAGGTGCTCTCTATGCACGTCACCCGCCTCAGTTATACTATCCCTGGCGACCGTGAGCCCCGTGAGGCAGTGAGCGTCACGCTCTTGAGCGGCGAGAGTGGGGAGGTACTCACCACGGAGGGTGGTATCAGGGTGCGAGGCAACTCAACGAGCACGCTGGAGAAGAAGCCTTGGGACCTCAAACTCAACGCTAAGACCTCCCTCCTTGGTATGCCCAAGGACAAGCGCTGGGTACTGCTGGCCAACTACTGGGATCGCACGAATCTGCGCAATGACGTGGGTCTAGAGATTGCCCGCAGAGCTAAGGGTATGGCCTGGAATCCCCGCAGCCAGTATGTGCAGCTCTATATGGACGGCAAGTATGAGGGTCTGTACCTCTTGTGCGAAAAAATCAAGTCTGCTAAGGATCGCGTGAACATAACAGAGTTGGATGTTACGGCCAATAAAGAACCAGAGGTGACAGGTGGCTATATTCTGGAGTTTGACTATACCCATGACGAAAAAACCTACCAGACCTCTACGATGGGCTATGACTTTAAGATTAAGGAACCTGATGTTCCTACCAAGGAGCAAGAGGAGCATGTTCTCAACTACCTCAATACCATGGAAAAGGTGCTTCGTGACCCCATGCAGGTAAAGCAGCAGGGTTACACCAAGTTCCTTGATACACGTTCCTTTATTGACTTCTGGCTCGTAGGCGAGTTGGTGATGAACAAGGATTTCAACGGCCCTGCCTCCTGCTATATGTATAAGGACCGCGGTGGTGTGCTCATGGCAGGTCCCGTGTGGGACTTAGATCTTTACACCTTCTCTGCCAAGGTGCATGATGTCAACCAATTCCTTCTCAAGGGTTCCTGCCTCTACTATAGGGAACTGTTCACTGATCCCGCTTTTGTCAAGCAGGCTAAGGAACGCTGGCAGCAGTTCAAAGCAAGTCTTGTGGAGGGATACTCAATCTACGACTACATTGACGATCGCTGCCAACTAATCAGCGCCGAGGTTGAGGCAGATGATACCCGTTATCCTAATCGTAAGTATGGCAACACGCTGGCGGGCGACGAAAAGGTAGGCCACGCCGAGTCAGTGAGTATGATGAAATCCTTTCTCACAGCTCGCATCGCTGCTCTGGACAAACTTATCAGCGCGCTCTAAGTGCACTCTTATATCAAGACTACGCGCGTTCAGGCCCTTGTGACTTGAACGCGCGTAGCGCTTGAACGCTTCTCCTTTAGGATGCTTGGGAACTGATATACTCCACAATCCACTGTCCCACCTCGCGCGTGCCGTAGTGGGGAGCTCCATCAGTCTGAATGTCGGGGGTGCGTACGTTGGCATCGAGGCTGGCACTGACGGCCTGGCGGATGAGGCGGCCCTCCTGCAGCAGTCCAAAGTGCTCATAGAGCATAGCGACGGAGAGTATCTGTGCCAGAGGATTGGCAATGTTCAGACCGCGGGCCTGCGGCCAGCTGCCGTGGATGGGCTCAAAGACGGGAGTGTGCTCGCCTGTCGAGGCACTGGGCAGGAGCCCCATGCTGCCAGTGAGCACGCTGCCCTCGTCGGTGAGTATGTCGCCAAAGGTGTTCTCGGTGACCATCACATCGAAGTGGCGCGGATCCTGAATCATACGCATAGCTGCATTGTCCACATACATGAAGTCGGTCTCCACATCGGGGTACTCGCCCATCATCTCCTGCGCCACCTTGCGCCACAGACGGCTGCTGGCCAGGACGTTGGCCTTGTCGACCACAGTGAGGTGGCCTCGGCGCTGGCGGGCATACTGGTAGGCCACGCGCAGGATGCGCTCCACCTCGGGACGGGTGTAGTAGTTGGAGTCGGAGGCCTCCTCTATGCCCTCGGCATTGGGGTGAGGCTCCTGCTTGGGACCAAAGTACATGCCGCCCGTGAGCTCACGCACACAGACAAAGTCGGCACCACGGACTACCTCGTCCTTGAGGGGCGAGCGGTGAATGAGGCACTCATAGGTCTCGACGGGGCGAATGTTGGCGTAGAGCCCCAGCCGTTTGCGCATGGCGAGTAGTCCCTGCTCGGGGCGTACCGTGGCGGCGGGGTTGTTGTCGTACTTGGGGTCGCCTATGCTGGCAAAGAGCACGGCATCGGCCTCCATACAGGCCTCGTAGGTGTCATCGGGGAAGGGTGTTCCTACGGCATCGATGGCGCAGGCTCCTATCAGTGCGCGGCGGTAGCTCACCTCGTGGCCAAACTTTTGGGCAACGGCACTGCATACGGCTACGCCCTGCTCCATAATCTCTGGGCCGATACCATCGCCGGCCAGTACTGCTATATTGAGTTTCATCTTAGTTGTCGTTAAGGTTAAGGTCTAGGTTAAGGTCTAGTTTGTCGTCAAAGCCCACGCTCCTCATACGCCACAATCTTGTCGCGGTTGGCAAGGAGGAAGTCTATGTCGTCGTAGCCGTTGAGGAGGCAGTGTCGCTTGTAAACATTGATGGGGAACTGCTCGGAGTGGCCCGTGGAGAGGTTGGTGATGGTCTGTGCGGGCAGATCTACGCGCACCTCCGCCTGTGGGTTGAGGGCAATGGTGCTGAGCAGCTCCCGTCTGAACTCCTCGCTCACTACGACAGGGAGTACAAAGCAGTTGAGCAGGTTGCCACGATGGATGTCGGCAAACGAACTGCTCACCACCACCCTCACGCCGTAGCCAGCGATGGCCCATGCAGCATGCTCGCGGCTCGAACCGCTACCCCAGTTCCTGCCACCCACGATGATCTGGTGCACTCCCTCGCGAGGGGGCTCGACAAAGTCGGGTTGGTTCATCACAAACTCGGGCACTGGTTGCCCCTCTGCATCGTAACGCAGGTCGTGCATGAAGGCATCGCCATAGAACTTAGGGTCACGTGTGGTGCTGGAGAGATAGCGGGCGGGAATGATGTTGTCGGTGTTGTTGTTGTCAATCGCTATAGGGATGCAGGTTGACTGTATTACGTCCAGTTTCATGTACTATTGTACGTTTTAGTTCTTAGTCCTAATTCTTATTTCTCCCATCCATCACTCGTCCTCAGCAGTGTTCTCGGGTCTGTAATGACGCCCGTTACGGCTGCTGCGGCCACGGTGAGGGGTGAGGCGAGGATGGTGCGCGCACCAGGTCCCTGGCGTCCCACAAAGTTGCGGTTGGAGGTGGAGAGGCAGAGCTTGCCGGCGGGAACCTTGTCGGGGTTCATGGCCAGGCAGGCCGAGCATGAGGGCAGGCGTAACTCAAAGCCCGCCTCCTCCAGTATCCTGTCGAGCCCCTCGTCGATAATCTGCTGACGGACGGCCCATGAACCGGGTACCAGCCATGCCACGACGTTGGCGGCGCGGTGGCGACCCCTGACGACCGAAGCAAAGGCGCGGAAGTCCTCTATGCGGCCATTGGTGCAGGCACCGAGAAAGCAGTAGTCCACGGGCGTTCCCTCCAGTCGTTGCCCTGGCCTGAACTGCATGTAGTTGAGCATGTCGAGGAACTGCGTTTGCTCTGTCTCGCTCATGCCGTCGAGGGTCGGTATGGCCTCGTCGATAGCTACTCCTGCACCAGGGTTGGTGCCATAGGTCAGGCGGGGAGCAATGTCCTCAGCCCGGAAGGTGACCTCCCTGTCGAACACGGCATCGTCGTCGCTCCTGAGCTGTCGCCACTGCTCTACAGAACGCTGCCAGGCCTCGCCCTTGGGGGCATACTCGCGGTCCCTGAGGTAGGCAAACGTTGTCTCGTCGGGAGCGATGATACCGGCGCGGCTACCCATCTCGATGGAGAGGTTGGAGAGCGTGAGGCGACCCTCCATGGACATGCTACGGATGGCACTGCCTGCATACTCCACAGCATAGCCGGTGGCACCGCTGGTGGTGAGCTGTGACATAATGTAGAGTGCCACGTCCTTGGCTGTAGTACCAGCAGGAAGAGTTCCCTCGATGTTGATGCGCATGGTCTTGGGCTTCTGCTGTAGGATGCACTGGCTGGCCAGCACTTGGGCCACCTCGCTGGTGCCGATGCCAATGGCTATGGCACCAACGGCACCATGGGTGGAAGTGTGGGAGTCGCCGCACACGATGGTCATGCCGGGGAGTGAGAGTCCCTTTTCGGGACCTACGACGTGGATGATACCATTGTCCTTGGAACCCATGGGGAAATGGCGGATGCCAAACTCTGCGCAGTTGCAGGCCAAAGCCTCCACCTGCTTGCGGCCAGTGGGATCGTCGATGTGATCCTGCTGGTCGCTGGGCGTGTTGTGGTCGGGCATGGCTACCACATGGTCGGGGCGGAAGACGCCGATGCCCTTGGCCCTCAGCGTGTCAAAGGCCTGGGGGGAGGTTACCTCGTGGGCATAGAGGCGGTCAATGTAGAGCTGGGTGGGACCGTCCTCCACGCACTGCACGACGTGGGCATCCCATATCTTGTCAAAGAGTGTCTTCATAGCGGGGAGAGAACTTAGTGTCGGAACTTGTTGATACAATCGATATAGGCCTCTACGCTGGCACTCACGATGTCGGTGTTGGCGCCGAAACCATAGTACATGCGGCCATCGTACTCCACCTGCATGTGCACCTTGCCCATATCGTCGCTACCCTTGGAGATGGCCTGGATGGTGAACTCCTTGAGTGTCATCTGACGCTTGATGATGCACTTGAGAGCCTTGATGGCGGCATCCACGGGACCATTGCCCGAGGCACTGGCCTCGAACTTCTCTCCTGCTATGTCGAGGCCAATGCAGGCTACGCTCCTCACACCCATGCCGGTGGTGACCTGCAGGTAGTCGAGCTTGACGCCATGGCCAGCTGAACGATCAGCACCAGCCAGAAGCAGAATGTCGTCGTCGGTGACCTCCTTCTTCTTGTCGGCTAGCTTGAGGAACTCCTGGTAGAGCATGTCGAGCTTGTCGCCCTCCATCTCTACACCGTTCACGCTCAGGCGGTGCTTGAGAGCTGCACGTCCGCTGCGGGCTGTGAGGACAATGGAGTTGTCGTCAATGCCCACATCCTTGGGGTCCATAATCTCGTAGGTGGAGGCGTTCTTCAGCACGCCGTCCTGATGGATGCCACTGGAATGCGAAAAGGCATTCTTACCCACAATGGCCTTGTTGGGCTGTACGGGCATGTTCATCAGGGAGCTGACGAGGCGGCTGGTGGGGTAGATCTTTTGTGTGTTGATGTTTGTGTCGATGCCCAGGTCAGGGTGCGTCTTGAAGATCATCGCAACCTCCTCAAGCGAGGTGTTGCCAGCGCGCTCACCGATACCGTTGATGGTCACCTCTACCTGGCGTGCACCTGCCAGGACGCCGTTCACGGTGTTGGCTGTGGCCATGCCCAGGTCGTTATGGCAGTGGGTGGAGAGAATGCTCCTACCTGCTGCAAAGGCATCAACGTGTTCGTAGAGGTACTTGATCTTTTCGTAGTACTCGTTGGGCATGCGGAATCCAGTGGTGTCGGGGATATTGCACACGGTGGCACCCGCCTTGGTCACTGCATCGATCACGCGGGCCAGATACTCGTTGTCCGTGCGGCCAGCATCCTCGGCGTAGAACTCTACATCCTCTACGTAGCGCTTGGCGTACTTGACAGCAGCCACTGCGCGCTCTATGATTTCCTCGCGTGTGGAGTTGAACTTGTAGCTTATGTGGCTGTCGCTCGTGCCGATGCCGGTGTGTATGCGCTTGTGTTTGGCATACTGCAGCGCCTCTGCGGCCACGTCGATATCCTTCTCCACGGCACGGGTGAGGGCACAGATCGTGGGCCATGTCACAGCCTTGCTGATCTCTATTACTGACTGGAAGTCACCAGGGGATGACACAGGGAATCCCGCCTCGATGACATCTACTCCCAGGGCCTCCAGCTGGCGTGCTACCTGGATCTTCTCTACCGTGTTGAGCTGGCAGCCTGGTACCTGCTCGCCATCGCGCAGCGTTGTGTCAAATATGAAAAGTCTGTCGCTCATAATATCTGATTAGTGTTCATTTTGCAAGTTTAGCTATTGTGTTGGTTTACATTTGTGTACAAAAAGCGGATGCAAAGTTACAAATAAGAATGCGAATGGCCAAATTTGAGAGCTGGTATTTGAGTATATTGATCATGTTAACGAGTTTAGGGGCCTACCTATATATTATATATAATGTGTGCCACTATATATAATGTGTGCCACTCCGATGGAGAGGGCAGAGAGGGTGGGGTCGAGATTGAGCGGGGTAGAATTTTGTGGAGTGAAAAGAAATGCGTAAATTTGCACCGCACAAATTGTACACGCCTATGAAGACGAAGCAAGAAATCGTAGGCAACTGGCTGGTGCGCTACACCAAGCATCAGTTGTCGGATTTTGGTGAGCTTGTTTTGCTCACCAACTTCAATAACTACGTAGATATGTTCTGCGAGCAGATGGGCTGTGCCCCCGTGGGCTATGATGCCAACATGCGTATGGCCACGGCTGACGGCATTACGATGATCAACTTTGGCATGGGCTCGCCCAACGCCGCTCTCATCATGGACCTGCTCTCCAGCATCAACCCCAAGGCTGTACTGTTCCTCGGCAAGTGCGGAGGCATAAGCGACAAGACCCGCCTTGGCGACTACATCCTGCCGCTGGCTGGCATACGCGGCGAGGGTACGAGCAACGACTACCTTCCGCCAGAGGTACCCGCCCTGCCAGCCTTCATGCTCCAGCGTGCGGTGAGCACAGCTCTGCGCGACATGCAGCACGATTACTGGACGGGAACGATCTACACGACCAACCGCAGAGTGTGGGAGCACGACGAAACCTTCAAGGAACGTCTGCGCACCACCCGCGCCATGGGTGTGGACATGGAGACGGCTACCCTGTTTACTTGTGGCTTTTGCAACCACATACCCACGGGAGCACTCCTCCTCGTGAGCGACAATCCCATGGTGCCTGAGGGCATCAAGACAGAGGCTTCGGACAACCACGTCACCACCAACTTTGCCGCTACCCACGTAGCCATCGGCATAGAGGCCATGCGCCTGCTCAAGGGTGACCGCAAGACCATCCGCCACCTCAAGTATGACTGGTGATCATACGAGTATGTCTTTTACCTTAACCTTAACCTTGACCTTAACCTTAACTCTAATCCTTAAACATTAAACCTTAAACATTAAACCTTAACCCTTCATGGCTTACACCAAGAAGACCACCACAGGCCCTACCTACCAGAGCATTGTCAGCGATGTCAAGGCCGGTCAGATTGCCCCCGTCTATTATCTGATGGGGGAGGAGGCTTACTATATCGACCGCCTGGCCGACTTTCTCGTCGATGCTCTCATGCCCAATGAGGAGGATCGCGACTTCAATCTCATTACCGTCTATGGCCCCGACTCCTCCACCGACGCTATCGTCAGCGCCGCCCGAGGTGTGCCGATGATGGGTGAGCGTATCCTCATCGTGGTCAAGGAGGCTCAGGCTCTGCGTGATCTCGACAAGCTCGAGTTCTATCTCAAGCAGCCTGCCGCTCAGAATGTCATCGTCTTTTGTCACAAGAACGGCACCCTCGACCGTCGCAAGAAGGTGGCCACTCTCCTCGCCAAGCAGGCCGTGCTCTTTGAGTCAGCCAAACCCAACGATCGGGAGCTGCTCTCCTTTATTCAGAGTTATGCCACGCAGAAGCAGGTGAACATCGAGCCGCGTGCCGTCCAGATGCTGGCTGAGTATGTCGGCGGTGATCTGCTCCGCATGTCGAGCGAGATAGACAAACTTGCCCTGGCTCTCCCCGCCGATGCCAAACAGGTGACCTGCGACCTCGTGAGCGAGCAAATCGGTGTGTCCAAGCAATTCAATATTTTCGAGCTACAGGACGCGCTCGGCGCAAAGGACGTAAAGAGAGTTAATGAAATTACAAACTATTTTGACAAGAACCAGAAGGCAACTCCCATCCAGATGATACTGCCTTCGCTCTACAAATACTTTGCGAACGTCATGCAGGCGTACTATGCGCCCGACCGAACGGAGCGCGGAATTGGCGAGTGGCTCGGGATGGGGGAGTGGCAGGTACGCCGCAATGTGATCCCCCCGATGCAGCACTACAATGGTGTCAAGTGCATGAACATTCTGGGAGCGATCCGACGCACCGATGCCAAGAGTAAGGGTGTCGATAATCCTGAGACTCCTCCAGGCGAACTGATGAAGGAGCTCGTCTATTTCATCCTCCACTGAGGAGTTCCAATATAGTACTCGACGGCCAACCCTGGGTTGGCCGTTTTTTGTGCGATAAAACTGTAAATCGTCCCGCTGAGAGCCCATTTTGTCCGCCTCTAAAACGCCCCAAAATCCCAACAAGATTCGTTTTTTGCCGCCAGTGAGGGAGTTTTGTTGGGATTTTGGGCGTTTTTTCGTCCAAAATGCCAAACAGGAATTTTACGGGTTAAGTTGTGGTGAATAGGTGTGTTAGCTGGACGCGATTTTTGCTCCAAAATGCATTTTTGCGAGCAGAGTGTTAAGCTTTTTTAGGATTTAAGAAACGAAATTCAAATATTGAAATATACGCACTGTGTGCTACAAATGTAAAAAGTAGTGTTATAGCAGGCCATATTTACATATTGTAACGAGTAATGAAATGTAAACTATCAATTTGCATAGCAAAGGTATTTACAAAACGAAACACGCAGATATTCTCCCACAAAAACACTTGTATAATACACTATATATTAGTAAGATATATGTAGTATGATAAACCAATAAATAACAAATATAGGCCAGATATGCCCTAAATCCCTCAATAAGCGTGCAGAGCCGGTGGACGAGGGTTATATAAGCCCTGGTAACCCAGTTTCTTAGTATAGAATTGGTAATATATACATATAGGTTCTAAAATCGGGAGTAAGGAGATTGGTGGGTTTGTAAATCTAAAGAATGCAATATGTAAATTCATAATAACGAATTGTAAAACACAAAGCCAAAGACATCACTTTAGATATTTTGATTTATTTTTGTTGCGTATGTCGTTTTTTTTGTTTACCTTTGCAAACTGAAATCAATACCTCTAAATTCCCCCCAAAATGCCTGCGGCATGCTCCCCGGGGATCAGAGGACACTAAATTCATACTCTAACATGAAAGACCGTATTCGCGAGGTCATGACACACCTCGGACTATCGCAGCAGGATTTTGCTGCTAAGCTCCAGATGGCCCCCGCTTCCATCTCCAGCATCTTCAACGGGAGGACCAATCCGACCATCAACCACGTCATGGCCATCCACAACGCTTTTCCCCAGATCAGCGAAAAGTGGCTCCTCTTTGGTGAGGGCGAAATGTTCTCCTCTACTACCCCGAATCCTACCCCCTCCTCCTCTCCCATGAGTCTGATTGACGACGATGACGAGGCCGACTCCCTGGGAGGATTTTTCAGCCAGCCTGCGGGTGGATCTCCTTCCCCCCAAGGGGGTGTCACTATGGGCCTGAGTGTCTCCTCGTCCCCCTCTGGTGGCACAGTTCGCCCAACGAGCGCACAGCGTGACCATGCTCGTGAGTCCAGTCGCGATGGCAGACGCGAGACCGTGTACGAAGATGTGAAAAAAGTTGACAAGTCGCTTCGACGGGTTAAGGAGATACGAGTGTTCTATGATGACAACACGTACGAGACTTTTGTCCCTGCCGTAAAATAGCCTATTGTGACCTGTAATATGGAAAATACGGAGCGTATAGAGCGCGTACTGCGCTTTTTGGACGAACATGGCTTCGCCTATAAGATAGTATATCACCCGCCTCTGCACACGGTGGAGGATGGTCTGGCTTTCTGGGAGTCGCCTGAGGGCCTGCCTGGGTGTACGCACTGCAAGAACCTCTTTCTGCGCAACCATAGTGGCAAGCGCCATTATCTCGTGACGATGGAGTGTCACAAGTCGCTCAACTTTGTGCAGCTACAGGATATTGTCCGCGAGGGCAAGCTCTCCTTTGCCTCTGAGGAGCGCATGGAGCGCTGTTTGGGGCTACGTCCTGGCAGTGTGTCCCCCTTTGGGCTCATCAACGATATGGAGCTGGTGGACGCCAATCCCCGCGAACTCTTTGAGAACGGCCACAGGGTCAAGTTCTTTGTCGATAGCGAGCTCAAGGATGCACCTCTCGTGACCTTCCATCCCTGCGACAACCGTGCCAGTGTGGCTCTCTCCCACGAGGAGTTCCATCGTTTTCTTGCACTCTGGGGCGGCGAGGTGGAGTGGTTCGACATGCTGTAGAACGTATCCTCCATACGCGGCTTGTTGACGAAAACCTGAGCCAAATGATAGGGGATTTTGAGGGTTTCCCACAGATTGCACAGATGATCGCAGATCATACCCCCGACTGGGACTTACCAGCAAAAGCCTTTGTGAGAACATGCAACACTCCATTAGGAGTAGCCAGCCATTGCATGGCTGGCTACAGTATTTCACCCCTAATGGGGTGGAGCCTGAAAGGTCCCATTCCGCATGAGAAATCCATTTTGGTTGTCATTTTCCCTGACACCTCTGACATCGTGGCACTCAGGTATGTATTTTACGCTGACACCTGACACGTGGAGGGTGAATATTGTTGCTAACACACTGAAGTATTGATGACTACACGCGTGTCAGGTTTGTGCGACATGCCAGTGACACGGATAGTCAAAACCTAACACGCATGTAACGCAATGTTCTACAATGCATTGTGTGCATAAATCTCCCCTCGCGTGTCAGGTGTCAGCGAAAATGCCCGTACATGCCCTCATTAGTCGGCAACTACGGAAAATTAGTCGCCGACTAATTTTTCCTAGTCGCCGACTAGTGCACACTAGTGTAGGGACTACGAAGCACTACCCTATACACTAGGAAAAACTAACCTATACACTACGAAGCACTAGTCTATATTCTAGTATTTGCGTCTTGCAATGGGCAGAAAGCGCACAAGTCGCACATAGCTCAGGGCCGCTTCGTTCTGCCCTGTGCTGTGTAGTTTCAGCCTTTCAGGCTATCCTACGCGAGTTCTATCCGCATGGTTCCACCCCGTTAGGGGTGAAATATGGTAGCCAGCCATGCAATGGCTGGAACAAACGTGGAAGCCATCCTCGAAGGTTACCCCACCTTCGCCCTCTTCGAGACGCTTGACGGTGTTGGTATTCATGCCAGTACACATGGCATCCTCGTAATATGAATGTTCCGGAAATTCGCAAATTCATGAGCTGACCTGTTCTGATGACGCTGAAAATCAGTAATTTCTGATTGTACTTTATTGCTGTACACGTAAAAAAGCAATATATTTTTGGCTATATGAAAGCATTTATGTATATTTGCAGCCAGAAATAATTTTAATTTTATGAAACTGATAGGACGCAAACAAGAACAAGACGAACTGAAACGACTGACAGGAAGCGGGCAGCCGGAGTTTGTGGCAATATATGGCAGACGACGTGTAGGGAAGACATTCCTCGTACGTTCGTTCTTCCATGACAACTTCACTTTTTATACTACAGGCATAGCTCGTGGCACGCGCAAGGAACAGTTACGACATTTCTCCGAGGCGTTACATGAGCAATGTGCTTTGCTGCCTGAAACGGAAGCTGAAGATTGGTTTGAAGTATTCAAGCGATTACGCACTCTTATCAGCAAGTCTCGTCAGCGCAAGAAGATCGTATTCTTAGACGAACTTCCATGGATGGATACTCAAAAATCAGAATTCGTAAAAGCATTGGATCTGTTTTGGAACGAATGGGGAAGCACACGAAACGACCTCCTGCTGATTGTATGCGGTAGTGCAGCATCGTGGATGGTGAAGAACATCATCAAGAACCGAGGTGGATTGCACAACCGATTGACTTGCAAACTACGTCTGAGCCCCTTCAACCTAAATGAGACAAGCCAGTT
>JAKSLU010000046.1 GCA_024400995.1 Bacteroidaceae bacterium
GCATCACCGAGCCCACTCCCACCTTCTCTGCTTGCTTCGGCCAGGCCTTCCTCGAGTTGCACCCCACCAAGTATGCTGAGGAGCTCGTTAAGAAGATGGAGAAGAGCGGCGCCAAGGCTTACCTCGTCAACACTGGTTGGAACGGTACCGGCAAGCGTATCTCAATTCCTGACACCCGTGGTATCATCGACGCTATTCTCGATGGCAGCATCTTGAAGGCTGAGACCAAGAAGATCCCCATGTTCGACTTCGAGGTTCCCACCTCTCTGCCCAACGTGAACCCCGCCATCCTCGACCCCCGCGACACATACGAGTGCGCTTGCCAGTGGGAGGAGAAGGCTAAGGATCTCGCTGCTCGCTTCATCAAGAACTTCGCTAAGTACACCACCAACGAGGCCGGTAAGGCTCTCGTAGCTGCTGGTCCTCAGCTTTAATGAGGTAAGAAATAAGAAATATGAAATAAGAAATAGGCATATTGGCTTAAATCTTATTTGGACGTAATAATTGCCGCTGCCCCTCCGTGGGTGGCGGCTTTTTTCGTGTCCGTGCCTTGGCTATATGGGCAGTAATTTGTAACTTTGCAGCCAAATAGACTTTTCTCGTCAATGGATACTAACGAAATAAAGGAAGCCGAGCTTAGTGGTCTTCGTCGTCTCACTCTCGATGATTCCGAACTGCGCGAGACTCGCGAACGCCGTGTCCTTCTCCATCAGAGTGTGCTCGATGAGCGCGAACACCTGGCCGCCCTCGATCGCCGCAAGGAGTGGGTACAGAACTTCAATATGGCCACCTCACGCCTAGAGCAGGCACAGCAGCAGGCGCAGAGTGCGAGCCGCGTGTGCGCCTCCTATAGCAAGGAGCGCAAGGATCTAGCCCTCTACGACCATCTCGCCCCCCTGCGACCTCTCTATGAGCGTATTCTCACACTTCAGGAACTACTTACGCGCGTACGCGATATATATAATGAGAACGATCAGCAGCGACAGGCCGCCCGCCTAGAGCGCGATGCCGCCCGTACGGCTGCCGATGTAGCACGTCAGCGTGAGGTCGATGCCACTGAGGCCCACCATCGCCGTCTGGCCGATATCAACGCAGGCTATCACATCGAGGGCACCATCAGTGCTCTAGAAGGCCAGCTCCGCCAGAGCGAGACCATCCTGCGCCAACTCCAGCTCACTCTCTCCGACAAGGAGAAGAGCCTCCGTGAGATACGCGCTCAGGAGGCCGAGAGTATCAAGCTCACAGAGGCCGCTAACACACAGCTCAAGGGACTCTCTGCTCATAGCGTCATGCTTAGTCTCTATGATCTCGTCAAGGACAAACTCTCCGCCATGGGCAAGGAGCGTGCTGCCAACGAGAAGCTCCATTCTCAACAAGCCAGTGCCCAAAGAGAGCGCGAGATGTTACTGCAATCCATGCGTCAGCGTGAGGGCGAACTGACCGCCATCGAGCATGAGCGTGACGAGTATCGCTCCAAGCTCCTGCTTCTCAACCAGTCCGCCGACACGGTGCTCGACATCGTGCGTGCCCCCATCATTCGGGACGACAGCGAGACGCAGCGCCAGCTCGACAAGTTCCTCGGCCTGCGCAGCCACATTAGGCAGATTGAGGAACAGCTCCAGGTAGCTGAGCTCCAGTTGGCAGCCAAGCGTACCCAGATAGAGGAACTCAATACCGAGGCCGCTGTATCCAACTCTCACCGTCTCGCCATCGAGCAGGCCATGCGCGAGAGTGACACAGAGGTAGCCTCGCTCTACTCCGATCTGGACAAGATTATCACACTTTCGGGCTGGTTTACTGAGTGGCAGCGCAATCCCGATGCCCTCCGCGCCCGTATATCTGAGCTATATCACAACTGGCAGGATGCTCGCACCAGCTATGCTGAGCATGCTCGTAGTTCCACTCTTCTCCGTAGTTCCCTCGCAGCAGCCGAACAGGGTGTGTCCGAGGCCCGCCAGCAGGAGATACAGCAGCGCAACGTGCGTGATAGCATACGTCGCGACCTGGAGGATCAACGCGAGCGCCTGCGTGCTACCTTTGGTGAACTTACGCCCAGCGAACTCGAAAAATCCCTCTCCACAGATCTCGACCAGGCCCTGAGTGCTAGCAAGGAGGCTGCAGAGCGTCTCTCTGCTGCTCAGAAGGTATACAACAAGTCCAAGAGCCGTCAGGAGATAATACTCCAGCTACAGCAGGCCCTACAGGAGAAGCTGCGCCAGGAGAGCGCCCAACTCGACCTCTGGATAGAGAACCACAACAGCAACTCCATCCTCCTGCAGCGCTCCATCGTGGAGGAGGCGTTCCGTACGGAGAACAACTGGGACGACACCCGTCGCCGTCTCACCGAGGCCGACATCACCGAGGCCGTTACCAACGCCCGTCTTGAACTGGCTCAGCGCGTGCTAGGTGATCTACAGCGCGATGCCGCCACCGACAAGCCAGGCCCCAACGATGCCCCTGCCCAGATATACCAGCAGCGCATAGAGTCCCAGCGTCGCTTGGAGTCCTTCGAGGCCGACCTGCGTGAGGTCGAGGGACAGCTCTATGCCCACAACCGCGCCCTCTACAAGATGGAGATACTCCAGCGACGTTAAAGACCCCCCTATGCCCCGCCTACTATCGTTCCTCACCCTCTTCCTTCTGCTCTGCTGCCCCGCCATCGGCCAGGTAGCAGCAGATAGTACGGCTCTGCGGACGGACAGTGTGGTGCTGCATACGGACACCGTGACGGTAGCTACAGACAGCCTCAAGCCTAAGCGCTCTGGCATTGATGCCCCTGTCCACTTTGTAGGCAAGGACTCCCTCATCTATGTCTCCGCTACGCGCCTGGCGCACATCTATGGTGAGGCCGATGTGACCTATCAGAACATGCACCTCACTGCCGACCACATGACGCTCAACATGGACTCCTCCCTCGTCCATGCCCGTGCTTCTCTGCCCGACTCCGTGGGCGATGTCAAGGGCCGTCCCATCTATCAGCAGGGCAGCGACAGCTACGAGAGCGACATGATGTCGTTCAACTTCAAGACCAAGCGTGGCTTTATCCACAATGTCACCACCCAGCAGGGCAACGGCTATATGCAAGCCGAACAGAGCCGCCGCGACGACGATGGTACCATCTACATGCAGGGTGGCCGCTACACCACCTGCGATGCCGACCATCCCCACTTCTATCTCAAGCTCTCCCGCGCCAAGGTCCGCCCAGGCAAGGAGTCCATCTTCGGCCCCGCCTATCTCGTCGTAGAGGATGTCCCGCTGCCCCTAGCCGTGCCTTATGGCTTCTTCCCCTTCAGCAAGAAGTACTCCTCCGGCATCGTCATGCCCAGCTACGGCGATGAGTCCTCCCGTGGTTTCTATCTGCGCGATGGAGGTTACTACTTTGCCATCAACGACTACCTCGACTTCAAGGCCCTCGGCGAGATCTACACCAAGGGTTCCTGGGGCGTGAGCGGCGAGGTGAACTACCGCAAGCGCTACCGCTTCTCCGGCAACCTCTACGTCAACTACCTCACCACCGTCGAGGGCGAGAAGAACATGCCCGACTACTCCAAGACCAAGAGCATCAAGGTGCAATGGACACACCGCAAGGACAGCAAGGGCACAGGTTCCGCCACCTTCTCTGCTCGTGTCAACTTTGCCTCGCAGAGCTTTGAGCGCAAGAACCTCGACTCTCGCTACAATCCCCTCTCCTATAGTCAGTCCACCCGTGCCTCCTCCGTGAGCTGGGGCAAGACCTTCAGCCGTATAGGTCTCTCCCTCTCCGCCTCCGGCAACCTCACGCAGAACATGCGCGACAGCACCCTCTCCATCTCCCTGCCCGAACTCTCTATCAACCTCTCGCGCCTCTACCCCTTCAAGCGCAAGCACGCAGCAGGCAAGGAGCGCTGGTACGAGAAGATCAGCCTCTCCTACACCGGCCAGATCTCCAACTCCTTCCAGGGCAAGGAGGCCGACCTCCTGAAGAGCAACATACTCAAGGACTGGCGCAATGGCATGCAACACCGCATTCCGGTCGATGCCACCTTTCAGCTCTTCAAGTATATCAACATTACCCCCAACTTCTCCTTCCGTGACATCATGTACAAGGAGCGCGTCAACCGCTCCTGGGATGAGCTCCATCAGCGCGAGGTGCGCGACACCGTCTCCGGCTTCAACAACCTCTACGACTGGAACGCCGGCGTGAGCCTCAACACCACCCTCTATGGCTTCTACCGCCCCACCGTCAAGTTCCTGCAGCGTAGGATCGTCATGGTGCGCCATGTCCTCAAGCCCAACGTCTCGTTGAGCTACGCTCCCGACTTCACCAAGGAGAGCTACGGCTATACCGCCTCCTATGTCCGCACCGACCGCGATGGCAACGTCTCCACCGTCAGCTACTCCCCCTATCAGGGTATGCTCTATGGCTATCCCTCCTCCGGTCAGCAGGGACTCATCTCCATGTCGCTCAGCAACAATGTGGAGATGAAGGTGCGCACCGCCAACGATAGTATCAAGAAGGTCTCCCTCATCGACGAACTCTCCGCCAACATGTCCTACAACATGGCCGCCAAGGTGCGTCCCTGGAGTGACCTCTCCATGCGTGTGCGCCTCAAGCTGACCAAGAACTACACCTTCTCCCTCAACGCCGTCTTTGCCACCTACGCCTACGAGTTCGACCAGCGTGGCAATGTCGTAGTGGGCAACCGGACGGAGTACAGTCAGGGACGCTTTGGACGCTTCCAGGGCATGTCGCAGAATATCAGCTATACCCTCAACAACGACAAGCTCCGCAGCCTCTGGGAGAAACTCACCGGCCAGCAACCCTGGCGAGGCAGCAAGTCTCCCGAGCCCAAGACCCGCGAGGACGACAGCGACGAGGACGATGACGAGGATGCCAACGTCGATCCCGACATACGCCGCTCGCAGAAGGACGCCAAGCGCAAGCAGAAGGCCAAGGTCGATGACGACGGCTATCTCGCCTTCAGCCTGCCGTGGAGTGTCTCCTTCAGCTATGGTATCACGCTCGCTGAAAACCGCAAGGCCCAGATCAACGCCCACCGTATGCGTTATCCCTATGCCCTGACGCACACGCTCAACTTCTCTGGCTACGTACGCATAGCCGAGGGCTGGAACATCACCTGGTCCTCCGGTTATGACTTCAACCGAAAGCGCCTCAGCACCACCACCGCCTCCCTCTCACGCGATCTCCACTGCTTCGAGATGTCCGCCTCCGTGGTGCTTGCGCCCTTCACCTCCTATCACTTCACCTTCCGTGCCCGCGCCTCCGAGCTCGCAGATGCCCTCAAGTGGGAGAAACGTTCCTCCTACTCCTCCAACGTGCAGTGGTACTAAGACCAGTAGCAACTCATAAGCCTTACTGGTCTTTACAAGAATAAGTTTTGACCCGTTTTCTGAACACTACGGGATAAACTACCGAATATCTGTGTGTTATATAGTGCAGAGCTCTACACTAATCTACACTGCTCTACACTCTCTGCACTGCCGACGCCATACGACCCAGCAATAGTTGAACCTAAAAGAGGAACAGCCGAGGGCGTGTGTTATTGCGCTTCTGCGCCAACTCTTCCTCCATGTGGCGCGTGGCTGTCTTGATAAAAAAGGCGATGAGATGCTCATCGGTGTTCTCCGTGCGTATCTGTCGCAGGGCGGCGATGTACTGCTGCCTTTCCTCCAGTCGGATGACCAGTTGCGGATGACCAGAGCGACACAGTATGTAGTTGCTCAGCAGGCGACCCGTACGACCATTGCCATCACGGAAGGGATGCAGGTACTCATAGAATCCATGAAAACGGGCCGCCACTATGAGTGGATGTACCCTACCCTCCTGCAGGCTTCTCTCCGTGCTCTCCAGCAGACTGGGCATACGCGCTATGAGTAGCTCGTGATCGCCAAAAACTGTGTCACCAGCTGCCATATCGGTATCGGTGTACTGGCCAGGGATGCTATCAGGTGCCACGTAGCTCAAGGTGTGCTCCACGAGACGGCGGTTGACCTCTCGAACAAAGTCCTCTGTGAGTGGCTCGGTGAGATGACTCATGACGTACTCGTACGCACTGAAATGATCTGCCATCTCCACGCACTCCTGCAACTTGCGACCATGGGGTACCATACCCAGACCCAGTTCCTTGAGGGCCTTGGAGTCCTCCAGCGTAAAGGAGTTGCCCTCTATGGCGCACGAGTGGGTGGAGAACAGTATCTCACAGTACTCTCTGTAGTGCGCAGCATCCATTCGCTGGACTATCTGTTGCTCGTACTGCTGACGCACCTCCTCGTAGTGCTGAAGTAGGTCCTGAAACATAAACGTCACTTTTGACGCTGCAAAAGTAAAAAAATCCCCCGACACGACCAAGCGTATCGGGGGATTTTTTGTTTATGACTGAACTACATAAGAGTAGTTACTAATCTCGAAGAATTAGCGCAGCTCCTTCTTGCCGCTCTGCAGGCTGATGCCGCGGTAGGACTTGCCGATGCGGCGGCCAGTCAGGTCGTAGGAGAGAACAGGGGTTCCTACAGCTGACATGGAGGTGATACCCTCAGTCTGCTGCTTGACAAAGACCCAGAGTCTATTCTCCTTGTCAGTATAGACACCCTTGCCAGCTGCTACGTCATCAGCGCCAAAGCCCTTGTTAAACCCCTGTTTGAGGATGGTAGTGGGCTGGCCCTCAATGTTCTCAATAATCCAGGTGCTGGCATCGTTGGAGAAGTCCCAGCTGTTAGCTACAGTGTGACCCACCTTCTTGCCATTAGTGCTGGTGATGGTGAAGCCGTTGTTCACACCCTCTACAGCGCTGAGCACAAAGTACTCAGGCGTAGCGGAGAGAGAGTAGGTAGTCTTATCGTTGTCGGCTACCTCCTGGGTGCTGAAGTAGAGCTCCTCACCATCGAGCTGGATGGCATAGCTTTCACCTTCGGGCAAGGGGGTAGCCTTGAAGCTGTAGTTCACAGGAGTCAGCGTGAAGGATGAGCCCTGGTCTTTCTTGAAGGCATCGTTGCTCTTCCAGAGAGCCAAGAAGTCGCCACGCTTGTTCCAGGTATTGTTCGTGTTGAAGTAGAACACATAGCCACCAATCTCGTTGACACGGAAGAAGAACTTGGTGGTCACACCAGCGGGCACGCTGCCAGCGGCATAGAGCTTGGCGCGGGCGTCACCCTCGCTGCCAGAGATGCCGAGCACCTTGCCGGCACCCTCAGCTACGTTGTAGAAGGAGTAGCCGTTCTTGTCGTCACCACAGGCCACCCAGTAGCCAGCCTCGTTGCTGGGCTTGGTGTTGTTGGTGAGCGTGAAGGCATCACCGCTCATGGCGCTGGTGGTCACGTAGCCACCGTTGCCCACCTTCAGGGTGAAGGCCTTGCTGGCATGGTGGAACTTGCCATCAGCGGGAACGGGAGATACGTAGGGGAAGTTGGGCACATTGGCCAGATAGGCCTTGATGGCAGCCTGCAGAGTGGTGTTGGCGCTCTGGCAGGCGGTCTCGTCGGCACCAACCAGAGTCTGCTGGGCAGCCTGGACGGCAGCGCGATAGGTGCTAACGGCGGTTTCGTCGCCTACCTCGGGCATATCCATAGCCTCGAGGAGGAGATAGAAGAGCTTCTTGGCCTGAACGCCAGTGGGCACGGTGAAGGCCTCGGCCACCTGAGCGTACCACTTGTTGTGGAGGAACTCGGTGTAGGTCTCCAGAGCGAGGTCGCGGGTGCCGAGCTTGGAGATAGCGGCGGTGAGAGCAGCCTCGGACTTGGGCTGGCCAGTCTGGCCATAGAGGCTGGTGTTGGCCCAGCGTGCAAAGCCCTCGAGGCGGCTGCGATAGCGGTCGTAGTCGGCCTGAGTGCTCACCTCGTTGACGGCAGCACTCACGTCCTGCAGAGTCCAGGTGGAACCACCAAAGAAGCCGTTGTTGTCCTTGTAGCCATAGAGCTGGAGGGTCTTGTTGAAGTGCATCCAGTTGTTGGCGTTAGCAAGCTTGAAGGCGTAGCGGCACTCAGCCTCATCGTAGTCGCTCTGAGCGTCGGTGTTGATGGAGTAGCGATAGGTCTTGAAGCCACCGTCGTAGGCGAGCTGCTGACCGTTGCGGTTCTCAAAGTGGATGGTACCATCACCGTTATCTACTACGCGCCAGTACTGGCTGGTCTTGGCGGTGAGGGCCTCCACACCGAAGCCTGCGCTCACGGAACCCTGCTCACCGGTGGAGGTGAAGACAAAGTCGAGCGAAGCGGGGTTGTTGGAGTGGATGGCATACCAGGTGCTCTCCTTTTCGTTAGAGAGCTTGAGGACGTTCTTCTCTACCTGCACGTTGCCAGCATCGCGGGCGCTCTCTACGAGATAGGCACAGAGGTCGAGGAGCTCAGTGTCGGTGAGCAGGTCGGAAGTCTTAGCCTGGTTGACCTTCTCGCCATCGATCACACGGCATACGGGAGAGAGGGCGGGCACGTTAGTGCTCACGTCACCGTTGGGGCAGAACTGCTTCTCGATGTCGCGGAGGTTGTAGCTCTTGCCATTGACCATACCATCGAGCTCAGCATAGAGACGGGGCAGATAGTAGTCGCGGATGAGACCTGCATAGATACGGCTGGCGTAGTCGTTCACGGGCTCATGACCGCCATGGCTACCATACCAGATGCTGACGATACGACGAGCGTTCTTGCGATACTTCTCCTCGGTGGTCTTGTCGCCCTTGGCCATAGCCACAGCCTTGGCCTCCCACTTGGCCTCATCGTAGAGGGGGTGACCAGAGAGCACATAGTCCATGTCGAGCATGACCTGCTCCAGCTTTTTGAGGAGCTTGTTGGCACCCTCCTTGTCCTTCATATTGTTGGCAGAGATGATGCGCTGGCAGATCTTCTCTACACGCGCAGCTGCATAGAAGGCTGAAAACTCCATCAAGTCGGCACGCAGGGGAGCGCTCAGTTTGCCGCCAGCCTTGAGGGCGGCGATGTTCTCCTCGCCAAAGAAGGCCTCAAAGCCCTGGTAGAACTGATCGTTGGTCGTACCGATGTTGCCAGACTGGTAGTAGCCGCCTGACTTGTTGTTGCCCTGCCAGCCAAAGTTCTGGTGGTCGATGTAGGAGCTATATACGGTGTTGCGCAGGGTGGAGTGCAGATCCTGCATGGCCTTGGTGTAGTTGCCATAGCGGGCCTTGCCATACTGGGTCACCCAGGCGTTGAGGTCCTTGGTGTGGTTGGCCTCCCAGCCCATGTCGGCGATCAGCTCATAGAGCATCTCGTTGTACTCGATGCCCTCCATGGTCATACCCCAGCCACGGCAGTTCTTGCTGCCCTGTGAGTTCCACAGAGTCTCGGGGAAGGTGGTGGCATAGTCCTGGAGCTTGCCGGTCCAGAAGTTCTTGCCGCCCATGTTGGGGAGCATGGTGTTGATCCAGTCCTTGCCAGCGTAGTTGTCATAGGCCTCCCACCTCTTGTTGCCATAGCCACCGTACTCAGGGCTCATGCTGATGACCATAAACTTGTCGTTGGGTACACTCTGCGTGAGAGCCTTGAACTTCTGGTCGCTGGTGGTGCCGTTGGTCCACTTGCCGGAGCCATAGATGAACTCCCAGCCCTGGGTTACCCACACGGCATCATCGTTCTTGGAGCCCTCCTTGATGGCACCATAGATCTGCTCGCCATAGCCCTTGAGGGTGGCTACGTCGTTGGGCACGCTCATCTCATTGAAGGAGTCAGACAGGTAGTACTTAAACTCGCCATAGGAACTCTCGTACTCCTTGTCCCAGAGCTCGATAAACTTCTGACCGATAGCCTTGAACACGCCATCGCTCGTGGGGGTGAGACGATAGTTCTTGTAGTCCTGAGGGATCCAGTCCCAGCCAGTAGCGCTGTAGTGGCCACCCTGCTGCTGAATCTTGTCAGCCACGGCCTTGGGCACGAAACCACCGAAGGCGGGTACGATGGGCTTCATGCCGAGCTTGCGCATCTCGTCGAGCACGTGGTGAGCGAGCTCACGCTGGCGGTCGTGCCAGTTCTGGCCGAGGGGGCCGTCAAAGCTCTTGCCAGCGAGGTTGCCCATGCGCATCCAGGGCAGGTGAGCGGGACCTACCTCCCAGTCGTCGAGCTGGGTTTCGGTCACCTTGTACATCTCCTTGAAGACCTCGCGATAGATAGCCTCAGAGCCGATGAGCATGAGGGGCATGTCGATACCATGCAGGGCCATCCAGGCGATCTCCTGGTCCCAGCGCTCCTCGTTCCAGTAGGGAACGGAGTAGCCGTAAGTCACCACATTGAAGTACTGGTGATGACGATAGGGAGAGGTATATTCGGTCTGCTTGGTCTTGGTGAGCTGCTCAGGCATCTCAAAGCGGGTGGCCGTCCATGAGCTGATACCAGCGCCGTTGTTCTTGACAAAGTCGTAGAATGCACGGCACGCAGAGACACCGTTGGAGGCATGGATCTGGAGTTGTCCTCCGGTGTACTCGTAGGAGAACTTGTCCTTGCCGTCAGTGGGAGTGAGATCAACAGTGACGTTGACGGTGAGCTTGCCACCCGTGAAGTCATTGATGATCTTCTCTGCAGCTGCCTTCTGGGTAGCCGCATCGGTGTTTTGCGCCTGCACAGGAGTGGCGGTAAGCCATGAGCCAACAGCCACCATCAGGGAGAGTGCGTACTTGCCAGTACGCCAAATGAAATTGGTGTTTTTCATGTGTAGGTGTTGATAGTTAATAGTTAAGTAAGATAGTTTAGTAATATTAGTCTAAAGATGTTCTATAAATTTCCTCCGAAGTTAACGAAAGGTATTCCGCTGCAAATATACTCATTCTCCTCGATATAAGCAAAAGCCATACCCCACATTTCTTTTCAATTTTACCCCCCCCCGTGATATTTTGGCAAATCCACATAGCAAAATCCAACATAAAACAAAGTACACACTACCCCATAGACTACGAAAAATTGTCGTAGGGTCTAGTGCGCACTAGTGTATAGGCTAGAAAAATCTGGCGTACAGACTACTACATGTGGCGTATAGCCAATGAGTTTTGTATGCTCTAAAAAAACACAAGAGGCCTGGCACATGATACCAAGCCTCAGATGTTCTATATAGGATCTCTCGCTAGTCAGCCCATCTATCCCAAAGACTGGAAGCGGATACACCTTGGGTCTCCACGATTTCGTCAGTAGGACCACCTCCGATGCCTACCTCGTTATTGGTCTTATTGTTTTCTAGCTGACTTGTCGTTAAAAGCAACTCTTGGCCATCTAAACTAATAAGTTTAGCACAGGGAAGTATATAAGTTTTCATATAGCTACGCTCCTTACTTTATTTTACGATAATCTTTTTACCATTTGCTATATATAAGCCCTTGGTGGACTTGCTCACAGCGCGACCCGAAAGGTCATGAGAAACATTCTGGCGGCCTATGTAGTTTGCTGATTCGCCATCCTTGTTCATTAGAGTCTCTACACCAGTTGTCATACCTTCGTAATCCATATCGTATATAAACATACTGGTTGAGTTAGCCATGTGGCCGTTGAAAAAATCACTAGGTTCTTGAAGATCCCCATATGTATATTTGGTTCCATTGTCTGTTTCTTCCGTATCAGTTATTTCGCTAATTTTGATATAGCAACGATATGGGGACAACACTGCTTTATCTGATGTAGTATAAGTAAACTCTCCTGCAGAGATAAATACACCCTTTTCATCTTTCATCTTTTGATTCTCATAGTTTGCATGGAATGCAAAACAATAAT
>JAKSLU010000047.1 GCA_024400995.1 Bacteroidaceae bacterium
AAAGAGCTTAGCGGCTCTTAATTGACCAATAAAGCGTCAACGCGGAGACGCTTACGCACAGAAGTGTACAACAGTGCACAATGATGTATAGCTTGTACACTCGTAATAACTTATGCGATAACGTGTTACAGGCGTTTGTGCTCAAGTGCACAGTTTTGGACAAACTTTATATTACGCCCCTCACAAAGCGGGGGAGGCCAAAGCAGTCGGGTAGAGCGGTGACCTGGTTGAGGCCCACGGAACGGAAGTGTTCCGCCACGGTATTGACATAGGCCGTATTGCACTCCACGAGTATGTCGCCACCGGGCAGAAGTCGTTCCATGGCGAGCTCGGCCAGTGGACGATAAAAGAGTAGCGGGTCCTCGTCTGGTACGAAGAGTGCCAACTCTGGCTCATGCTCCAGCACGTGTGCCTCCATGTCCGCGCGCTCGGAGGAGAGAACATAGGGCGGATTGGAGACGATGTGGGTGAAGCCCCCTCCCCGCTCCCCCTTTGGGGAAGAGCCCCCATCCGGCTGGGAGGTCGATGCAAGGGGGGCGGCAGTAGGGTAGGTACTCGGGTCTAGAAGGTCCACCTGGCAGAGGGTGATGTCGAGACCGTGCTGCTCAAAGTTGCGCTGGGCTATAGTGAGAGCCTCGGGGGAGATGTCCCATGCCTCCACGTAGGCCTCGGGATAGAGGTGCTTGTAGGCCAGAGCGATGCAACCACTGCCTGTGCATACGTCGAGGATATGGAGTCCCCTCCCCGCGCCCTGGAGCCCGGAGCCCGCTCCCCCATTGGTGGAGATCTCTTGGACCAGCGCCTCGGTCTCGGGGCGGGGGATGAGCACGCCGGGGGCTACCATGATGCGGTGGCCACAGAAGCTGGCCTCACCCAGCACATACTGCACGGGCTCACCCCCCTGCAGTCGCTCCAGAAGGTGCGGGTCCCAATTTTGGGCGGGACGATCCAGCAGAATGTCCGTCATCGTGGCTTGGCACTGTGTCTCCAGTACCAGTCGGGCAATGGCCTGCGCCTCACCCACGCCATAGAGCGGCGTGAGGGTCTGCGCAATTATATTATATAAGGTGTGTAGCGTCATCCGTGGCAGAGTAGATAGAAGGGACAGGTGTAGGAGCCATCGCTGGACTGGCAGGCCTCCAAATGGGGCTCAAAGCTGCGGGAATCGTCCAGTATCTCACTCATGACCTCAGTGAGTTGCCGGGTGTACTCCTCCTCCAGCGGAGCGAAGTCGGTCATGGGCTGCTTGGCCACCTTGATGATGGGCTCCTCGATGGGGTGGTTGACAAAGTAGAGAGCTGGCACGACAGGCAGACGGCCCTCGCCCTCCTTATGTTCACCTCCCAGAGCGGTGCAGTAGAGGAAAGTCTGTAGCATGTATTTGGGGCGATTCTTACTCGGAGTGAAGAGGGTGTTGAGGTCACCGGCTTCCTTGAGAGTCTCCTCCGTTCCACCCGTCTTGTAATCGACCACGCGCAGGGTGCGTTGCCCATTGAGCGTAACCTCGTCCAGACGGTCGATGTAGCCGCCCGTGCTGATGGTTCGCACTGTGCCATCGGGCAGGGGGACCTGTATGTCAGTGTAGTGCTTGTCCTCCAGTCCGCGGATGACGATGGGCCCCTGCTGGGCCACTCCGACATCGTAGCGCAGCAGGCGTTGCAGGTACTGCAGGAGGACCTCTGCCACGACACCATTGAAATCAACCGCAGGGATCACCTCGCCAAAGGACTGGCAGACAAACTGCCACATGCGCTCATGCTCTCCGAGCAGACCCTCGATGGCTGTGGCGGTGATGGGGAAGGTGAGGTCACGCGAGAGATAGCGATAGACGAGTTCGGCCACCTTGTGGAAGAGCGTGCCGAACGTATTGGCCGCTATCACATCGGAGGGATTCTGCGGCTCGCGGAGTTCTTCGATGTACTGATAGTAGAACTGCAGCGGACAGGTGATATACTTGTTGATGGCTGAGGGGCTGAGCCTGCTGACGCTGAGTCCGTAGCCCTCGGGCTTGGACTTGGGAGTGGGCATATGGCTGCTGATGTTGGGGGCTGCAGAGAGCGTCAGATGCTCGATGTGGAGGTCGCTCTCTACCATGAGCTGCGTCATGAAGCGCGACATCTCGCCCGTGTTGGTGCCCTCCGTACTGCTGTTATATACGCAGCGTACGTGGCGCGCACGCTGCAGCAGGCGATAGAAGTAGTAGGCATAGACCGCCGTCTTGTTGTTGATGATGGTCAGACCGAAGGCGCGGCGCAGGTTGTAGGGGATAAAGGAGTTGTCGGAGCTGACGCGCGGCAGGGTCTTCTCGTTGGCGGAGAGGATGAGCACGTTGTCAAAGTCCAGGCAGCGTGTCTCCAGCACACCCATAATCTGCAGACCGATGGCCGGCTCACCCTCAAAGGGGATGCTCACCTGGCGCAGGTTCATGCGCACCAGCTTGTGGAGCGTGGTGGGAGTGAGGTCGGTGAGACGTTCGCTCTCCACGAGATTGAGGAATCGACCGATGACCGTATAGGTGTAGTACCACGCCTCGGTGTCCATGAGGGTGTTCAGATCAGGGGTGTCTTGCTGTTCCGGCTGTTCCGGAGAGGCCAGACTATCCGGATTATCTGTCTGGGCGGCATTGCGAGCCTCCTGCTCCACCTGAGTGCGGAGAGTGGTGAGCAGGGCGCGGAGGTCCGTCTCCTGGGTAGTGCCAAAGTAGCGCTCCACAAAGGCAAAGGCCTGGGTGTGCCCCAGTGGGAAGCCCTTGGTGATATTGATGTCCGTCACGCTGTCGGGCAGGGAGTGCAGCACGGGTAACAGGAGCGACTCACTGGCCAGCACCACGGCGGTGCGGGTGGGATCGTCGGAGGGATGAGCCTGGAGCCAGGAGTGGACGGAGCGTGCCTGGGCATTCTCCGTCGGTGCACTGGCAAACTCGATGCTCTCAATGTGGCGCAGGTTGTCAAAGTGCTCCTCGCTGAGATTGTTCGGGAACTCCCGCAGATTTTCGCGCAGGAAGTGGCCCGCCTCGTTCACGTCGTTGTTGTAGTACACGTCGTAGTCCCAGTAGAACTGTGCGCGTCCCTCATGCTGGAGCTGGCGCAGGAACTCCTTCTCCACCATCGAGAGGGCGTTGTGGCCCACAAAGACGTACACGCCCTCGCTCCTCTCAGCCAGATGCTCGTTGATCACGCTGCGGAAGAGAGCACCCTCGTAGGCCAGACCCTCCTCGCGGAGTTCGGCGTTGAGACGCTCGTAGATGCTGAACATCTGCTCCCACAGCGTGATGAAGCGCTGGCGGATGACGGAGTTGTCGGCCAGAGAGAAGTCGTGGAAGAAGTCGCGGAGCACCTTGCGCTGATCCTCGGAGAGGTAGTCCAGGGACTCCAGGTTCTTGATGTCGGCAATGTTGCAGAAGAGCTGGCGCACGTGGGCACGGGAGGCTATGTTCTTGTCGATATCATCAAAGTCGGCCAGCAGGCGCTCTCCCCAGCCATAGAAGCGGTCGAGACTCGTGTCGCGGTCGCCAGTGGTCTCTCTATAGTGCACGTAGAGGCGGCAGATGGTGTCGATAGGGTCGTTGATGCTCAGCGGCGAGAGTTCCTCAAAGAGCTCACTGATCGTGGTGTAACGGGGAGCCCAGAGGGCGCGGTGGCCAGCCTCCTCGTAGAGATACTGGTTCATGAAGACGCTGGCACGCTTGCCAGGGAAGACAACCGTCACCTGACGCAGGTCGCCGCCAAAGCGTCTGTAGAGGTCCTGGGCTACAAGCTGCAGGAAGGGGGTATTGTGAGACTGGGACATACGTTATATATTATTAGAGACCACTTCGACTATTTCATTGTTATATACATACCAGAGGTATCCCTCCACGTGCTGGTGCCCCATCTCGCGCAGCAGCTGGCAGTACTGCTCGACCTGCAGGTAGTGGTTGGCATTGTGGCGGGCAAACTTGAAGTCGATGACCACCGTGCGCTCCCCATCCGTAATGACACGGTCGGGGCGTCGGGTGGTGAGCATCGGTCGGGTGGGGTGGGGGCAGATGATGGCCTGCTCGTTATAGACCTGCCAGCGGGAGGAGAACCAGTCGCGCGTCCTGGGACTCGTCACGCGACTCGTGATGAAGCTCCGGTGTCGCTCCACCCACTCTGCCGTGGCCAGCCCCTCACGCTGCGCCCACTGTAGGGCCGCGGTGATATCGTCAGTGGTCTGTATGCGGGACATAATGTCGTGGAGCAGGGTGCCATCGTGGCGGTAGCCCTCCTCGGCATCCGTCAGAGGCGTGAAGAACTCGCGAGCCTTGCTGCTCTGGCGGAAGCGGAAGCTCCGCTGGCAGGGCGTGAAGCGAACAGTCTCATCGCTGGCCACATAGGCAAAGGGATTGGTGCTCTCCTTGCTCCCCTGCTCCTGCTTGGAGACTGCCTCCAGGTGAGGCGAACCATAGGTGTAGGTCAGACAATCGTTCTCTCGCTCGCAGCTCAACGGGATGCTCTCCGAGCTGCAGACTGCCTGCAGAGTGCCATAGAGCACCTCACCCACGGTGGGGGCGCTGTCCTTTTTGCTGGTACTCTTGGAGGGCTTCTCTTTGGCCTGGTTGCAGGAGGCCCACACCAGCAGGTTGTGCTCAGCTCGGGTGAAGGCCACATAGACCAGATTGAGATTCTCGATCTGTTGTGCCTCGCGGTCCTCGTTGTACTCATCGGCAAAGACGCTGTTGCCCATCTCCGCCTGCGGATGGATGGGCAGGATAGGCAGGTAGTCCAGAGGAGCCTCCTTGCAGTCACACCACAGGATATTGTCCGGACGATACTTGATTGTCCTCCAGTCAAAGAAGGGCATCAGCACCGTATGGAACGCCAGGCCCTTGGACTTGTGGATCGTGATGATGCGGATGGCATCGGACTCACCGCCGGGGATGCTCTTGCCGGAGAGCGCCTCGTCCCAGTAGGCGACGAAGTCATGCAGGTTGGAGGGATTCTCCTCCAGATACTCCAGCACCTGGTCGAGGAAGTAGAAGAGGAACGGCGTCTCGTCCTCACACTGCGTCAGCTGGAACATCTCGATGATGGTCTCGCACAGTTCGTAGAGCGGACGGCGCGCCAGTTGTACACGCTGCTCAACGAAGGCCTCGGGCAGAGGGGACTCCTGCTCCAGATAGGTCTGAGAGATGAGGTCCTTCTCCTCAGCCTTGTGTCCCACATCACGCAGATAGCGCAGCGCCGCCATGAGACGCTGAACGGCCCGGCTGCTGCGTAGATAGAAGGACTCCGAGCTGATCAGGCGCAGGTCGTTGTGGTGGAGGCGGAAGTGGTCTATGAGCTCGTCGGCATCGTGGTTGTTGCGGATGAGGATGGCTATCTGACTGAGGCTGAGCCCCTGCTCATCGCGGAGCATACGTATCTGTGAGGCTACATCCTCCAGGAGGTCCTCGTCGTTGTAGCGCACGCGAACGTAGCCCCCTCTCTGGCTGTTGGTCTGCTGCTTGGCATCGTCGGGCCAGGGTACCTGCATCGTCTGGGGCATCTGTGCGAAGATGGCATTGTTGAAGCCGATGACATGCTCCGCACTGCGGTAGTTGGTGTCGAGGTTGTGGGTGTTCTTGGGGTTGTTGACGGAGAGCTCTGTCAGCTTGCGCCAGTCACCGCCACGGAAGCGGTAGATGCCCTGCTTGACGTCGCCCACGATGAGGCTCTCCTGTCCCTGCGCGATATTGTTGATGAGTAGCTTCTCAAAGTTGCGCCATTGTATGGGACTCGTGTCCTGAAACTCATCTATCATGATGTGCTCAAAGCGGTTGCCAGCACGCTCCATCACGAAGGGGGCATCCGTGTCGCCGATGAGGCGGTCAAAGAGCACGGGCGTGTTGCCCAGCATAAAGTGGTTCTCCTCCTCGTTGATCTTGTCCACCTCGCGGGCAATGTCGGCCAGTAGGCGCAGCTCGTTGATGTTGCGGCGTGCCAGCATGAAGGAGTTGACCCTGGGGGCGAGTTGCGTGCGCAGGTCCTCCAGAGCTCTGATTTCGCCTCCAATCGCGGTGCCCTTGTCGCAGTATTTGAGGATAGACTTGGCGGGCTCTCTGTTCACGTCGCCACTGATAATGTCGCGAATGTAGGGAACGAAATGGTTGGGGTAGTTGCCCTTGAACAACTTGACGTAGGCCTCCGCGACATCGTCGCAGCCACTCTGCTGCAGTATGTGGTCGTGCACCTCCTTGGCCTTGTTCACAACCATCTGCTTGAGCGTAGCCTCCTGCTTGCGCAACTCCTGCTCAAAGTCACGCAGTGCCTCCATGTTGTTCATGGCGGCGGAGAGCTCCTCGGCGTGGCCGATATAGGCATCGGTGCTCAACTGGCTGGCAAAGTTCTTGAGCTCGTGGTTGATCTCCCACCCCTTGTCGTCGCCAATGCGCAGGCGGATAAAGTCGCGTACCCAGTGGCGCAACTTCACATCGCTGGGGTCCGTCAGCTTCTCTGCACCTATGCGCGCCATGATGTTATCCACGGCACGGGCATAGACCTCCTTGTCGTTAATCTGCACGCGGAAGTTGGCCGGCAGTCCCAGCTCATGCGCCAGGTTGGCCAGCAGACTCTGAAAGAACGAGTCGATGGTCTGCACCGTGAAGTGGTCGTAGTCGTGGATGAGGTCCGATAGGCATCGCTGTGCCCGCTTGCGCAGGTCGTCGAGGCTCATCTGGGCTACCCGGCCAGTGAGGTGCTCCCGTACGAGCTTGAGGAACCCATCGTTGGGATTCTGACCGTGAGCGATGCTGTAGAGGCTGCGCAGTATGCGCTCCTTCATCTCACCAGTGGCCTTGTTCGTAAAGGTCACGGCCAGGAGGTGCGCGTGGGCCATCTCGTCGCCCGAGAGCAGAAAGGCCGTGTATTTGGCCGCCAGAGTGAAGGTCTTGCCACTGCCGGCTGAGGCCTTATATATAGTGAGATAGGACATACGGGAGGGGGATTTTGTAATTTGTAGGCGACAAAATTAGCAAAAATGTGCGAGCCATCCAAATTTATTGGTGCAAAAATAGGCCGCCTCGCAGATTTTGTGTAAATTTGCAGCCGTTTGTGCCTCCCCGAGGCCAGACACTATATTCACATTATTAACCCTTTAACCCCGGCAAGCGCACCCCGAGGGTGTGGCTACCACCATTATTACATTACCATTATGGCAGATTTCAAGAACGTTGCTCCTCTCGCAGACTTCGATTGGAACGCATTCGAGAACGGCTCTACCACCGCCCAGAGCGTGGAGGAGCTCACCGCAGCTTATGACCAGACCCTTGGCCGCGTGAACGATCACGAGGTTGTTGAGGGCAAGGTTATCAGCATCAACAAGCGCGAGGTAGTCGTTAACATCGGCTACAAGAGCGACGGCATCATCCCCGTTAGCGAATTCCGCTACAACCCCGAACTCGCTGTTGGCGACACCGTTGAGGTGTACGTTGAGAACCAGGAGGACAAGAAGGGTCAGCTCGTACTGTCTCACAAGAAGGCACGCGCCAGCAAGAGCTGGGATCGCGTTAACGCCGCTCTCGAGGCTAAGGAAATCGTTAAGGGCTACATCAAGTGCCGCACCAAGGGTGGCATGATCGTTGACGTATTTGGCATCGAGGCCTTCCTGCCCGGCAGCCAGATCGACGTCAAGCCCATCCGCGACTACGACGTATTCGTTGGCAAGACCATGGAGTTCCAGATCGTCAAGATCAACCAGGAGTACCGCAACGTGGTTGTTAGCCACAAGGCTCTCATCGAGGCTGAGCTCGAGCAGCAGCGCATGGAGATCATCTCCAAGCTGCAGAAGGGCCAGGTACTCGAGGGTACCGTCAAGAACATCACCAGCTACGGCGTATTCATCGACCTCGGTGGTGTTGATGGTCTCATCCACATCACCGACCTCAGCTGGGGCCGCGTGACCCGTCCCGATGAGATCGTTGAGCTCGACCAGAAGATCAATGTTGTTATCCTCGACTTTGATGAGGAGAAGAAGCGCATCGCTCTCGGTCTCAAGCAGCTCACTCCCCATCCCTGGGATGCTCTCGATCCCGAGCTCAAAGTGGGCGACAAGGTTCAGGGCAAGGTTGTCGTTATGGCCGACTACGGAGCATTCGTTGAGGTTGCTCCCGGCGTTGAGGGCCTGATCCACGTCAGCGAGATGAGCTGGAGCCAGCACCTCCGCAGCGCTCAGGACTTCCTCAAGGTAGGCGAAGAGGTAGAGGCCGTCATCCTCACTCTCGACCGCACCGAGCGCAAGATGTCTCTCGGCGTTAAGCAGCTCAAGGACGATCCCTGGGCCAACATCGAGGGCAAGTATCCCGTTGGCAGCAAGCACAATGCCAAGGTTCGCAACTTCACCAACTTCGGCGTGTTCGTTGAGATGGAGGAGGGTGTTGATGGCCTCATCCACATCTCCGACCTCAGCTGGACCAAGAAGGTGAAGCACCCCAGCGAGTTCACCCAGATCGGTGCTCCCATGGAGGTTGTCGTTCTCGACATCGACGTGGAGAACCGTCGCCTCTCTCTCGGCCACAAGCAGCTCGAGGAGAATCCCTGGGAGGCTCTCGCAGATACCTTCGCCGAGGGTACTACCCACGAGGGCACTATCACCGAGAAGATGGAGAAGGGCGCTGTCGTACAGCTCGAGCAGGGCGTTGAGGGCTTTGCTACTCCCAAGCACCTCCAGAAGGAGGACGGCTCTATGGCCGAGAAGGGTGAGACTCTCTCCTTCAAGGTGATCGAGTTCAACAAGGATAGCCACCGCATCATCCTCTCTCACAGCCGTACCTTCGAGGATCCCGCTCGTGCCGAGGAGCGCGCTGCCCGCAAGGCTGCCCGCAAGGCCTCTGCCGCTCCCAAGCGTGAGGAGACCCCCGCTGCTCAGAACGTAGCCGCTGCCACCAGCCTCGGTGACATCGACGCTCTCGCAGCTCTCAAGGCTCAGATGGAGGGCAAGTAATTGCCTGACCTCGCGGCCCGACGGCCGCTAAACTATAAAAAAGTCCCGCTCGGCTTTGCCGTGTGGGGCTTTTTTCGTACCTTTGCAGCGCATATTGAACTCTTGAACAATCATAGATGAAACACATCCGCAACTTCTGCATCATAGCCCACATCGACCACGGCAAATCTACCCTGGCCGACCGTCTCCTCGAACGCACTCAGACCATCAAGGTGACTGAGGGCCAGATGCTCGACGATATGGATCTAGAGAAGGAACGTGGTATCACCATCAAGAGCCACGCCATACAGATGGACTACCACTACGATGGTGAGTTGGCAGAGTACCAGGACAAGGCTCCCTATCGCCTCAACCTCATCGACACCCCGGGCCACGTCGATTTTGCCTACGAGGTGAGCCGCTCCATAGCAGCCTGTGAGGGCTGTCTGCTGGTGGTTGATAGCACCCAGGGCGTGCAGGCACAGACCATCTCCAACCTCTACATGGCCATCGAGCACGACCTGGAGATCATCCCCGTGCTCAACAAGTGCGACATGCCCAACTCCATGCCCGAGGAGGTGGAGGACGAGATCATCGAACTCATTGGCTGCAAGCGCGAGGACATCATCCGTGCCTCAGGCAAGACCGGCCAGGGTGTGGACGACATTCTGCGTGCCGTCGTAGAGCGCATCCCCCATCCCGAGGGCGATGAGGAGGCTCCCCTACAGGCGCTCATCTTTGATAGTGTGTTCAATAGCTTTCGTGGCATCATTGCCTACTTCAAGATAGTCAACGGCAGCATCTCCAAGGGTCAGAAGGTCACCTTCGTCAACACCCAGAAGAACTACGATGCCGACGAGATAGGTGTGCTCAAGATGGACCTCTCTCCCCGCCAGACACTCCACTGCGGCGACGTGGGCTACATCGTCTCCGGCATCAAGACCGCCACCGAGGTCAAGGTGGGCGACACCATCACCGCGCAGGACAACCCCTGCCGCGAGGCTATCGCTGGATTTGAGGAGGTCAAGCCCATGGTCTTCGCTGGTGTGTATCCCATCGAGACGGAGGACTTTGAGTATCTTCGTGCTTCGCTGGAGAAGCTCCAGCTCAACGACGCCTCCCTCTCCTTCATGCCCGAGTCGTCCGTGGCACTGGGCTTTGGCTTCCGTTGCGGCTTCCTCGGTCTGCTCCACATGGAGATAGTGCAGGAGCGCCTCGACCGCGAGTTCAATATGAACGTCATCACCACCGTGCCCAACGTGTCCTACGACGTCTTCGACAAGCACGGTGACAAGATGGAGGTGCACAACCCCGCCGGTATGCCTGACGTGGCCGCCATCGAGCACATCGAGGAGCCCTACATCCGTGCCAGCATCATCACGCAGACCGACTATATCGGTCCCATCATGACCCTCTGTCTCGGCAAGCGCGGCGAACTCGTCAAGCAGGAGTACGTCAGCGGCAACCGCGTAGAACTCTACTACGACATGCCGCTTGCTGAGATTGTCATCGACTTCTACGACAAGCTCAAGTCCATCTCCAAGGGCTACGCCTCCTTTGACTATCACCCCATCGGTATGCGTCCCTCCAAGCTCGTCAAGCTCGACATCCTCCTCAACGGCGAGCCCGTCGATGCCCTATCTACCCTCACGCATGTCGATAACAGCGTCACCTTTGGCCGCCGCATGTGCGAAAAGCTCAAGGAACTCCTCCCCCGTCAGCAGTTCGACATCGCCATCCAGGCCGCCATCGGTGCCAAGATTATAGCTCGCGAGACCGTCAAGCAGGTGCGCAAGGACGTGACGGCCAAGTGCTATGGCGGCGACATCTCCCGTAAGCGCAAGCTCCTCGAAAAGCAGAAGCGCGGCAAGAAGCGTATGAAGGAAATCGGCAACGTACAGGTGCCTCAAAAGGCCTTCCTCGCCGTCCTCAAGCTTGACTAATAATATATGATATGGAAGGATTACCGCGAACTCACGAAAGCGATGTAATGCAATTCTGCGTGATTGCTATTGAGACGGCTGCGCGCAAGATGAATATATCGCCTGCAGAACTTACTATGCGCCTTGAAGTGCAAGGACTCATTGAAGGAAGACTCTTCAAGTTCTACGATACCCTCCACACCCAAAGTGCCAACTATGTGGCGGACGACATTATCGAAACCCTCTACAATTATGAGTATGATAAGTAACGACAACCACATACGGAGGCACATGTTTGAAGAATATGAAAGACTATCAGCTTTTTCGCAAGATTACTCGCATCATAATGCAGCTCTCTGAGGAGCTGCATGTGTCCTCCAAGCGCGCTATGCTCATCTTCTACAACTCCACTGTGGGACAGCAGTTGCACGACCCAAAATACGGGTACCAACTAATGTCGGATACCTACATAGTCAACGACATAAAGTCTGAGCTTGCGAGCAAATAGCCTCGAAAAGCAGAAGCGCGGCAAGAAAATCGGCAACGTACAGGTGCCCCAAAAGGCTTTCCTCGCCGTCCTCAAGCTTGACTAACCCTCCCCAGAATTCCAGATTACTTTTTCTCTGACACCTCTGACACCTCTCACCAGCGTAATTCGTTATGCTTTAACCTGCATTATCGGTCCTGGCTGGAGCCACTACTAGTGACCTTTCAGGCGTCACCCCTTTAGGGTAGGGTGTTCAAAACAGACGTCAAAAACCTACGCATTTTTTGCCTATAGTTTC
>JAKSLU010000048.1 GCA_024400995.1 Bacteroidaceae bacterium
AAAACAGGCAGCCATACGATTTTCCGTACAGTTGCCTGATTGTTAGAATAACATGAAAGAAAAGAGGATGTGCCAGCATTTTGACACACCCTCTTGTTTGTATTCCTCCAGTCCTTCTATCTCACTACTCTATAGGAGAGTTCTCACTACTCTATGGATTAGGAACCACTACACCCAAGAGTAGGTTTTCGTAGTCGCCGACTAATTTCTCGTAGTCGCCGACTAATTTTCCTTTCTTGCCGACTAATTTTTTCCCAAAACACACCAACATCACCTACACCTACACCCAGCCGAGTGTAGGTGTAGGTGATGCATAGCCTTTTCTGGATTTTTTTATCGGGTGGTGTGGCCCAAGAAACGGAGCTCCAGGGCATCAACCTCCTCCTCGCTGAAGACGCGGGGCTTCATGTCGGCCTTGACACAAATGCGGCAAGCCATCTCAAAGAACATAGCACGCTGGAACACATCGTCAAAGTCCGTACCGCAGACCACCTGGCCATGCTGCAGGAGCTGGATGCTGTTGCGGGTCTTGAGCGCACTTATCACAGCCTCAGCCAACTCGGGGGAGCCAGGGCAGAGGAAGGGTATCTCAGGGATGACACGACCTACATGCAGGGGGACCTCCGCCGTCACATTGTAGCTGGCGGGGCGCACCTCGGAGCAGGCTATCTGAGTGGCATAGGGGCTCTGAAAGTGGAGCACGACGTTGACATCAGGACGCTCACGCATCACGCCGAGGTGAAAGACACTCTCCATGGAGGGACGTACACCATTGAGCACCTCACCATCACTCACACGGCACACGCTGACCTGGTCCTCACGCAGGGTGGGAACCCACGAGCCAGTGCCACTGACGAGGGCTACATCGCCCACACGCCACGACAGGTTGCCGCTGCTGCAAATGGTGAGACCTGCGTCGCCCACACGATGGGCCTGACGCACAAACTGCTGGATTTGTTCTTGACTAATCATGGTATGTCTATATTATTAGTTAATTATGATTATAGATACAATCGCAACTCTATAGGGCAGAGGTCTCCATAGAGCGGAGGCGCAGGAGGGCGCTCTGTTCCCCTACAAGCCAGAGTGTGTCGTCTGGTTGGAGCACATAGTCGGCCTCTGGCATGAGGAGGCTACCATCCGTCTGTTCCAGGCCTACGACCTGACAGCCATAGTCCTCGCGGAGACGAGAGTCGCGCAACGGCTTGCCGCAAAAGGGCATGGAGGCAGAGAGACGTATGTGCCGGAGCATGATGGGAGCCTCGCCCTCGTCGCCGTCGTCATTGAGCATAAGGCGTGCAAAGGCACGTACCTCGTTCTCGCTATCACCGACCTGCTCCTCGCGAGCTGAGAGATTGCGACGGAAGGTACTCTCCAGTCGGCGGCTGATGCGCTTGACACGACTGCTACCGCAAAAGATGAGCATCAACATGACTGCTGCCAGCCAGTGCCAGTAGTAGCGGTAGGGAGAGAGGTAGTCCAGTACATAGTATATGTAGCACGTGGCTATACCAAAACGCACCAGGAGGGTGAGCAAGAGCAGGAGGCGGTGCATCCAGCCATGACGGGAAATCATCTGCCACTCCTCTGAGTGGTTTTTGCGCATGACTATAGCCCGGAGAAAGGGAGCTACCAAGGCGAGTGTCAGCAGACCGCAGACGATATTGCCAGGCCAGTGGCCCAACAGGGCTCGGGTGAACATCAGCAAGGCGCTGAGGGAGAGCAGTATGCAGGCTGCACTGAGGATGGAATAGACACCCACCTGTATGCCAAGCGCCACAAGGAGCTGGTGCCAGGCCCCGCGCTCCGTATTGGCATGTTCGCCTGAGTAGGGCAGACGCAGCGTGACTGCAGGCAGGTGGCGGCGCTGCGCCAGACGAATCATGTAGGGGGTCAGGAAGGTGGTAACTATGCTTACAGCCACAATGACAGGATAGAGAAAGCGGCTGGTCACACCCAGCGACAGACCCATACTAGCGATAATAAAGGCGAACTCGCCCACCTGCGCCAACGAAAAGCCGCACTGTACGGAGGTCTTGAGTGTATGACCTGTCAAGAGGAAACTACCCGTGCCCAACACGGCCTGCCCCACAAGTATGCTCACCGTGAGCACCAGGATGGGGAGCCAGTACTCTACGAGCACGCTGGGATCGACGAGCATACCGACGGACACGAAGAAGATGGCACCGAAGAGGTCCTTGACGGGGGCCACGAGGCGCTCTATGCGTTCCGCCTCTACGGTCTCTGCCAGTATGCTGCCCATCATGAAGGCGCCAAAGGCTGTACTATACCCTACCCTGGCGGCTATGACCACGAGTAGGAAGCAGCAGGCTACACTGACGATGAGCAGGGTCTCGCCGTTCATCAGCCGCTTGGTACGGCGCAGCAGAGTAGGGATAACAAATACGCCCACCACGAACCATAGAACAAGGAAGAAACCCAACTGCATCAGGCTCAGAGCAAGCTCACTGCCCTCCAGTCGCTGACTCACGGCCACACCACTGAGCACAACCATGAGGAGTATGCCGAGGATATCCTCCAGCACGAGAACGGAGAGGACGCGCGAGGCGAACTTTTGCTGCATGAGCCCCAGGTCGCTAAAGGCCTTGAAGATGATTGTGGTGGAACTCATAGCGAGCATTCCACCCAGAAAGAGACAGTCCATCTGACTCCACCCAAAGAGGTGACCGACGCCATTGCCCACGGCCATCATGCAGAACATGACGAGGCAGGCGGTGATGAGAGGGCGCGGCCCCTGGCGGATAATCTTCTTGAAGGAGAACTCCAGACCCAAGGTGAACATCAGGAAGATGACACCTATCTGCGACCAGGTCTCCACACCTCCTGTGTCCTCCACGGAGGGCATGTAGGGCATGTTCTTACCTGCCAGAAAACCCGCCACGATGTAGCCCAGGACAAGCGGTTGCCTGAGCTTCTTGAAGAGTAGAGACACGACACCTGCCAGTATGAGGATCAGGGCCAGGTCGGTGACGAGGGCGGGGAGCGATTCCATGGGCGTTTAGCGGCGGAATGGGTGGCGATAGGGGTTAGCGGCGGGGACGTTTGGGCTTGGGTGAGTTGGATGTATTGGAGGAGCGAGAGTCCCTAGATTGTCTAGAATTCCTAGACTCTCTAGATTGTCTAGATTCCCTAGGATTCCTAGACTCTCTAGAATTCTTTGACTTGTCGTCCTTCCACCAGAAGAAGTACTGGTTTTGGCGCTTCTTTTGCTCGGGTGTCTTGGCGCAATAGCAGGGCTGGAGTGTATAGGGATGCACCCCAGAGTACCAAGCCTCGGTACTGACGGTCATGGGGGTCGGTGTGAAGTCCTGTACCTGCTCCAACTTGAAGTCCAGACCACGCGTGATACGGGCCAGGGATGCCATATCCTCGTCATGACAGTCGGGGTGACTACTCATGAAGTAAGGGATAATCTGCTGACGCAAGCCTGCCTGGCGGTTGATGCGATCGAAGATCTGCTTGAAACGCTCAAAGAGCGTAAACGAAGGCTTGCGCATGAACTTGAGTACGCGGTCCTCGGTATGCTCAGGAGCTACCTTGAGGCGACCGCTGACGTGGTTTACTATGAGCTCACGGGTATAGTCCTCTGCTGCTTTGCGCAGGGCAGGATCCTTGTACTCATGCAGCAGCAGGTCGTAGCGCACACCCGAACCGATAAAGCTCTTCTTGATACCAGGCAGGGCATCCACAGCACGATAGATATCGAGCAACGGACGGTGGTCGGCATTGAGGTTGGGACACACGCCAGGGTGTATGCAGGAGGGGCGGCGGCACTTGGAGCAGATGTTCTTGTCCTTGCCACTCATCATGTACATATTAGCCGAGGGACCACCAAGGTCGGAGAGGTATCCCTTGAAGTCGGGCATCTCTATGATCTGCTTGACCTCACGCAGGATGCTCTCCTTGGAGCGGGACATGATGAACTTGCCCTGGTGGGCAGATATGGTACAGAAGGCACAGCCGCCAAAGCAACCTCGGTGGAGATTGACCGAGAACTTTATCATCTCGTAGGCGGGGATGCGCTTGCCGTTATACTTGGGGTGCGGCAGGCGGGTATAAGGCAGATCAAAGGAAGCATCCACCTGCTCCTGCGTCATGACAGGATAGGGCGGTTCCACAACAGCGAAGGTCCCATCCCCTACCTCCTGTAGCAGGCGCTGAGGGTGCATGACATTGCTCTGCTCCTCGATGTGGCGGAAGTTGGCCGCATGATGCTCCTTGTTGCGAAGACAGTCGGCATGGCTATAGAGGATAATGTCGTCCTCGCGTATGCCCCCAGGTATCTCATCCTTGGGCCACAGGGTGACGGTCTGACGGAGGGGGTACTTGTGGAACAGTTGACGAAAATCCTTGACGCTGCACTCTGCCTCCTCGCGACCATGTAGCAACTTGTCCTCCAGCAGGCGACAGAGGTCCTGTGTGACCTGCTCGCCCATGCCGTAGGTTATCATATCGGCAGGGCTATCGCACAGCAGACAGGGACGTAGCCGATCCTGCCAGTAGTCATAGTGGGTGAGACGGCGGAGCGAGGCCTCGATACCGCCCAAGACAACGGGCACGTCGGGGAAGCACTCCTTCAGTATTCGCGCATATACAATGGAGGGCATCTCCGGACGGCAGTCGTGGCGGCCATCGGGGGAGTAGGCATCCTCGGAGCGCAGGCGGCGGGCTGCTGTGTACTTGTTGACCATAGAGTCCATTGCGCCAGGAGAAATCATGAAGCACAGACGCGGGCGCCCCAACTTTTTGAAGTCGCGATAGTCGCCGTGCCAGTCAGGCTGCGGCACGATGGCTATGCGCAGACCCATAGCCTCGATGGTGCGACCGATGACAGCTGCGCCAAAGGAGGGGTGATCCACATAGGCATCGCCAGAGAATAGGATTACGTCCAGACGATCCCAGCCGCGGCGTTCACATTCTTTCTTTGTTGTAGGTAGCCATTGCATAACGCTGGCAAAGTTACAAAGAAAGGAGCAATTATCAAAATTATTTTGGCTAATTGCGCAGAAATACTTAACTTTGCACCTCACATAATAAATATATAAGACCTCAAACGCATGGAAATACATAGTGCCGAATTTGTCATCAGCAGTAGCCGCGCTGACATGTGCCCGCAGACTGACCTGCCCGAATATGCCTTTATTGGTCGCAGCAACGTGGGCAAGTCGTCACTCATCAACATGCTCACAGGTCGCAAGGGGCTGGCCATGACCTCCTCCACCCCAGGCAAGACGCTGCTCATCAACCATTTTCTCGTCAACGGAGAGTGGTATCTCGTCGATCTCCCCGGCTACGGCTATGCCAAGCGCGGCAAGAAGGAGATGGACAAGCTCTACAATCTCATCAACCACTACGTGTGCGACCGTCAGCAACTGAGCTGCCTCTTTGTGCTCATCGACTCCCGTCTGACGCCCCAGCAGATAGATCTGGACTTCATCCAGTTCCTGGGGGAGCAGCAGGTGCCCTTCTGCATAGTCTTTACCAAGGCCGACAAGAACAAGCAGGGAGAGACACGCAAGAACGTGGACCGATTTCTGCGCACCCTGCACGAGGAGTGGGAGGAACTCCCACCTCACTTTGTGACATCCTCCGAAAAGCGCATGGGACGCAACGAACTGCTCTCCTACATCGAATCTATCAACCAGGCCAACACCGAGGCATAGAACTATGAAGTTTACGTGGCTGAACAACATGACTTACGTCAAGGTGGGGCTGGTCTTTGCAGCCCTACTCATTGCCGTAGCCTCACTCCTTGTCAGCAATAGGCTCATCCGCGACCTGCAGGCAGAAGAACATGCCAACATGGAGGTGTGGGCAGAGGCCATGCGCGCCCTTTCCAACGCAGACGAGAGCACGGATATGGGACTTGTACTGAAGGTCATCAACGGCAACGAGTACATCCCCATCGTTGTTCTTGACAGCCACGGCGATGTCACCCTGACCCGCAACATAGCAGAGGACAACCCCAATGACATCCATCGCATCACTAGCAGCGGCAAGAGCCTACGCATCAACATAGCCCCCGAGGGCCAGCGTCCGGACTACATCCGTGTGTGCTACGACGAGAGCCTCATGCTCACACGTCTAGCACAGTTCCCCTATGTCCAGTTGGGCATCGTGGGACTCTTTGTAGCCGTGGCCATCTTTGCCCTGCTCAGCAGCAAGCGCGCCGAGCAGAACAAGGTGTGGGTGGGCCTCTCCCGCGAGACTGCCCATCAGCTCGGCACCCCGATATCCTCTCTCATGGCCTGGACGGAGGTGCTGCGCGAGCAGTACCCGAACGACCCGCTACTGCCCGACATGAGTACCGACGTGAAACGTCTGCAACTCATCGCAGAACGCTTCAGCAAGATAGGCAGCGCCCCCGAGATGAAGCCCACCGACCTCTGCCAGGTGGTTCAGAACGTCGTGAGTTACATACACCGCCGCAGTTCCGACAAGGTGCGCATGACCACCACCTTTGCCGAGCCTCAAATGATGGCCAGTGTGTGCGCACCGCTCTTTGAGTGGGTCATAGAGAACCTCTGCAAGAACGCCATTGATGCCATGCAGGGTGAGGGCGAGATCAGCGTCTATGTGAGCCGCCAGCAAGGGCAGATGCTCGTCGAGGTTGCCGATACAGGCAAGGGCATCGAACGCCAGCACTTCAAGTCCGTCTTCCGTCCCGGATTTACCACCAAGAAACGTGGCTGGGGCCTAGGTCTCTCCCTGGCCAAGCGCATCGTGGAGGAATACCACCACGGCCGCATCTACGTAGAGGCTTCAGAGGTAGGACGAGGCACCACCTTTGCCATTGAACTTCCTGACAACTATCAAGCATGAAACTATCTATCATAATCGTCAGCTATAACGTCAAGCACTACGTCGAGCAGTGCCTCATCAGCATCTTTGCCAGCCTGAAGGAAGGCGGCATTGAGGGCGAGGTGTTTGTCGTTGACAATGATTCACCCGACAATACGGTGGGCTACATTGCCCAGCGTTTCCCCACCTCCATCTATCCCTCACTGCGCATCATAGCCAATGCACGCAATGTGGGCTTTGGCCGTGCCAACAATCAGGCCGTGCGCCGCTCTCAGGGCGAGTACATACTCTTTCTCAATCCCGATACCCTCATCACCGAGCGTACGCTAGCAGATATGATACAATTTGCCGATCAGCACCCCGACATGGGCGGTCTGGGTGTGCACATGATCAATGCCGATGGTGCATTTGCCAAGGAGAGCCGACGCGCTCTGCCCACACCCTGGGTCAGCTTCTGCAAGATGACAGGACTCAGCACCCTTATGCCCAAGAGCCGCACCTTTGGCCGTTACTACATGCAGTACCTACCCAAGGATGAGCCCTGCGAGATTGAGATCATCTCTGGCGCCTGCATGATGTGTCGCAAGGAGGCACTCGACGAGGTAGGCAGTTTTGACGAGCAGTTCTTCATGTATGGCGAGGACATTGACCTGTCCTATCGTCTCCTCCTGGGAGGCTACCATAACTACTACTACCCTACCCCCATACTTCACTACAAGGGCGAGAGCACCAAGAAGAACTCCTACCGCTACGTTCATACATTCTATGAGGCCATGCTCATCTTCTACCGCAAGCACTGGGCCTCCAGCAGCCTTCTCTTCTCATTGCCCATCCACATTGCCATCTTTGGCCGTGCACTACTGGCTCTGCTCAGCAACCAGCTCAAGGCCACAATGCAGTTCTTCAACATGGGGCATCACAAGTCACCCGACCTCTACCACTACGACCCCTCCGCTCCCGATGCCGCCACACTGGCCGACATTGCCGAGCGCAACGGTATCGATCTTACTGAGGGCCATAAACCTACGCCCGACAGATCAGTGGATGCCGTCATCTTCAACACTGGCGAGACGTCCTTCTACGACATGCTCCAGCACATTGCAGAGAACCCACGCCACGACTACGCCCTCGGCACCTTCAATCCCCACACGGGCGTACTCATCGCCTGCCACCAGAGCTATTCCTAACGTCCCTCCCCCTCCCGTAACCTGAATTCTTCATTTTCACCCTTCATTTTCATGACCCGTCTCCGCGCTCTTGAGCCCACCGATCTGGAGTTACTCTATACCATAGAGAACGACCCTGCCATGTGGGATGTCGGCTCCACTGCCACCCCCTACTCCCGCCATGCCTTGCATCAGCACATACGCACCATGGGCACGAGTATCACGGATGGCGGCGAACTGCGACTGGTCGTTGAGAGCAATGGTGAGGCCGTGGGACTGGTCGATCTCACCAACTACGACGCCCGTTCCCTGCGTGCCGAGGTCAGCATCGCCCTGCTACGTTCCTATCGTGGACGTGGATTGGGACACGGAGCACTACTACAGTTGGAGGACTACTGTCGCCGCTACACCCACTTGCACCAACTCTACGCCCTCGTCCCCTCCAGCAACGAGGCCTCGCAAGCACTATTCAGAGGCTCCTGCTATGAGAGAACCGCTGAACTAAAAGACTGGTGTTTTGTCAACGGCAGTTATCAAAACGTAGAGCTATACCAGCGAATATTGTAAAAAAAGCCAACTTCCGCAAAAAAAAGCGCTAAAAGTTTTGGTAATTCGGGAAAAGTTCGTACTTTTGCACTCGCAAACAAGAAACAAACTGGTGCGGTAGTTCAGTTGGTTAGAATACTAGCCTGTCACGCTAGGGGTCGCGGGTTCGAGTCCCGTCCGCACCGCAGAGAGGAGTCCAAAAGGGCTCCTCTTTTTGTGTGTGTCGTTCCTGTTGTGGACGATTGCGGGTCAGCGGATTGCGACTCCGAGCCGGAATTTCGGACCCCAATTTTGCCGAAATTGGCGGCAGAGCACCTAAAAACATAGTTTTTATGACTATTTTTCGGCAAAAGATATGTGATTTCGATTTTATTTTGATACTTTTGCATTTTGAATCCTAAAGAATCTACTATGTCCACCGAGCAACTTCAACATCGAACCACCGTCAATATACAGGAGAAGGCTAACCTCATATGGGCTATTGCTGATAAACTCGTAGGCGTATTTAAGCCACACGAGTATGGCAATGTGGTGCTGCCAATGTGTGTCATCAAGCGTTTCTCGGATACGCTGGCTCCCACCAAGCAGAAAGTGCTTGATATGAACAAGCAGTTGGATGAGCGTGGTCTTATGGTGAAGAAAGGTTTTCTCACCACAGCCAGTGGCTTTGACTTCTACAATATCTCACCATTCTCATTCGAAGGACTGCTCTCCGATCCAGATAACATAGCAGATAACTTCCGCTCTTACCTGAATCATTTCAGCGAGAATGTGGTGGATATAATCGAGAAGTTCGATTTTGATAAGGAAATAACCAAACTTGACCATAACGGCATACTCTACAATGTCATCCAGGAGTTCTGCTCAAAGAAAGCCTATATGGGTGCCGATGAGATTTCGGCTGTTGATATGGGCTACATCTTTGAGGAACTGGTAAGAAAGTTCTCCGAGAGTTATGATGAACAGGCAGGAGCACATTTTACTGCTCGTGACATCATATACCTAATGGCAGAGATTCTGGTTGCTCCACAAAGAGAACAAATGGCAGATGAAGGCATCACTGCCACCATCTATGATATGGCTATGGGCACAAGTCAAATGCTTGACTGCCTGGGTGAGAAACTGCACGAAATAGACCCTGATGCACAACTGACAGAGTTTGGTCAGGAACTCAACGAGCAGACCTTTGCCATTGCCAAGGCAAACCTTCTCATCAAGGGAGGCAATGCTGATAATATGAAGCACGGCAACACGCTCTCTGATGATAAGTTTGATGGATACAAGTTCGACTACATCATCTCCAACCCACCCTTCGGCATTGAGTGGAAGAATGAGAAGTCTGCTGTTGAAACAGAGGCAAAGCGTGGTGATGCTGGTCGCTTCCCTGTTGGTTTGCCTGCTATTGGTGACAGTCAGCAGTTGTTTATGCTCAATGGCATTGCCAAACTAAAGGACACAGGTCGCATGGCAATCATTCAGAATGGCTCACCTCTCTTCAAGGGTGATGCAGGCAGTGGTGAGAGCAGTATCCGTGGCTACCTCCTTGAGAACGATTGGTTGGAGGCAATCATACAGATACCCAACGATATGTTCTACAATACGGGTATTGCTACATACATCTGGGTTGTGACAAAGAATAAATCGGCAGAGCACCAAGGAAAAGTTCTCCTTGTGGATGCCAGCAAGTGCTGTGTGAAGCGCAGAAAGAGTCTTGGCAATAAGCGCAATGAGTTTGATGATGCCAGCATTGCTTTGGTGGAAAAGGCATACACTGCCTACCAGAATGGAGTATATACCGATGGCGACCTTGTGGTTGAAACCAAGGTCAAGGACAATGATGACTTCAAGTTTACCAAGGTTGTTGTAGAGCGTCCTATCTGTGATGAGGATGGCAATCCCATTTTGAAGAAAGGCAAGCCACAGGCAGACAGCAGTAAGCGTGACACAGAGACCATACCCTTCAAGGAGGACATCACCGCCTATATGCAGAAGAATGTCCTGCCATACGCTCCTGATGCCTGGATCGATGAGAAGAAGAGCAAGGTAGGTTACGAGATTCCCTTCACCCGTGAGTTCTATAAGTATGTTGCTCCGCGCAAGAGTGATGATATCTTTGCCTCTCTGCAAGAGTTGGAGAAGCAGGAGTCAGAACTTATGGCTAAGATAATGAGGGGGTAATGCGTATGGCAAGAGAAATGAAAAATAGTGGTATCGCTTGGATTGGAGAGATACCGAAGGATTGGGAGGTTATTTCTTTTTCTCAAGGTATTACAAGGATGGCCACAGGGCTAAATCCTCGTGATAACTTTGAACTAAGTAAGGAAGAACAATACTATTATGTCACTATTCGTAATTTTAAGGATGGAAGATTATTCCTTGATGATAATTGTGACCGAATTAGTATTGATACATTCAATATTATACAGGAACGTTCTCAGTTACAAAAAGGAGATATTTTATTTGCGAGCATATCTAAAGATGGTCAAGCATACATCCTTGATGAAGAACCGAACTGTTGGAACATTAACGAATCTGTATTTTGCATACGAGTTAATAAAGATTATTTCGAGACGAAATATTTCTATTATCACATTATTGACTCTGAATTCTACAACGATTTAAGAGTAGACGCAACTGGAACTACATTCCAAAGTATAAAACAAAATAAATTGAGAAGGTCATTACTTTGCTTACCTTCACTCCAAGAACAACAACTCATTGCCAACTTCCTTGATGAGAAGTGTGGTGAGATAGATGAACTGGTTGCTCTACAAGAGAAGATGATAGATGAACTGAAAGCATACAAGCAGTCCGTCATCACCGAGACCGTCACCAAAGGTCTTCAGCCAAATGCCAAAATGAAAGATAGT
>JAKSLU010000049.1 GCA_024400995.1 Bacteroidaceae bacterium
AGGAGATACCCGTGCTTTTGAGGTTGTTGACGGTGAAGGACTTGACCCAGGAGTCACCCTGAGCACGCTTGTCGGCAGCAACCTCCCAGTTGATGTCGAGACGAGCAGCATTGTGGTAGAGCACTACACGGCTGGCATCACGACCTGCAATGTTATTGGCAGTACTAGCGTAAGGGGTACAGAACACGTTGCGGAGGAAATCGCTGGCAGCACCAGCGGCACCGGCGACAGAACTTGACTTGGAGGCTGCAGCGGTAAACTTGCCAGCAGGAATGCTGTAAGTAAGACCCTGGAGTTCGCTCTCAGTCATGGGAACGTTATTCTGAGTCATGGGCACGAGTTCATCAAGGGTGCGTTCTTCCTTATACTCCGTGCCATAGAACAGCTTAGTGGCACTCTCAGAGAAGTTAGCCACCATCACTTCCTCAGGCACAGCGAAGACAAGGAGGCGACCCTCGGTGACGCTGCGAGGAAGGGAGATATCCAGGTTCGTAGAATAGAGCCCACCGGCATAGGTGAGATGACCGAGAGCATCGGTGGTGGCAGTGGTGTTGGGAGTCCAACTGGCATTGGTAATCTTGAAGGCCTGCTTATAGACCTTGTCGCCACCCTGGGGAATCTTGCACCACACAACGCAATAGAGCGTGGTGGGTGGGGTAAAGGTGCTCTGCACGCCGGGATCGCCAATGACCTCCTGACGCAGCAGGTGACGACCGTTAGCATTGTCCATGCTTGATGCATCATTAACCTGCACCTGGAGGGAGAGGGTACGCATAGAGACGGAGCCCTGAAGCTCGTCATCGCGTTCGTTGCTACATGCCACGAACTGACATGTCAGGAGAACCAGCACGAGGGCTGATATTAGCTTACTGAAATGGTTCATGGGACGCAAAGGGGTTATCGTAGGAATGGGTAGGTGCTGTACCAAACAGGGTGAAGTCATCCTCCTCAGAGGAGCCATGCTGGTACTGGTCGTTAAGTTCGATCATTACTCTCTTGCGCATACTTACGCAGAGCATCCCTTCATGGTAGATAGGACGGAGAGTGAGAGTCGGAGGTATATATTGTTTCATAAGCACTTTTGTGTATGAGCGTGCGCGTATATGCACACTTTCTAGGCGCAAATATAATAAAAAAGCCAAAATCCCAGCGGAAATATCTAAAAAAATCGCAAAATTCGACAAAAAAGTTCGCAAGATTATTATGTAGAGATTGCACTCCTAAGGGGGTGTGCAATTTAGAGAAAAAACGAATTTGAGAGAAGAAAGGATCCTTTACTACAGAAGAAGTCCTACATTAATCGAAAAAAACAAGCCACCCCAATAACCCTGGACGATTCCAAACGTCATAGATTTATTGGGGTGGATCATGTGGAGAGTGAGCCTAGCCTTAAGCACAAATCATACAAGTTCTCACGGATGTGCGACTAACCTATACTCTAGGGAAAACTAGACTATACATTAGGGAAAACTAATCTATACACTAAGAAAAACTAGTCTATACTCTAAGGGAAACTAGTCTATGCTCTAGGATTTTGCTTACTCCTCATCGTCGATATCGAAGTCAAAATCAGAGAAATCCGCAAACTCGCCAAGATCAACAATGCCAGCGAAGTCGTCGAGAGCACGGCGGTCCTTCTTGGTGGGGCGCCCAGTGCCGCGGGCACGATCAACAAAGCCACTGATGCGGGACATCTCAAGAAGTTCATACTGCTCGGGGGCGGTAATGTTGTCGAGTACCTCGGGGATGAGGCGCGCCCCTACCCTCTTCTCGATACACTGCTTGACACGGAAGGTGTAGGTGATGGGGGATTTTTTGACGCCGACAGCGTCTCCCTCCTTAACGGTGCGGGAGGGTTTGGCTTGTGCGCCATTGATGGTGATACGACCCATCTTGCAGGCCTCTGAAGCCAGCGTACGGGTCTTGTAGATGCGTGCGGCCCAAAGCCACTTGTCTATGCGTGCTTCCATCTAATAGGTTAAGGGTTAAGGATTAAGGGTTTTAAGGGTTAGGGATTGGTAAGCGGCGAGGAGATCAGCAGGAGTGCTATCGTTGGGGAGAATGTGAGTGGCGCGGCGGGCCTTGTCGGCACCGGGGAGCTGGAGAGCGATGATGGCTGAGACCTGCTGGGGGGTGATACCATCGCGCTGGGCGACGCGCTGCAGACGAAGAGAGGTGGGGGCGGTAACAAGGACGGTTGTATCGACCAAAGCATCGAATCCACTCTCAAAGAGCAGAGCGCACTCCATCACGACTGTTTCGGTGGCTGGCTCCAGCGTGGCATACGTCTGGCAGAACTGCTCCCATGCGGTGGCTACGCGAGGCCAGACGAGACGGTTGATACGGTCAGCATATTCGGGCCCCTGAGAAATGTAAACACGGAGGGCATCCTTGAAGCTTGCCGGAGGCTCCGGCAAGGACGAGACCGAAGGAGGCTCCGGCAAGGACGGGACCGAAGGAGGCTCCGGCAAGGACGGGACCGAAGGAGGCTGCGGCAAAGAGAGGAGGGCGACTATCTCGGCCTGAAGGGCGGGGTCGGTGACCATGAGGCGCTTGGCCTCTCGGTCGCAGTAGAACACAGGGACACCCCTTGCCTCCAGCAACCGACACAGGGTGCTCTTGCCACTCCCAATGCCACCGGTAATTGCTATACGTTTCATAAAAAAAGACTGAGCCGAGCCTCGCAGGGAGACTCGGCTCGGAATGTTGCTCTAATGAAAGGAGGATTAGCCCTTGGCGGCTGCAGCGGCAGCACCACGGGCAGCACGGGTCATCTTGACGGTGTAAACGACAACTTCCTTGGGGGTAACGAGCTCGAGACCCTCGAAGGAAAGTTCGCCGCACTTAACGCTCTTGCCAAGACCCAGAGAGGTCACGTCGATGGTGAGCTTCTCAGGAATAGCAGCGGGAACGGCACGCACCTTGAGCTTACGAACCATGCCGATGAGCTTACCACCAGCACGTACACCCTCAGCGAGACCCTGAGGAGCGATGGGCACTGCCATCACGATGGGCTTCTCGGGAGTTACCTCGTAGAAGTCAACGTGGAGCACGTTGTCCTTTACAGCGTGGAACTGTACGTCCTTAACAACAGCCAGGCAAGCCTTGCCGTCGATGGTAACGTGAACTAGATAGATGTCGGGAGTGTAGATGAGCTTGTTGATTTCCTTCTCGGAAACAACGAAGTGTACTGCCTCGGGGAGACCATTCTCACCCTTCTTCTCGCCGTAGATTACGCAGGGAACGAGACCCTGAGCGCGAACGGCCTTTGTAGCCTTCTTACCAATCTCGGTACGAACACTACCAGTGATAGAGATTTCTTTCATAGGAGTTGTGTTACTCTAAATTAAGTTAATAATTGGCTTAATTCACCATCACACGTGGTTGAATTCGGGGACAAAGTTACGCATTTTCTACCAATCGGCCAAACTTTCTCTATAAAAATGCGGTAGTTTCGGGAAAAATGCGTATCTTTGCAGCATCATTTTGATACCTATATATAATATATTCGTATGATAAACCGCGCTCTTACCCGTCTGAAGACGGTTCAAATCCTTTACGCACACTACCAGGACGAGACCAGCACGCTCTACGACAGTCTGAAAGAACTCGAGAAGAGCCTGGAGGCCTCGCATGAACTCTACCTCCACATGTTGGCGCTACTCACCGACGTGCGCTACTATGCCGAACGCCGTGCCGAGAGTATCGAACTACGTGCCCAGCGTCTGCGCACCGAGCTCGAGGAGAAGCCCTACGACGCCTATCTGGCAGAGAACAAGCTGCTACTCATGCTGCAGGAGAACAAGGAACTGGAGGCCTTCAAGGCACACCGCCGTGAGTTGTGGGCTGTGGGTGACACCTTTCTGAAGAGAGTGGTGGACCTGTTCGTACAGAGCAACCTGATGGGCGAGTACGTAGCCAGAGAGGATCGCTCCTTTGAGGCTGATCGCGAGCTCATCCGCGCCCTCTACAAGCAGCTCCTTACGGAGAACGAGGACATGGACGAGATACTGGAGGAGCAGAGTATCTACTGGAATGACGACAAGGACATCGTTGATTCCTTTGTACTGAAGACCATCAAGCGTCTGAACGAGAAGGACAACGAGGACACTCCCCTACTCCAGGCCTATGATGAGGGCGAAGACCCTGAGTTTGGTGCTAAACTACTCACCGCCGCCATCAAGCGTTGCGACGAACTGCGCGACATGATGAGCGAGAGAGTGAGAGGATGGGACTTTAGCCGTGTGGCACTGATGGACATCCTGATTATGCAGTTGGCTCTGGCTGAGGTATTGACATTCAGTGAGATTCCGCTGAACGTAACCTTCAATGAGTACATCAATATGGCCAAGTGCTACTCTACCCCTAAAAGCGGTCACTACATCAACGGTGTGCTCGACAGCATCGTCAAGGGCCTGAAGGCAGAGGGGGTGATAGCGAAGTGACAATAACGATAACGATAACAATAACGAAAACGAAAACGAAAACTTTAACGATATGATAACAATACTCCAAGTAGAACAGAGCGCGATGCCCAGCATCGTGATGATGGTGGCCCTGTTTGCCATTGTCTATTTCTTTATGATCCGTCCTCAGAGCAAGCGCCAGAAGGAAATCGAGAAGTTCCGCAACTCACTCACTATCGGCCAGGATGTGGTCACCACGGGTGGCATACATGGCACCGTGAAGGCTGTAGATACCACCACCGTGACCCTCAAGGTAGCTACTGGCGTGGAAATCGTGTTCGACAAGAGCGCGATTGTTGGTGGTACAAAATAATAGACCATGAAGGCACCCAAGAAGAAAGAGGTACTGCTGTACATCTTCTTCGTAGTACTGGCAGCAGCATTCTGGTGGTTCCAGGCTGTCAACCAGGACTACGAACAGGAGATAGACGTGCCTCTCGAACTTGTGAACGTGCCCAACAACGTGGTCATCACCACCGAACTTCCTCGTCAGGTCCGTATCCGCGTGCGCGACAAGGGTATCAACCTCCTGCCCTACGTCTATGGACATCGAAGCCTGAACAAGGTGACAATCGACTTTAACGATTACCAGAATGGCAACGACCATATCCGTCTGCTGACGAACGAGGTGCTCAAAGGGGTGCTGGCGCAGCATGACTTTGCGTATCTTGGTTGCAGACCCGATACTCTAGAGGTCTTCTACAACTACGGGCTGCGCAAACGTGTGCCCGTACGCTGGCAGGGCAACATAGAACCCGCCGGGGGCTATGCATTGGCCGACATACGCCTGGGCAAGGACAGCGTACTGGTGTATGCCTCCAAGCAGGTGCTCGACACCATCACGGCGGCATGGCTCAAGCCCGTGAACTATACGAACGTGACGGACACCTTAATAATAAATCGTGAAATTGCGCCTGTGCGAGGAGCCAAGTTCCAGCCCCAGGAGGTGCAGGTGCGCGCCTACACTGACCGCATGGTAGAAAAGAGCGTGCAGGTGCCCGTGCAAGGGGTGAACTTTCCTGCGGGCAAACACTTGCAGACCTTCCCTGCCAAGGTGACTATCACCTTTCAGGTGGGCATGAAAATGTACCGCGACATTACGGAGGACAACTTTATCCTCGTAGTGAACTATGAGGACCTACTCCACAGCGACACGAACCGCTGCCATCTGGCGCTCAAGAGTACCCCGCTGGGCGTGAAACAAGTAAAGATTACCCCCGAAGATGTGGAGTTTATTATTGAAGAAGATCAGGAGTAGGGTTTTCAACGAAAACGAAAACGAAAACGAAAACGAAAACGATAACCTTAACCTTAACGTTGACCATAATATGCTGCTCATAGTAGGACTCGGAAATATAGGAAGCGAATACGCAGAAACACGCCATAACATTGGTTTTATGGTCGTGGACAAACTGGCGGCTGACGCTGGGGCAACCTGGGAGGACAAGCGCTATGGTTTTGTCACGCAGATACGCATCAAGAACCAGCAACTGTTCCTGCTCAAGCCCTCTACTTACATGAACCTAAGCGGCAATGCCGTGCGCTACTGGCTCAACGAAAAGAAGCTCACCTCTGACCAACTGCTCGTGGTGAGCGACGACCTCGCCCTACCCTTTGGCACCCTGCGCATGAAGCCTAGTGGAAGCGAAGGCGGACACAATGGTCTGAAGCACATCACCTCCGTACTTGGCACACAGAAGTATGCCCGACTGCGCTTCGGTATTGGCAACGACTATGCACGGGGCGGACAGATAGACTTTGTACTCGGAGGCTTTACGCCCGAGGAGAAGGCCGCCATGGATGAGCGCATAGGCCAGGCCGCCAATGCCGTCCGCTCCTTTGCCCTCGAAGGAATTCAGCGCGCGATGTGTAATTATAATGGACGATAACGAAAACGAAAACGATAACCTTAACCTTAACGATAACTTGTATATACTATAACTACGATGAAAGATACCATTCTCGCTATTGCCGGTAAGTCCGGCCTGTACCGCCTCGTGAGCCGAGGCAACAACGCCCTGATTGTGGAAACTGTGGATGAGCAGAAGAAGCGCTTTGCCGCTGGTATGCGAGACCGCATCACCGCCCTCAACGACATTGCAATGTACACTGAGGAGGAGGATGTGGCACTCATGCAGGTATTCCAGAATATCTACGACGCTCTGCAGGGTCCCTCTCCCCTCTCCCACAAAACTGCCTCTGAGACTGAGCTCCACGAGTTCATGACCACCGCCCTGCCCACATGGGACCAGGATCGCGTGCGCCTCTCCGACATCAAAAAACTCCTGCAGTGGTACAACGTGCTCGCTCAGGCAGGATATACTGAGTTCAAGGACAAGGAGAACTAATCCCCTCTGGAAACGTCGGAAGTTCCGGATTTTCCAGAATCTCCGGAAATACCGGGAACACAGCAATATCCCGAATATCTAAATACACAACTACATAACCCTTAAATCTGCCCCAGTACTCCTCATTTCAGTGGGCGCCTCCGTCATAAGGGCGGACTCGACGCACAACGAGGCACTCCCCCAATAGGGGAGCAGGGAGGGGGCCTTATATTATGACTCTCATTAAGTCAATTTCCGGTTTCCGCGGCACCATCGGTGGCGCGCCAAGCGACGGTCTTAGCCCTATTGAGATCGCCAAGTCTGTTAGTGCTTACGCCAGTCTGCGTGAGAAAGTTGTCAACCGTACCTATCGCCGTAAGATCGTTGTGGGCCGCGACGCCCGCATCTCTGGTGAGATGGTAACCCACGTGGTGTGCGGCACCCTGATGGGTATGGGCTTTGACGTGGTGAACATCGGTCTGGCCTCAACACCCACCACCGAGCTCGCCGTGACGATGGAACATGCCGTAGGTGGTATCATCATCACCGCCTCACACAATCCTCGCCAGTGGAACGCACTCAAGTTCCTCAACGAGCGCGGTGAGTTCCTCCCTGCCACTGAAGCAAGCGAGGTTGTGCGCCTGGCCAACAACGGTAATGTAGATTTTGCTGATGTAGATAACCTCGGTTGCTACATCAAGAACTTTAGCTATGACCAGCGTCACATCGAGTCTGTCAAGGATCTGGAACTCGTTGACGTTGATGCTATCAGCCGCGCTCACTTCCGTGTGTGCATTGACTGCGTAAACTCCGTGGGTGGCATCATCCTGCCCAAGCTGCTCGGTCAGCTCGGCGTGACGGAGATCACAGTGCTCAATGGTGAACCTACTGGTGACTTTGCCCACAACCCCGAGCCCCTCAAGGAGCACCTCACCGAGATTCGCAACCTGATGCGCAAGGGCCGCCACGACATCGGCTTTGTAGTGGATCCCGATGTGGACCGTCTCGCACTCATCTGCGAGGATGGCACTATGTTCGGCGAGGAGAATACCCTCGTGGCCGTGGCTGACTACATCCTGCAACACACTCCTGGCAACACCGTCAGCAATCTCTCCTCTACCCGTGGTCTGCGCGACGTGACCGAAAAGTACGGCTGCACCTATACTCCCGCTGCTGTGGGCGAGGTCAACGTGGTGACCAAGATGAAGGAGACCGGTGCAGTGATCGGTGGTGAGGGCAACGGTGGCGTGATTTATCCCGCCATCCACAGTGGTCGCGACGCCCTCGTAGGTATCGCTCTGCTACTGACCCATTTGGCCAAGAGCGGTATGCGCACCAGCGAACTGCGCGACAGCCTGCCCACATACTACATAGCCAAGAACCGCATAGACCTGGATCCTACTACCGACATCTTTGCTATCTTGCAGAAGGTCAAGGAACTCTACAAGGATGAGCAGGTGACGGACATTGATGGTGTGAAGATTGACTTTGCCGACAAGTGGGTGCACCTCCGCAAGTCCAACACCGAGCCCATCATCCGCGTGTACTCTGAGGCTCACTCCATGGAGGAAGCCGATGCTCTCGGCAAGCAGATTATGGACATCGTCTATCAGATGACACAGAAGTCGTAAGTACGACAACCATTATTTCCTTATGAAGAAAACCTATCTCCCTCTGCTGGCTGCGCTGCCCCTCGCAGCGCAGGCCCAGCAGCGCTGGAACGTCGTGTACATCATGACCGACGACCACACAGCGCAGATGATGTCGTGCTACGACAAGTCACACGTGCAGACACCTAACCTCGATCGTATTGCCAACGACGGTGTCCGCTTTGTGAACTCCTTCGTGGCCAACTCCCTCTCTGGTCCCAGCCGCGCCTGCATGATCACAGGTAAGCACAGCCACAAGAATGGCTTTACCAACAACGAGCACGGTGTGTTCGATGGTTCGCAGCAGACCATGCCCAAGCTCCTGCAGCAGGCTGGCTACAGCACCGCACTCATCGGTAAGTGGCACCTCGTGAGCACACCTACTGGCTTTGACCACTACGAAATCATTCCTGGTCAGGGTGAGTACTACAATCCTACCTTCATCACTATGGATGGCAAGACCCACCGTGAGGAGGGTTATCTCACCAACCTGCTCACCGACAAGGCTATCAACTGGATGAACGAGCAGCAGAAGACCGACAAGCCCTTTGCACTCTTCCTCCACGAGAAGGCATGCCACCGCGACTGGCTCCCAGAGATCAAGTACCTCCGCGAGTATGAGGACGTGACCTTCAAGATGCCCGACAACTTCAACGACACCTGGGAGGGCCGTCAGGCTGCTGCCGATCAGGAGATGTCCATTGCCTCCAATACTGACATGACAATGGACTACGACATTAAGATGTTCGACCCCAATGTGCGCACCCACCTCACCGGTACCTATCTCGGCTATGTGGGTCGCCTCAACACCCGTGATCGCGCCATCTACGACCAGTTCTATGACTCACTGGCTATCGACTTCCGCAGTCGCAACCTCAAGGGACAGGCTCTGAAGGAGTTTAAGTTCCAGCGCTTCATGCGTGACTACGCCAAGGTGCTCAAGACCTTTGACGACAACGTAGGCCGTCTGCTCGACTACCTCGACGAGACGGGACTCTCCGAGAACACCCTCGTGGTCTATACCTCCGATCAGGGCTTCTACATGGGTGAGCATGGTTGGTTCGATAAGCGCTTTATGTACGAAGAGAGTTTCTCTACTCCCCTCGTGATGCGTATGCCTACCAAGTACAACAAGCCTGTGGCCAAGGGTGATATCACCGAGATGGTACAGAACATTGACTATGCTCCCACCTTCCTCGATCTGGCTGGTGCTCCCATCCCCGCCGACATTCAGGGTGTGAGCCTCCTGCCTCTGCTCGAGGGTCAGCACCCCAAGAACTGGCGCAAGTCCCTGTACTACCACTACTATGAGTACCCCGCCGAACACAAGGTACGCCGCCACTATGGTGTGCGCACTGCCGATGGCTGGAAGCTCGTTCACTTCTACCCCAGCGAAGAGGAGATGGGCGGCCGCGCTCAGATCATCGACCAGTGGGAAATGTACGACCTCAACAGCGACCCCACCGAGATGCACAACATCTACGGCAAGCCCGGCACTGAGAAGCAACTCAAGCGTCTGAAGAAGGAACTCCTCAAGCTCCAGAAGCAGTACGACGATCCCATAGAGAGTCAGCTCTCTGCTCGTAAGAAGTAAGGGTACACCTTATTCAAG
>JAKSLU010000005.1 GCA_024400995.1 Bacteroidaceae bacterium
ACAACGGCCCCCACGAGGAGGGTGGTGCTGATCCCAACTTCTTCAACCGCGACGGCCTCCTTCAGGGCAAGAAGCGCTCCACCTACGAGGGTGGCATCCGTATCCCCTTCATTGCCAAGTGGCCCGCCAAAATCAAGCCCGGCACCGTGAGCGACCACCAGTTTGCCTTCTACGACCTCATGGCCACCTTCGCCGACATCGCAGGGGTAGATAACTACAAGAAGTACAACCCCAAGGGCGAGAATGACTACTTTGACGGCATCTCCATCTATCCTACCCTCACCGGCGAGGGTGAGCAACAGGAGCACGAGCATCTGTACTGGGAGTTCCACGAGACCAACATGATGGGTCTGCGCATGGGCAACTGGAAGCTCGTCGTCAACGCAGGCAACTGCAAGCTCTACGACCTGGCCACCGACATCCACGAGGATAACGATGTGGCGGCACAGTACCCCGAGATTGTCAACGAGATGAAGGCTCGCATCAAGCGTGAGCACGTGGACAACAACCTCTTCCAGGTGACGCTACCCAAGTGATAAATAACAAATAAGAAATAATAAATGGCGGACAGACTGCAACGCCTACAGGTGCTCCGCCAAATAATTATCAACGAGGCCCCGAGCGATCAGGACGAGATACGTCTCGCCCTGGCCACTCGGGGCTATTATATTTCGCAGCCCCAGCTCTCCAAGGACCTCTCCCGCATCCATGCCTACAAGGTGGATGGTCACTACATCGTGGTGGAGGACACGCGCTTTAAGAGGATCTAAGGGTTAAGGTTAAAGTCAAGGTCAAAAATCCCCTTTGCAACTGACTTGCAAAAAGATATACGTATCTTTGCACCAGCAAATCCCTAGATACGCATGAAGATACCCTATTCAACGATGGCCCTGGCGCTCGCCCTGAGTAGCGCAGCACCTGCCCTGTCGCAGGACACTATCACTGTGCCCGAGTACGGCAAGGAGCAGACGCTACGCGAGGCTGGCGTACGCACCAAGCGCAAGGCCAATACCAAACTCTGGACCACCGCTGAAAACAAAGAGCTCATCACCGCTGCTGGCCTCCGTGTGGCGGCCTGCTGCAACCTGGGTGAGAGCTTTGTCAACTCCGCCTCCGTCGATGTCAACTACTCCGATGCCGCAACAGGCGCCAAGCAGATACGCCTCCTCGGCCTCTCTGGCACATACGTGCAGATGCTCACGGAGAACATCCCCAACTTTCGCACCATAGCCGCCCCCTACGCCCTCGGCTACATCCCTGGCCCCTGGATGCAGAGCATACAGGTGAGCAAGGGCATCACCTCCGTCAAGCAGGGTTACGAGGCCATGACGGGTCAGATCAACGTGGAGTACAAGAAACCACAGCAGCCTGATCCTGACTATCTTAGCGTCAATCTCTACGGCAACTCCAAGGGCCGCGTGGAGGGTAATGCCGATGCCACCTTCAAGCTCCCCTCAGGATGGGGCACCACACTATTGGCTCACTACGACAAGGACCTGCGCCACCACGACATGAACCACGACGATATGAGCGATATGCCACAGGTGGAGCAGATGAACTTTATGAATCGCTGGCACTACCAGACGGACCACTATGAGTTCCAGGTGGGTGCCAAGTTCCTCGACGAGAACCGCCGCTCTGGTCAGCTCTCCGGCATGCACATCGAGCCCTCGGCCTTCAATCCCCAGGCCCTGCCCTATCTCATCAACATTGACTCGCGCCGCGTAGAGGGCTTCATGAAGAACGCCTACATTGCAGGCTGCGACCACAACTGCAATCTTGCCCTCATCCTCTCTGGCTCCTACCACGACCAGGATGCCATGTTCGGCCACGAGGCACTGCGCCTCACCCGCTACGATGTGGAGCAGACCAACCTCTATGGCTCACTCATGTACGAGGGCGGCTGGAACAATGATCACCACACACTCTCCACGGGTGTATCCCTGAACTACGATGGTCTGAAGCGCAACACCCTCATCCCCTACTCCATGGGTCTCACTCCAGCTCATCGCCAGCACGAGACCGTGGGCGGTGTCTATGCTCAGTATGCCCTCAATGTGGCCGACAAGCTGCTCGTACAGCCTGGACTGCGCTACGACTACAGCTCGATGTGGGGCAGCTTTGTCACTCCCCGACTGCACCTCAAATATACCCCCTCTCACCACATGAACTTCCGCCTCTCTGCTGGCAAGGGCTATCGCACCGCCTTTGTTCTGGACGAGAACAACTACCTCCTCTCTGGTAGCCGCCAGGTGGTTCTCCACGACGGTGAGGCACTGCGTGAGTCCGACTGGAATGCAGGTCTCTCGGCTCAGTTCAAGGTGACAGTCGCAGGCCACAACCTCGACATCACAGCCGACTATACGTACACCGACTTTGAGAAGCAGGCCGTCATGGACTTTGACCAGACCCCCCATCAGGTACACGTCTATCAACTCCAGGGCCGCAGCTACTCCCAGGTGGCACAGGTGGAGCTGTCCTACCCCTTCTTTACGGGCTTCACGGCCTCCGCAGCCTTCCGCTGGACGGACTCTCGCTGCACCTATCTCTCTGCCACGGGAGAGCGTCAGCTGCGTGAGCGCCCCCTCACCTCGCGCTACAAGGCCCTGCTCACCCTGCAGTACAAGACCCGCCTCGACCACTGGCAGTTCGATGCCACACTGGCTGTGAACGGCAAGGGCCGTATGCCTCTCCCCTACACGCTGCAGGACGGTAGCCAGAGCTGGGAGGAGGAATACAAGGCCTTCCCGCAGCTCTCAGGTCAGATCACACGCAATTTCCGTCGCTGGTCGGTGTATGTGGGTGGTGAGAACCTCACCAACTTCACGCAGAAGAACCCCATCATCGCCTCCTCCGAACCCTGGGGCAACCGCTTTGACCCCACTATGGTATGGGGCCCTGTTGATGGTTGGATGCTCTATGCCGGACTCAGATTTAACTTACCCAGATAATTCCCCTAAATCATGAAAAACATCATCATCCTGGCCATTATGGCCCTCTTCTCCTTGAGCCTGAGCGCCAAGGGCGAAGTCAAGACTGTCACCTTCCATGTTCCCCAGCTGGAGTGCCAGAACTGCGAAGCTAAGGTAAAGAAGAACATCTCGTTCGAGAAGGGCGTCAAGTCCTTCACTACCAACGTAGAAAAGCGCAGTGTCACCATCACCTACAATCCCGCCAAGACCACCGTGGAGAAGCTCCAGGCTGGCTTCAAGAAGTTTGGCTACACCGCCACCGTGGCTCCAGCCAAGTGTGAGAAGAGTGCCTGCCCCAAGGCTGGTTCCTGCTGCAAGAAGGAGGAAAAATGCTGCGAAAAGAAGGCTGACACTTGCTGCAAGAAGGAAGAAAAGTCCTGCTGCGACAAGAAATAACACTCAGACGCAGATTTTCTCCCAACATCCCCCACATCACCTACACCTACACTGGCTATCTCGATCAAAAAACAGCACACTGAGGGCGTAGGTGATGTGTGATTTTTCTTAATCCCTACGCGAGTTTTTCCTAGACTATAGACTAGTGATTCCTGGTCTATACACTAGTTTTTCTTAGTCTATACACTAATTTCCCTAAACCCTACACCACGAGAAAGCGGCCTTGAGCAAAAGCAAAATGCGCACTCCGCCTATCAAAAAAGCGTCATAGTGTAAGATTTGCGTCGCTTTCTCTTACATTTTGCCGCGCACTCTAAAGCTTTTTATGTAAATTTGCCGCGCAAATAAATTCGCGTACGCCTACGATGGGCTCGCGCGCATACATAAGTCAAACCTATAAATACCAATAATTATGAAAACTTTGCGACTCTACATCCTGCTTGTTGGCATGATTATCTCTGCCACCGCTATGGCCCAGATGCCCCGTATGGTGCTCAACGACATCAACGGCAACAAGGTACAGACCGACACCCTCGGCACTGGTGGCCAGCCCGTCATTATCGACTTCTTTGCAACCTGGTGCAAGCCTTGCAACCGTGAGCTCTCCGCTATCAGCGAGGTGTACAAGGAGTGGCAGGAAGAGACCGGCGTTCGCCTCGTTGCCGTCAGCATTGACCAGGCTCAGAACATCCACAAGGTCAAGCCCCTTGTTGACGAGAACGAGTGGCCCTTTGAGCAGATTCTGCTCGACCCCAACTCCGACCTCAAGCGTGGCCTCGGCATCCAGATGATTCCCTACGTGCTCATCATCGACGGCAAGGGCAACATCGTCTATCGCCACAACGGCTACACCGACGGCGCCGAGGAGGAACTCATCGAGAAGATTAGAGAGATTCAGGGCAAATAGTCCACAACTCACACTCTGAACATCAACTACAGAACACTCCCTGTGAAAAAGACAGAACTATCACACACCCTGCATCTCGCAGCTATGGGCGGACTGCTCCTCGTGGGCAGTCTCGCTCCCTGCACTGAGGCACAGGCACAGGTAACGGTGAACGGCTCCGTGCAGAGCGACATGATGATTGCTCCCCAGCAGGACGACCGCATCGGCACCTCCGAGTACGACAACAAATACTTCTTGACAAACACCTACGCCGACGCTACGCTCCAGAGTCAACACGTGGATGCTGGTGCCCGCTTTGAGCTCACCCAGTGGCCGATGCCTGGCTTTGCCTCCGCTCCCAACCAGGACTTCAAGGGATGGGGTCTGCCCAACATCTGGGTCAAGGGCAAACTCAAGCACGTGGAGTTGACCGTGGGTAACTTCTACGATCAGTTTGGCTCCGGCTTTATCTTCCGCACCTATGAGGAGCGCACCTTGGGCGTTGACAACAGTCTGCTCGGTGGCCGCGCCGTAGTCGATGCCGGCAAGGGCATCCGCCTCAAGGCCCTCTCTGGCGTGCAACGCAACTACTGGCGCCTCAACCGCAGCGTGATCAGCGGTCTCGACGGCGAGTGGGCTCTCGAGGAGATCGTCGCCCCCTGGCAGCAGAAGGGCACTCACCTCAGCCTCGGTCTGTCATGGGTCAACAAGTGGGAGAACGACTCACACGATCCTCTCTACTTTGACAACGGCAACTATCTGCTGACCGTTCCCGAGTTCGTCAATGCCGTGGATGCCCGCCTGCGCTTCCAGAAGGCTGGCTTCAACGTCCTGGCCGAGTATGCCCACAAGTCAGCCGATCCCAACACGGCCCTCAACGGTGGCATCTATCGTCCCGGCAACGCCGTCATGCTCTCTGCTGCCTACTCCAAGAGCGGTATCTCCGCCCTCGTGCAGGCCAAGCGCTCTGACAATATGGCCTTCCGCTCCAAGCGTGCTGATAGCCACTCCACCACGAGCTTTATCAACCACCAGCCCGCCTTCACACTCGACCACACCTACGCTCTGGCTGCCATGTATCCCTATGCCACTGGCACGGACGACAACCGCATCGGCGAGTGGGCCTACCAGGCCAGCCTGGCCTACAAGTTCAAGGGCCGCTTTGCTCCTAAGTTCAAGGCCAACTACTCTCTCGTGCAGAGCATTGACCGCCAGAACATTGAGGGCAGTGCCCAGGACCGTACGGACGGCTACAAGTCCTCCTTCTTCAAGTGGGGCGACGAGTGCTACTACCAGGACTTCAACATCCAGTACGAGCACAAGCTCAACAAGCAGTGGGAACTCCACGCCACGGTGATGTATCAGGACTTCAACCGTGTCATCCAGAACCACGAGGGCCACATCAAGAGCTACATTGCCATCTTTGAGCCCAAGTGGAAGATTAACAAGAAGTTCACCCTCCGTGGTGAGGCCCAGTATCTGCACACCGACCACGAGAGTGGCGACTGGGGCTTTGGCCTGCTGGAGCTCTCCGTAGCGCCCTACCTCATGTTCAGCGTGAGCGACCAGATAGGTCGTCCAGAGTCTGCCAACGGCGAGGACTACGGCGACGTGACCCACTACTTCAACTTCACTGCCACCGCCAACATCAAGAGCCATCGCCTCCAACTGGGCTACGGTCGTACCCGTGCCGGCGTAAACTGCACTGGCGGTGTGTGCCGCTACATTCCTGCCTCCAAGGGCTTCACTATTAACTACAACTACAACTTCTGATGAAGCACACATTATATATTATTATGGCAGCTGCGCTCCTCTGCGCCTGCAGTGACATTGCTCCCGAGGATCGTCTTACCCCCGTGACCTTCCTCCCCGAGAATCTCATTCAGCGCAACGTGCTCATAGAGGACTTTACCGGTCAAAATTGTCCCAACTGCCCCACCGCCACCGACGTGATTGAGAGTCTGGAAGAGGGGTACGAGGGCTACGTAATCGGTGTGAGCATACACAGTGGCAACCTGGGCCGCGGCATGGCCCTGTGGACTCCCTATGGCGACACCCGCTTTGACAAGATCGGCAAGGACCTACCCCAGCCCACCGTACGAATTGATCGTACCAGCGCAATCTACACAGGTGGCAACGAGGTACAGAACGGCCTCCACTCTGGTGTACGCGCCCAGCTCCAAAAGAGTAGCCCCATCACCATCGGCAGCTATAACTGCGAGCAGAGCGGCGAGGACGGCAAGACACTGACCTTCAACGTCAAGTTGGCCAGCACCAAAGACATCGATGCCATGGTACAAGTATGGATTATTGAGGACGGTATCGTGTCTCGCCAGAAGATGCCCGATGGCACCACCAACAAAGACTATGAACACAAGAGTGCATTCCGCGCTACCATGACCGCTGATGATGGCGAGCCCATGCACATCGAGGCAGGCCATAGCGCAGAACTCAGCCTGAGCTACGATGCCTCCAAGTTCAAGGGCATCACCGACAACTGCCACTCTGTAGTGATTGTCAGCCAGCCCAACGACGGCGAGGTGCTCCAGGTGGCCAAATTCCCTCTGGTAAGTAAGTAAAATTAAGAAATAACAAATAATAAATAATAAATGCTTATGAAGAAGATTTACTCTCTTATTGCTGCCGCTCTTATGGTAGCTCCCACCTTTGCTCAGGTTGTACTCGTTGACCCCGAGGGCAAGGAGTACACCGATGGCCAGCCTATGACTATCCACGCCGAGGTCGAGGCCGAAGATGGTGTTATCACATACGCCGAGTGCCCCTGCCCCTCCATCACGAACAAGGGTAGCAAGGATGTCGAGGTGGCCTTTACTCTTACCACCAAGAGCCTTCCCAAGGGTACTGACGTTCAGTTCTGCTGGCCCGATCAGTGCGAGATGATGTCTGGTCGTGCCAGCGTTACCACTGGCAGTGGTACCGTCGGAGCTGGCAAGACCATGCGTACACAGGTAGAATGGATGCCTGGTTATTTTGACATCGATGAGGGTGAGTACGTTTACTCTCAAGGCAACTGCACGATTGAATATAAGGTTATTGTTGGCGGCAAGGTAACTAGCACCAATGAGGTGACCTTCATCTGCGAACTTCCCTCTGGCATCTCAGCCATCCAGAGCAGCAGCAAGGCTGGCGTAGCCTACGACCTCCAGGGTCGTCTCGCCAAGGCCAGCACCCGCGGTCTGCTCATCAAGAACGGCAAGAAGTGCCTCGTGCGCTAAGCCACGTCCGACACTCCACCCAACATAAGTATCAGCATGAACAAGTGGGTTCTCTTAGTAGCCTCCTTGCTATGCACCATCCCATCGGCTTGGGCCGACCTGGGTGTGAATATCAAGTCACTCGCGCTCTCACCTGCCCTCAAAGGCGGTGAGAGCCAGAGTGCTTTTACCATACAGACCACCGGAGACGGTTATCTGCTTTGTCTTGACTACACCGTCAATTGCGGTGGCGTCACCACCTCCAAGAGTCTCGACCTCTTTAGTCTCAGCGAGACCACCGATGGTACCTACACCATCCCCTTCAGCTACAGCGTACCCACCACCGCAGGACGCTACCCCACCACTGTCAAGATTACCGGCATCAACTACGGAGGCGTTGTGGGTACTACCCTGCAGATGTCAGGGTCCACCACCACCGTGGAACGCCAGGCGCCACGCTACACCCTCGTAGAGGAGTTCACCGGTACGGGCTGCGGTAACTGCCCCCGAGGCTGGCTGGGCATGCAGCGCGTCAAGGAGCAAGCCAGCGACAAGGCTGGTGTCATTGCCATCCACCAGTACAACGGCAACGACCCCATGTATGTAGCCAACTACTGGACACCCTCCTTCACAGGAGCTCCCGCCTGCTGGCTCGACCGCTCGCTCTACCCCGACCCGCTTGAGGGCACTAACGAGGAGGGCATCCTCACCACTCTCAAGCGTCACAACGAACAGTGCCTCCCCACTGTAGCCACCACGATCACTGCATCCTATAGCGCTGACGGCAATAGCGTGGAGATAGCTTCCTCCACGGAGTTCCTCACCGACGGTACTGGCTACACCATAGCATACGCTCTCACCGCCGATGGTCTGACAGGCAGTGAGACCAAGTGGAAACAGACCAACTACTACAACGACAACTCCGCCTGGATGCTCGACCTGCTCTATCCAGGACTGGGTATGGAAATCTTTGGCAAGGGCGGTAAGTACGGCACCGACCCCGTTCAACTCGTCTATGACGACGTGCTCATCGGCAGCACCTGGACCAAGCAAGGAACGGCATGGGTGTCCAGCGTAGCCTTTACCTCTCCTCGTCAGGCAGGCACAACCCAGCACAACACAGGACGCGTGATGCTACCTACCTCCACCAGCCTGCGCGCTGCACTGGACCTCCAGCGCATCTACGCCACCGTCATCGTGCTGGACGAGCAGGGGCATGTGGCCAACGCCGCACGCTGCCGTGTGGAGGAACCGACCCACATTGCCACTCCTTCCCACACTCTGGCAGCAACCACTTCAGCCGCCTACGATCTCCTGGGCCGCACGTTGCATTCAGACTCTAAGCGACATAGTGGCATCCTCCTACAACAGGGGCGCAAGCTCATAGTGAGATAATGCGCCACACCACAGCTAAGACACTCCCCCACACACCATAGCTATAACACGCATACATAGTGACAATAATAAAACAACACAATAACATGAAGAAACTATTACTCCTCGCAGCCGTACTCCTCGGCAGCCTGAACATTGTGGCACAGACCTCCGAAGATTGGGGTTATGGCAGCACTGATGTTAGTACCATGCCCGGTCTTGGCAACGGCCAGACTGGCACCTTTGGCGTTGCTATGGAACTACCCGTATCCAGTGTACTCGATGGCGCCAGCATCACCAGCATTAGCGTACCCTTCAACCAGACTTCGGTCAAGGAGCTCAAGGTATTTATCTCCACCAGCACCGACTTCAACAAACCTGTTGTCACCGCCAGCTTCACTGGTACCATAAAGAAGGGCTTCAACGACGTAGAGCTCCCAGAGCCTTACGCTCTGGCTGTTGGCAAGAAGGTCTATGTGGGCTACACCTTTATCCAGACCGCCAAAAGTAGTCAGCAAGAGCAGTACCCCCTCCTCCTCGCCAGCTATAATACCCCCAACGGCCTCTGGCTCTCTGTAGGCGGTAGCTGGGAGGACTACTCCAGCAAGGGCTATGGTTGCTCGGCTATGCGCGTAAAGCTTGCCAATGTTAAGCTTAAGGACTACGATGTCACTCTGACTTCTGCAACCAGCCAGACGAGCACCGTGAACACCGATGCCTCCATCTCCGTTGGTCTCATCAGCAGCAGCGCCAAGGCTATCAATTCCATCAGCTACACCGTCAGCTGCGATGGCCAGACCTACGAGAAAGAAGCCAAGGCCAATGTGGCCTCTGGTTTGAACAAGATTGGCAACTTCACCGCCAGCGTTCCTACAGGCAAGGAAGGTAAGGACCTCAAATATACTCTGACCATCAACAAACTTAACGGTGAGGCTGTCACCCCCACCTCTATCGAAGGCAAAATTACGGTCGTTACCCGTCAAGCCAAGCGTCTCTCTGTCGTAGAGGAATTCACAGGCACGGGCTGTGGCTTCTGCCCCCGTGGCTGGGTAGGTATGGGTATCCTCAAGGAGGAGATGGCAGACAAGGCAGCCGTCATTGCCATCCACCAGTACAACTCTAATGACCCCATGTACACGACTGAGTATGCGACTCCCCGATTTGAAGGTGCACCCAGCTGCATCATTGACCGTAAGGGAGGTGAGTGCGACCCCTTCTATGGCCCCAATGACGAGGGTATCAAGGCCTACACCGAAGCCGTCAATGCCAGCAGCATGCCCGAGGTGGATATGAAGTTGACAGCCGCCTTCTCCAGCGATATGAAGACCGTCACAGCCAAGGCCTCTACCGAGTTCCTCACCGATCTGAAGGGCTCATCCATCGTATTTGTCCTCACCGCCGATGGTCTTACCGGCACCAGCGCCTCCTGGAAGCAGAGCAACTATTTTGTCAGCTACACCGCAGCTGAGGCTGGTGGTCTGGGCACAGGTCTGGCTGACTTCTGCAAGGGCGGCAAATACGCTCAGAGCACCGTAACTCTCGTATATGACGACGTGCTCCTCACTTCCTCATGGAACAGTGGTGGTTCCGTCAACCGTGCTCCTGCCTTCAGCACTACTGCCACAGGCGCTATCGAGCAGAGCAACTACACCCTGACCATCCCCACCAAGACGACTCTCAAGGCCGCCCTCAAGTACGACCAGCTCTATGTGACCGCCTTTGTACTCAAGGCCGACGGCACCGTTGCCAACGCTGTACGCTGCAAGGTGGAGCTGCCCGAGTATGCAGCTACCCTCTCTCTGGCTACTTATCCCGCCACTGAGGTAGGCGCCAAGGCTACTGCCAATGCCACCATCCAGAACTACGGCACACAGACCGTTAACAAGGTGGGCTACCGTTACCGCATCCAGTCCATCCGTTCTGTGGGCTCAGGTGTATCTGCTCAGAAGGACACCGTTTATACTGAGCCCGTTGATGGTGAGGCTATCCTCACTGAGCCCCTCAAGGGCGGTGAGTTCGGCAGCACCACCTTCCCCGTAGAGGTAGTAGCTCCTCAGCATGTGAGCAGCAGTGTCAGCACCGACAAGCTGACCAACTACGTGATGGTAGCCATCACCTCTCTCAACGACACCAAGCTGGACGAGAACAACCTGACCTACGCCACCGCTGTCATCCGCACCGTGCCCGTAGGCATCGAGACTGTCGTTAACAGTAACCTTAACGATAACCTTGACCGCTACGACCTCCAGGGCCGTCGCACCAAGGCGCAGCAGCGTGGCATCACCCTTGAGCGCGGTCTCAAGGTTATCCGCTGATATAGTATTATCTAACCTACACCTATACCTAGAAAAGACTAATGTTCAGAAAGATTTCTCTGATGGTAGGCCTCCTGCTGGCCTCCCTCACCCAAATCAACGCCCAGGAACTCACTATCTGGGGCTATAATCTCGCCAATGAGTTTTCTTACTTTGGCAGCGGAAAAGGTAGTGACTACCCCGACCCTATCAGTTGTGCCATGTACGTCCCCGGTAATGGCGAACTCAAGGGCGCCAAGATCCATGCACTAAACCTTCCCATCACCAGTGACGACTACACTAATATCTCTATATGGGGTGTCAATACGATAGAGCCTTACTCTGAAAATCTCGGAGCACTGCTCTTCGAAAAGAAATACAATGGTCCTGTGGAGGCTAACGCCTATCAGCGAGTTGATCTTGACACTCCTATTGAGATACCAGAGAAAGGTCTATACGTGGGATTTAGCTACTCTACCAACTATGGTTATCCCTTTGGTATGATAGCGGGCTGCATCGAAGGCAGTACGTGGGACAACACCTATAACGGCTGGTGGGTAGATGATCGCTACAACACCACGGCCCTGCAGATATTCATCAGCAACGTCAGCCTCACGGGCAACTTCATGTCCATTGAGTCTGCCAAGTGCCGCAAGTCTGAGAGCGGCAAGGAAGCCTTTGTCACCGTGGGTCTGTCATCCAGCAGCAACGAACCCGTCAAGACGCTTACCTATACCGTGACCTTCGGCAGTAAGAAGGAGACACGCACCATCACCCTCGATGAGCCTATCGAGGAGGGTCTAACCATCAAGGTAACAAAGTCCTTGGGCTTTACCGCCCCTGCCACTGATGGCACGCATACGGGTACCATCAGCATTGACAAGATCAATGGTAAGGACAACGACACCAAGACAGAACCCTTCAGCTTCACAGTGAACACCGTGGCTGAGATTGTGCCCCGCCTCACCATCATTGAGGAGTATACCGGAACCTATTGCGGTAACTGCCCCCGTGGCTGGCTGGGCATGAAGAACGTCAAGGAAAAGATGAGCGACTATGCTGCCGTGATAGCCATCCACCAGTATCCTGGCAACGACCCTATGATGTGCTACAACTACTCCACCATGGAGTTCGATGGTGCTCCCAGCTGCCATATTGACCGCACTGGACTCAACCTCGACCCCCTCTATGGTGATGTTCGCAGCAACATCTATGAGTGCATTGATTACTACAACGACATTGATGCCACAGCCAAGGTTGAAGTTGAAGGTTACTTTACCGACGCGACCAACTCTTCCATCAGTGTAAGTGCTACCACCAAGTTCCTCACCAACAGCCCTGGCAGTCAGATTGCCTTCGTGCTAACAGCCGACGAACTCACTGGCACCTCCAACGCCTGGATGCAGTCTAACTACTTTTTCGAGTCGGATGCTGCAGGTAATGGTGAGCTCGGTATCTTCTGCGCTGGTGGCGAATATGGCCAGAGTAAGGTGCTCCTCACCTACGATGATGTGCTCGTAGGCTCCAGCTGGGACGCCAAGGGCAACAGTTCAGCGCCGGCCTTCAGTTCTTGCGCCCTCAATGCCCAGGAGACCCTGAGCATGACGCTCCCTTTCACCCCCAAGGGTGAACTCCTCAAGGCCATACACTACGACAAGATTTATGTCACTGCCCTCGTTATCGGTGCCGACGGCAAGATTAGCAACGCCGCCCGTAGCCGTGTGCTCACCACTGGCGATGCGAATAGCCTCACTACTGTGGGTACTGAGACTACTCCCGCCACCCACCGCACCTACGATTTGCAGGGCCGCACCATTGGCCATCAGCTCCAGCAGCGTGGCCTCTACATTACTAATGGTCGCAAGATCATCGGACAGTGATCATAGTATCCACATTTGTACAACAACAAACAAAACCTATAATACTCTAAACACACAATGAAAAGAATCCTCTTTCTCATCGCTGCGCTGATGGTCAGCTTCGTGACCTATGCTCAGGTCAATGTAGGAGATCGTGTGTCCGAGGTTCCCACCTCCGGCAACCGCTACTACATTGTCAGCGACAACGGCTACTTCCTTACCACCAAGGGTAGCACCCTCCTTGCCAGTCCCACGGCCCCTGCCACCGCCGAGTGGCAGTTCAACCAGAACGCCGATGGCAGCTGGCGTATCCGTACCAGCAACTCCACCTATCTCTCCGCCAATGGCGAGGGTATGAGCGGCGGCAATGTTCTCATTGACGGCACCGGCTGCGACTGGACTATCGATGGCAGCAATGCTTTCCGCCAGGGCTGCTATATGGTTTACACCAACCTTTACCTCGACATCTTTGGGTTCAACGCCGATGAGGCCATCAGCATCCAGAACGAAGCGGGTACCATCTTCGTATGGCCTGTAGACTATGGTGCAAGCGACAAGGACGAGGTTGGTAGCACCAGCGACTTCCTCTTCCTCACCACCGTACCCGACGAATGGAAGGGCGAAGGCGGTGGCGGTGGCGACAGCCGCGTAGATGAGATCATCGACGTGCCCGTCAACGACATCGAGGGTGACTTCCAGGCCAACTGGAAGAAGAGCATGCAGGATGCCAAGGTTCTGACCTACCTGCCTATGGACAACACCCAGGTGTACAATCAGCCCTGGCGCCCTGTCCGCAAGGGTGTCACTGGCTATGAATACGTTATCTACCGCGAGGACGTGCTGAAGTTCTTCTATGGCAACAAGGCCAAGCGCCTCTGGTTTATCCTTCCTCCCAACGCTGAGCAGATCCAGTTCTACATTATGAACCCCTCGGAGCAGGATCCTGACAAGGCACTCCTGTGGAGCGACTTCTACGATTTCTCTGAGACTGTAGCTAACATCATGAGCAAGCCCAACGGTATCGTGAAGGGTGACGGTGATGGCGAACCTGCCTACAACCTCAATGTTGACGTCAAGGACGCGGGCTATAACTACTACAAGTTCGGCACTCCCGTAGGTATCGACATCAAGGACGAGGACCTCTATGACAACTGGGATGGCACCTTCTCCGACAAGTACCCCAACCTCCAGATTGGTTTCGCCATCAAGTACCCTGGCGACTACAAGGATAACTACCTCAACGGTCGCGATGCCGCTGGCGGTCTGGCCGACCGTTACTGGGCACACAACTCTATTCTGCTCCCCACCAGCCGCTCTTCCTATGCCTTCATGATGGGCGATGACGATCCTGATGTACACGACAATAAGGTGCAGGACTACACCAACTATACTGAACCTATGCTCGAAGAGTTCAAGTGGACTCCCACCGCAGGTCTCTTCTGCTTCGTTGAGACCGAGGGTGAGCATGGTTTCCCCCACGTAGGTCTCGACTTTGACGATGTCAAGGTGAGCCGCTGCTACACCAACGATCCCAAGGTGCCCGTTAGTGCCACCTTCACCAACTACGGTGTAGATCCCATCCTCACTGCCAAGTTCAACGTGACCACTGGCGAGAACACCAGCACCCTCGCCTTTACCGATGGTATCAAGTTCCTGGAGCGCGGTAGCCTCAACGACGATATGCTCGCTCCCACTCAGGCTAAGCGTGAGACCATGCGCATCACCGTCAACAAGATCAACGGCCGCGAGGTGAACCTCAAGACTGGTATCGACGGTAGCATCGTGGCCATCGACGAGAAGGACGACGTGACCCGTACGCCCGTAGTCGAGGAGGCCACCGGCACCTGGTGCGGTTGGTGTCCCCGTGGCATGGTCGGCATGGATATGCTCCGCGAGACCTATGGCGAGGACGTAGCCCTCATTGGCTGCCACATTGGTGCCGACCCCAAGGCCTATGGATTCCTCGATGGCGTACTCGCAGCCTATGGTGCCACTGGTGCTCCCTCTTGCGTCATCAGCCGTCTCTACAGTGGTGATCCCTACTTTGGCAGCAGACAGCAGAGCTACTTTGGCATCCGCAACGATATGGAGTACGTTCGCGGTCTCATCACCGAGGCCACCGTCAGCATTGAGAAGGCCGAGGTCAGCGAGGACCAGAAGACCATCGACATCCAGGCCAGCGCCCTCTTCCAGCTCGACAGCAAGGAGTGCCCCTACGCTCTCACCTATGTCATCACGGAGGACAAGCTCGAACTCGGTCAGCAGATGAGCTACTATATCACTCAGACCAGCGAAGAGGACAAGCAGAAGTACAAGCAGGAGGCTCCCGAACTCTACGAACTCACTCAGATGCCCAACCCCTGGAAGCCCATCTTCAACGATGTTCTCATCTACTGCCCCGAGGCTTGGGGTATCGAGAACTCTCTGCAGGGTGCCATCCACAAGGGCCAGAAGATGACCCACAACTACACCCTCACTCTGCCCCGTACGAGCAAGGACAAGCCCTACGTGACCAACATCCAGAACTGCCGTCTCATCGCTCTGCTCATCGACCAGGAGAGCAACGAGATTGTCAACGCAGCACAGGTCAAGCTGGGCGGTGACGAGGCTGGCGTAGCTGGCATCACCATCGACCAGGCCACTGCTCCCGTCTATGACCTCAGCGGTCGTGCCGTCAAGAGCACTGGTGCCCGCGGCCTGTTCCTGCAGGGCGGCAAGAAGTTCGTCAAGTAAATACGTGGGAGCCACCGAGTGGCTCTCACACGTACATTCTATATAGATATTGTATGAAGCAAACAATTCTCTATACCCTCATCCTCATCGGGAGTCTAAGCCTCTGGGCCCAGACTCCCGATGAGTCCACTTGGCTGCATCAGTATGAGGCCGAGTATTTTGTCCGTGGCAGCTACAACGAGCTAGCACTGGAGACTTATCTCACCTACGACCGCCATGGCCGCGTGGCCGTGCGCATCGAGCAGAACTGGGACAACCTCGACAGCCTCGTCTATCGCTACGACGAGCAGGGGCGCGTCATCCAGATCGACGACTACCGTGGTTATGACCGCAGCAACCTCATTCTCTACACCTCCGACGTCATGGCCTACGACCCACTCATCCCCTCCCTGTGTACCTACAAGGTGGGACACCAGAGCGTAGATGGCGAGTGGATGATCTACACCGCGCAGAAGATAGCCATCACCCGCGATGAGCAGGGTCAAATCACCCGTGTAGCCGACTATACCCCCGCCCAGGGTGAGGTGCCCGACCTGCCCATCTCCTACGTCAAGACCTACACCTACGAGAATGGTCAACTCCGCACCTACACTAAGGAGCTCTACAACATGGACCCTATCACCGAGGAGGTCACGCTCGTTGTCGATGAGCGCTGGACCGACATGGAGTGGGACCGCTTTGCGGGTCAGGTCATCGATCCTGCCGACTGCCTCATGGGCGACAACCGTCTCAAGTCTGCTCACGTCTATAGCCAGCAGGAGGGAGAGTACGACATCCGTGTGGACTATAGCACTGAGCACCCTTCCGACTATGTGGCCACACAGACCTACTCCACTGGACTGCGTAGAGAGCACTCCCTGCGCATGACCGACGACAACGGCAGCGCCGTGGAGGAGTTCCGCACCTATCGATCAGAGGAGGGTCAGCCCGTTCTCTATATGGTGGAGCGTGCCACAGATACCTACAACGAACACCACGACCTCGTACAGCATGAGATGGCCATCACTGCCAGTCAAGAGCAGCCAGAGACACTCTCCGTCCGCAAGGGCGAAAAGTACGACTACACCTACGACCCCGCCGTGGGCAATCAGTGGACCTCCCGCACCGAGTCTATGTACTATCAGAGTTACGAGGACGGCGTCCCCGGCACCTATGAGGTTGTCAACCGCATAGAGCGCAAGCAGTGGGACACCCTCGCCACGCTCTCCGTGCCCGGTGTCCGCGTCAACGATAACACTGACGCTGACCTTGACTGCTATGACCTGCAGGGCCGGTCGTATGTACGACTACCAAAATCTGGCCTCTACATCCAGCAGGGCCGCAAATATATCCGCTAACCCATAGTGTCGAGATATCAATAGCTCGACACTTTGATAGCTCGACACTTCGATACCTCGACATCCCAATACATCATCCCTCAACCACATGAAGAATATCCTCTCCCTCCTCCTCACGCTCCTCTGCAGCCTGACCAGTGTGCAGGCCGAGACCCTGTGGGGCTACACCACTGGCACAGAGTTCAAGGGCACCGGCTATGGCTATGCCGCAGAGTACGGCGTGGGCATGCTCGTACCTGGCAGCGAGTCACTCGTAGGCCAGCGCATCGTGGCCGTCAACATTCCCGCCAAGTCCTCCCACATGACCGCCCTGCGTCTCTGGGCTGGCGACAAGTTGGGCTCCACCAGCCTACTCTCGCAGGACTGCACTGGCATGGCACTGCCCGCAGGCTATGTACGCATAGACCTCCAGCAGCCCATCACCATCCCCGAGGGGGGCCTCTACATAGGCTACTTCTTCACCATCGACGAGCTGCTGGACATCTACGACCAGAACCCCGTGGGCATCGTCCGCACCGATGGCAACCCCATCCCCTCCTCCCTCTACGTCTCCCTCTCCGTCTATGGCGGCGGCTGGGATGACCTCTCCGCAGAGCGTGCCTCTGCCATGCAGCTCTTTCTGGAGGGCACTGTGACGCACGACGACTATATCTGTCCCGCCAGCATCCTGCCCGTCAAGGGCGTGGCAGGCCAGACGACTCAGGCACAGGTCAGCGTGGCAGGACTCAACGCCCAGCCCATCCAGTCCGTGGGCTATAGCATCAGCCTTGGTGGCCAGACCACCCAGCACACCTGCACCCTCTCCACGCCCCTCGAGCCCGCCACCAATCAGCAGAGTCTCATCACCCTGCCCCTCGACGTGCCCGCCACGGCAGGCCACTACGAGGGCCAGCTCACCCTGACCCACATCAACGGTCAGCCCAATGCCACACAGGAGCAGTCCGCCCCCTTCGGCCTCGATGCCCTCACACGTGCCGCCAAGCGCATGAGCGTCGTGGAGGATGTCACGGGCACAGGCTGCGGATGGTGTCCCAGCGGCTGGGTCATCATGGAGCGCATCCGCCAGGAGATGAGCGACCGTGCACTGGGCATCTCCGTCCACAGCTTCAACAACTACAGCCCGCTCTATCAGCCCAACTACGACCAGCAGACCCTGCCCACCTCGCGTGCTCCGCTCTGCATGGTCGATCGCAAGACAGAGCTCTTTGACCCCTACTACGGTGGTAACGACCATCTCAACGCCCCCGCCGTGGTAGATCGCCTCTGCACCGACCTGCCCGAGGCTGAACTGAGCGTGTCGGCCCGCTTCACCGACGCTGAGCTCAACACCATCGAGGCTACAGCCACCGCCGACATGCTCACCGACCTCGAGGGAGCCTATCTGGCCTATGTCCTCACGGGCGATGGACTGACAGGCAGTGAACCCCAGTGGCAGCAGGACAACAGCTATGCCAGCTTCACCGCCGACCAGTATCCTGCCGACCTCGCCCCCTTCTGCTACGAGGGCCAGTATGGCCGTACCTCCGTGCAGCTCGTCTATAACGACGTGCTGCTCGACTCCTCCTGGCAGCACGACGACCAGCGCCACTCCCCCGCCCTGCCCGAGCAGTGCGCAGCAGGCCAGCAGATCACCACCACCTACACCCTGCACGTGCCCACAGGCCGCCTCATCAACTCCCATGTGCTGCGCAACCAGCTCTACGTCACCGCCCTCGTCATCAAGAGCGATGGCACCATAGCCAACGCGACTCGCTGTCAGGTTGTGGGTATTCCGGAGGGGATTACAGACGTTGAATCTGACGTTAACCTTGACCTTGACTGCTATGACATGCAGGGGCGTATCATAAATTCTGCTCAGCGCGGCCTCTACATTCAGAGTGGTCGCAAGATAATGAAGTAATTCACAAAGCCTCCTCCCTCCCCGATTCCTTATCCTACATTATTTACAGACAATAAACACTAAGCTTCACTAGACCATGAACACCCACACCCCTCTTTTCCGACTCCTCCTCATTTACCTCACCCTCCTCTGCTCCATCAGTATGCGGAGTGAGGAGATAACCTACAGGCTAGAACGAGTAAACTCTGTCAGAGAGGGCAGATACTACGTGATGGAGCAAGGGGGCTACGTGATGGCCAATACCATTGTCAATAGTGCCCTACAGACCACCAGCGACTATGCCAGCAGTAGTCTCACAGGCACAGAGCCCTATGTGTGGGAACTGGAGAGCAGCGCCAGCGGCTACCTCCTGCGCAACTGCTCCCTTGCTACCAATGCCTACCTCAAGAACAGCAGTTCCACTACGCTCACGCTGACAGCCCAACGCAACCAACCCACGGTGTGGACGTTCAGCTTTGACGAACAGGGCGTGGCCCATATAACCTCTACTGCCGGACGTTATCTTGGCTATACTAATACAACCGACCATGCCTACAAGGCCTACAGCGCTGGCGGCTATGCCAGCGATATTACGGTGTATGAACTCATCGAGGAGCAGGAGGTGGTGAGCCATACAGCTAGCTTCAGCATCAACGCAAAAGTGGACAACGCGCTCTCACAGAAGGTGGTGGAGGGACAGAGCATACCCTTTCCTGCCGACCCTAGGGTAGAGGGCGTGACCTTTAGGGGGTGGATGCGCTCCCCCATCGCGGGCAATCAAAATGAGGCACCCAAGATGGTTAGCCCCACGGAGGAGCGTATGGGTACGGACGACGTGACGTACTATGCCGTCTTTGCCCTGGCCGACAACAACAGTGGCGGACAGGCCGAACTGACGGACGAGGAGATTGTCGAACACTTCACCTCGGAATACGGCCAGGCGTATGCCGATGCAGAACGTATGTGGCAGGACGATCAGGTACTCTGGGGAGCACGCTGCACATCGAACAAAGGGGGAAACTTTCTTCAGATACGCAAGAACGATATTCCCTCCTACATCCGCATTGAGGCTCCCTCCCACATCCTGCAAGTCAGTTTCACGGTGGGTAGTGCTACGACGGGCAAGGAGTTCGCGGGCACCATCTATCTCGTAACAGAGCCTACGGCCAACTCCTCAGCCAATGCTGTAGGCTCCTGTAGCCAATTTCGTGAGGGCGAGGGGCAGATAGTTCCCTCGGAGCCCCACTCTGTACTTTATCTTCAGGCTAGCAGTGCAGCCCGCATCAGTCATATCAGTCTGCTATGGGGCGAGACAGTAGGCTACTCCCACTACTGCACCACGGTCGATGGAACCCAGACCGAAATACAAAGCCCACAGCTAGCCAAAGCCCTCCCTCTACGTTATGATCTGCAGGGACGCAGAGTAAGCCAGAGATCACGCGGCCTGTACATCGAGGGAGGTGCCAAACACCTCAATTAGTCCCTCCCCACAACAGCAAGGCGTGGAAAAGCTCCCAATCGTTTGGCTCTTTCAGAGATTTTGTGTAACTTTGCCACGAAAATATACTATAGAATAATAGAACACACATATATGGAATATAACTTTCAAGACATTGAAGCCCGTTGGCGCAAGCAGTGGGCCGAACTAAAGACCTATCACGTGGAGCCCCGCGAGGATCGTCCCAAGTACTACGTGCTTAACATGTTCCCCTACCCTAGCGGTGCGGGTCTGCACGTGGGACACCCCTTGGGCTACATTGCCAGCGACATATACGCCCGCTACAAGCGTCTGCAAGGCTACAACGTGCTCAATCCCATGGGCTACGATGCCTACGGACTGCCCGCCGAACAGTATGCCATACAGACGGGGCAACACCCCGAAGTGACGACCAACGAGAACATCGGCCGCTACCGCGAGCAGCTGGACCAGCTGGGCTTCAGCTTTGACTGGGACCGCGAGGTGCGCACCTGCTCGCCCGACTACTACAAATGGACGCAGTGGGCGTTCCAAAAGATGTTCAATAGCTACTTCTGCACCACATGCCAGAAGGCTAAACCCATTGAACGCCTCATCAAATACTTTGAGGAGCATGGTGCAGAGGACCTCCATGTGGCCTGCTCAGAAGATCTCAGCTTCAGCGCCGAGGAGTGGAACTCCTGGGATGCCAAGCAGAAGAGCGACGTGCTGATGAACTACCGCCTGGCGTATCTGGGCGAGACGATGGTCAACTGGTGTCCTGAGCTGGGCACGGTGCTGGCCAACGACGAGGTGGTGAACGGCGTGAGCGAACGCGGCGGCTACCCCGTGGAACAGAAGAGGATGCGCCAGTGGTGCCTCCGCGTGAGTGCCTACTCGCAGCGCCTGCTCGATGGCCTGAATACCATCCAGTGGAGCGATAGCATCAAGGAGACCCAGCGCAACTGGATAGGCCGCTCGGAGGGCACGGAGATGCAGTTCCGCTACCATAACCCTTCCATTGACGGAAGGGAAGAGGAGGGTCACTTTACCATCTTCACCACACGCGCTGACACGATCTTTGGTGTTACCTTCATGGTGCTGGCACCCGAGAGCGAACTCGTAGGTCAGCTCACTGCCGACAGCCAGAAGGCTGAGGTGGAGGCCTATGTCAAGTATGTCAAAGGTCGCACGGAGCGCGAACGTATGATTGACCACAAGGTGACGGGTGTATTCAGTGGATCTTACGCCATCAACCCCTTCACGGGCACTGAGATCCCCGTGTATATCTCTGAGTATGTACTGGCAGGCTATGGTACTGGCGCCATCATGGCCGTGCCGGCTCACGACAGTCGCGACTATGCCTTTGCCAAGCACTTCGATCTGCCCATCATCCCCCTCATTGAGGGTGCAGATGTGAGCGAGGAGAGCTTTGACGCCAAGGAGGGCATCGTGGGCAATTCACCCGCAGCTGGCGTGGAGACCCTCGATGGATTTAGTCTCAATGGCTGCACCGTCAAAGAAGCTATTGCCAAGACCAAACAGTTCGTGACGGAGCACCATCTGGGCCGAGTCAAGGTGAACTACCGCCTGCGCGACGCCATCTTCAGCCGTCAGCGCTACTGGGGTGAACCCTTCCCCGTATATTACAAGCAGGGCATCCCCACCATGGTGCCCGAGGACTGCCTGCCCGTGCAGCTACCTGAGGTGGAGGACTTCAAGCCCACCAAGACAGGTGAGCCCCCTTTAGGCAACGCTAAGGTATGGGCCTGGGACGAGGTGAACTGCAAGATTGTGGATAAGAGTCTCGTGGACGAACAGACCATCTTCCCTCTCGAACTCTTCACGATGCCAGGCTTTGCTGGCAGCAGTGCCTATTATCTGCGCTACATGGATCCCCACAACAATGAGTCTCTCATCAGCGAGGAAGCCAGCCAGTACTGGCAGAGCGTGGATCTGTACGTGGGCGGCTCGGAGCATGCCACGGGCCACCTGATATATTCTCGCTTCTGGAACAAGTTCCTCTATGACCTCGGCGTGAGCAAGAGCGAGGAGCCCTTCCAGAAGCTCGTCAACCAGGGCATGATACAGGGCTGGAGCAGCTTTGTGCACCGCGTCAGCGGCACCAGCAAGTACGTCAGCTTTGACCTGCTGGAGGAGCGCATCAGCGACGACAAGAAGAGCAAGGAGTACTACTACGAGGGCGTGAAGTGCGACCCCATACACTCAGACATCAGCTTTGTCAGCGGCAACGTGCTCAACGTCGAGGGTTTCCGTCAGTGGCGACCCGAGTATGCTGAGGCGGAGTTCGTCTGCAACGCACAGGGCCAGTTCATCGTGAGCCAGGCTATCGAGAAGATGTCCAAGTCGAAGTACAACGTAGTGAACCCCGACGACATCTGCGCCCGCTATGGTGCTGACACGCTGCGCCTGTACGAGATGTTCCTCGGCCCCATCGAGCAGTCGAAGCCCTGGGACGTGGCAGGCATCGATGGCTGCTTCCGCTTCCTGAAGAAGGCCTGGAACCTCTACTGGACTAAGGACGATCAGATCGCCATCACCGACGAGGCACCCACCAAGGAAAACCTCAAGACGCTACACAAGCTCATAAAGAAAGTGACAGAAGACATCGAGGTGTTCTCCTACAACACAAGCGTGCCCGCCTTTATGGTTGCAGTAGGCGAACTTCAACAACAGAAGTGCCAGAGCCGCGAGGTGCTGGAGACGCTCGTCGTGCTGCTCTCTCCCTTTGCGCCCCACTTTGGCGAGGAGCTGTGGCACGCCATGGGTCACGACACCTCGGTGTGCGACGCCCAGTGGCCCAGCTACTGCGAGGACTACCTCAGGGAGGACAGCGTGACGCTCGGCGTGCAGTTCAACGGCAAGGTGCGCTACTCCATGACCTTCAGCGCCGACGCCACACCCGAGCAGATGCAGCAGCAGGTGCTCTCGGCTGAGGAGTCGCAGAAGTACCTCGACGGCATGCAGATCATGAAGGTGGTGGCCGTGCCCAAGCGCATCGTCAACGTTGTGGTCAAGCCCCAGCAATAGAGCCGAGGTACTGGCCCTCCGACACTTCGTCAAATCCCCAAACACCAATCCTCAATAAAATGGGCAAACCCTCCTACACTAATCTGGCAACCGAGATCAAGGACTACATTGTCATAGCCCTAGGTCTGTTGGGTTATGCCATTGCCTTCAACTGCTTCCAGCTACCCCACCTCATTCCCTCAGGCGGAGTGTCTGGTGCAGGTGCGATCCTGTTCTATGCCACAGGTTTTCCGGCGCAGTACACCTACTTTATCGTAAATGGGTTCCTGCTCTGCGCCGCCATCAAGGTGCTGGGTTGGCGTTTCTGCGTCAAAACCATCTATGCTGTAGTGGTGCTCACCTTCCTGTTGGGCATGATCAAAGGTCTCTGTCTAGACTACGCAGCCCTGCACCCCGAGTTAGGAGTTTCCCCACAGGGTATGCCCAAGTTTTTGGACGATGCCTTTATGTCGTGCATCTTAGGATCTGTCATTCAGGGTGTCTGCATAGGCTATGTGTTCCTACACCAGGGTAGCACAGGTGGCACGGATATTATCGCAGCCATGGTGAACAAGTATCGCGACATCTCCCTCGGACAGATTATGATGTTCTGCGACCTTCTCATCATCAGCTCCTCGCTACTCATCCCTGGCTTCACGGTGAGCAACCTGCTCTATGGCTACTGCACCCTGATGATCACTAGCGTCATGCTGGACTACGTGGTTGATAAGGGCCGTGAGAGCGTGCAGTTCTTTATCTTTAGCAACAAATACGAGGAGATTGCCTCCGTCATCAACGCCACTGGACGCGGCGTAACGATGCTCAGGGGACAGGGGTGGTACACCAAAGCTGACCGCATGGTACTCGTCGTTATGGCCCGTAAACGTGAAAGCAGCCACATATTTCGTATCATACAGACGGTTGATCCAGGAGCCTTTGTGAGCCAGTCCAAGGTGATCGGTGTCTTTGGATACGGCTTTGACAAGATTAAGGTGAAAGCCGCCCAGAACGAAAAGGAACTGCGCCGTGTGATCAACATACATGCCGACGATATCAGGGCTCTCCATGATTCGGCCCAGCCCAACGACCTCTCTAAGGCTGGGCTCTAATACACTGACCTCCTTTACATAAACACTCATAGCGCAATGAACAAACTCGTAATTGCAACCAACAACGTTCACAAACTGGAAGAGATCCGTGCCATGCTCGGAGACACCATACAAGTGCTCTCACTGGCCGACATCGATTGCCACGATGACATACCTGAGACAGCAGACTCGCTGGAGGGCAATGCCCTGCAGAAAGCACGCTACATCCACGAGCACTACGGTGTGGACTGCTTTGCCGACGACACGGGTCTCGAGGTGACAGCCCTCGGAGGACGACCTGGCGTGCACACCGCACGCTATGCCTACCCCGACCACCACGACCCCGAAGCCAACAACACCAAGCTGCTCCAGGAACTGGCCGACAAGGAGGACCGCACAGCTCGCTTCCGTACCGTCATCGCCCTCATTGAGGGTGAGGAGGAACACCTCTTTGAGGGTATCGTGGAGGGCGAGATAGTCACCGAACTTCGGGGTGAGGAGGGTTTTGGCTACGATCCGATTTTTGCTCCCCGCATTAACGAGAACGAGCGCCCCACTCAGACCTTTGCCCAGCTCGGCGTAGATATCAAGAACACTGTGTCCCATCGTGCCCGCGCTGTCAGCAAGCTTGTAGATTACCTCCGCCACGCCAAGCATCTCTGCATCATGCTCTGCATTATGCTGGCGGGCCTCATGCCACAGAACCTTATGGCGCAGTGGGCCATATACAACAGCTACCGCACACTAACTGACGCCATCGACTGCGGTGGTGTCATCTATGGCCTCTACGAGGGTGGCCTGCTGCTCAACTACGACACCAAGTCCACGGAGGTTCGCCTCCTCAGCAAGACGACTGGGCTCTCCGATGCCAGCATTAAGCTTATGGACTACAGTAGCTCGCAGCATATACTTGCGTTGGTCTATGACAACGGTAACATCGACCTGCTCAACACCCAGACCGGACGCATAAGCAACATGCCTCAGTACAAGCAGTACCCCGACGAAGTCCTCTCCCTCAATGCTCTCCGCGTGAATGGCCAGGAGGCTCTTCTCTGCACGGCTGAGGGTGTGATGCGCATCACCCTGTCCGATGCCTCCATACGCGGTTACTATCGCCTCGGTGCTACCAAGGATGCCCGCCTCGCCGACAACTACATCTATGCCCAGCTGCAGGATGGTGACATCCTCCGTTGCAACCTCAAGACCAACGCCCTTGACCTCAACAACTGGGAGATGACCGAACTCACAGTCCTCCCAGGCTCTGTGCGCAACAACACGGCCCCTATGCAGACCCTTCGTGCCAACATCCGCAACTACGGCCCCTCTCAGCGTTACCACCTCAAAATGCGCTGGTCGGGCAATCGCCTCCTCACCGTCAACGGACGTGTGGATGCTACAGGCCACTTTCGCAATCCCATCAACGTGACCACATACAATGGAAAGCGCTGGGGACTCTTCTCCACCGACTACTCCAAGGACCCCTACCGCGTAGGCAACGGCAGCTACCTCGATGCCTCCGACGTACTGGAGGATCCACGCGACACAACCCACGTCTATGTCAGCTCTGGTGGCATGGGACTACTGGAGTACCGCCATGGTGTTCTGACCCATCGCCACACCCCCAAGAACTCTCTCCTACGTAGCCGCGTCAAAACTGACGACAACTATACACGCGTCAGCGCACTAGCCTTTGACCTGAACAACAACCTCTGGATGGCCAATGTGGGCAAAGACACCGTCCTGCTCTGTCTCAAGGCCGATGGCACGTGGACACGTAAATATCTCCCCAGTCTCGTAGGCTGTACGGAGGCAGAGCACATGCTATGCGATTCCAAGAACCGCCTCTGGCTGGCCGACCGCCGATTTGCAGGCGAACACCGTGGCGGCGTGCTGTGCTATGACCAAGAGGCTGACAAGGCTATCTTCCGCAACGAGTTCATCAACGAGGATGGCGCATCTCTCTCAATCAACGAGGTTTTCTGCATTGCTGAGGAGCATGAAGGACATTTCTGGGTGGGCACCAATGCAGGCCTGCTCGTCATAGAGCGTCCTGACGAGTGGTTCAACGAGGACTTCCTCATCACGCAGATCAAGGTTCCCCGTAACGACGGCACCAACTACGCCGACTATCTGCTCGCTGGTGTTGGTGTAACCACCATCGCCGTAGATGGAGCCAACCGAAAGTGGATCGGTACCCAGACAGACGGTATCTATCTCGTCAGCGCTGATGGAACGGAAACCCTGCACCACTTCACCTCTGAAAACTCGCCTCTCCTCTCTAACTATATATATAGTATAGCCATCGATGGCAACTCTGGTGAGGTGTTCATCGCCACCGACCGAGGTCTTTTGAGCTACGGCGGCACCGCCACCGACCCCACATCGGGACTCTCCCAGTCCAACCTCCACATCTACCCCAACCCTCTCCGTCCTGACGGTCCAGGCCAGATTAACATCCACGGCCTTACTGCTGACGCTGAGGTCAAAATTATCTCTCTCTCTGGTCAGGTGGTCAACCGTGGCAAATCCATCGGTGGTGCCTACCAGTGGGATGCCACTGACATGCGCGGCAATCCCTGTGCCAGCGGTGTCTATATCGTAGCTGTGAGCACAGAGGATGGCAAGACTGCCGTAGCAGGCAAGTTTGCCATAGTACGCTAAAGACTAGCCCAAAGAACTACGAAAAGTGCCAAATCCCAACTAAATAAAGGACTAATCGGGTAAAAACGCACTTTTTTGAGGGTAAAATAGAAAAAAAGTGCAAAAAAATTTGGAACATAGCGTAACTTGCTCTAAATTTGCACATCAAAGAGAATATACTAACCCTTTAATAACACATTATCCCCATGAACAAAACTCAGCTCATCGAGGCTGTTGCCGCTCAGGCAAGCCTCACCAAGGCACAGGCTAAGGCCGCTGTTGAAGCTACTTTCGGTGCAGTTAAGGCTGCCGTAGAGGCTGGCGAAGGTGCTCAGATTCTCGGTTTCGGTAACTTCAGCGTAAATGAGCGCCCCGCTCGCACTGGCGTTAACCCCCGCACTGGCGAGAAGGTTCAGATCGCTGCTAAGAAGGTAGTGAAGTTTAAGGCTTCAACTGCTTTCAGCCTCTAATTTCTGAAAGACCCTTGTCTTAACAACAAAGGGCCGCACACCTGCCACAAGGGCAGGGGTGCGGCCCCCTTTTCCGCATTAAACACGTGCGTAGGCACGTCCACATATATACGAGGAATCCCCTCCATTCATTATGGCAAAAAAGAAACGAACTGCCGGCGGTTTCAACACCTTCACGGCTTGCATCAGCACCACCATGGTACTTGTACTCTTGGGCACGGTGGTCTTCTTTGTTAGCGTGGCCGACAACCTTGGTCGCACCATGCGAGAGAACTTCAGTATCCAGGTGCTACTCTCCGATAGTATATCCCACAACCAGACCTATGAGATGCAAAAATTCCTGCGTCGGCAGGCTCCTGTGCGCAGCGTGAGCTATACATCCAAAGAGAAGGCCACAAAGGAACAGGCAGAGGTGCTTGGTAGTGATCCTGAGGAGTTCCTCGGCAATAGTCCCTACCCCGCCTCCTTTGAGTTGCTACTCCACGCTGACTACGCTAACAACGACTCGCTGCGCAAATACATGCCAGCTGTGCGCAAGCGTCCCTTCGTGACCGACGTAATCTACCCGCAGGACCTCATGGACTCCGTCAACCACAATCTACAGACAGCCTCCATTGTACTCCTCTGCATTGCAGCACTGCTGGGATTTGTGTCTTTTGCACTCATCAACAACATTATGCGGTTCTCGGCCTACGCCAACCGCTACACCATCTACACGATGAAGCTTATCGGCGCCCGATGGAGCTTTATCCGCAGACCATACCTCCTGCAGGCCGCATGGATTGGTATTGTATCCTCCATACTGGCCGATGGCCTGCTCTTTGGTGCCATGCAGGGGCTGACAAGTTGGGACGAGGGCATAGCCGACCTGCTCACTCCCGAGGTAGTAATCTACACGCTGGGCAGCGTACCCCTGGTGGGCATCATACTGACAGTGATATGCGCCTTCTTCAGCGTCAACCGCTTCCTCCACCTCCGTGGCAACAAGATTCACCTGCAATAATCCTCCTTCATACAAAGCACAACACTACAAAACCCATTATCACATGAAATACCAATTTGCCTTTTCACGCATCAACTTCATACTCCTAGCCATTGGCATGGCCATTGTCATCCTCGGCTTTATCCTCATGAGCGGCGAGGGAAGCGGCGAGACCACCTTCAATCCCGCTATCTTCGACACCCTCCACATCAAGGTGGCCCCCCTCGTCACCCTCGTGGGCTATCTCTTCATCATCTACGCCATTCTCTTCAAGAAAAAAGCCTAACCTATGGATGCCATACAAGCCCTTCTGCTCGGACTCGTACAGGGTCTGACTGAGTATCTCCCCGTCAGTTCTAGCGGCCATCTCCAGATAGGACAGATGCTGCTGGGCATTGACCCTGAGGCCGGTGGCCTCACCTTCGACATCGTGGTGCACGTAGCCACTGTACTTGCTACCCTCGTCGTTCTCAGGAAGGAGATCGTCTGGATTCTCCGTGGTCTGCTCAAGTTAGAGTGGAACGACGAGGCACGCTACACCGTCAACATACTCATCTCCATGCTACCCATCGGTATCGTGGGGCTGTGCTTCAAGGATCAGATAGAGGCCATCTTCCATGGCTCACTCATCGTGGGCGTATGCCTTTGCATCACAGCCCTTCTGCTAGCGCTCACCCACTTCTACAAGCCCCAGGAGCGTGAGCACATCAGCCCTTTGAACGCCTTCATCATCGGCATTGCACAGGCCTGTGCCGTACTCCCTGGCCTGAGTCGCTCTGGTAGCACCATCGCCACGGGTTTGCTACTCGGCAACAGCCGCAAGTCTCTGGCGCAGTTCTCCTTCCTCATGGTCATCCCCCCCATCTTGGGTGAGGCCATTTTGGACTTCAAGCATATCTTTGCCCCCTCAGCCGAGTATCTAGCTAGCCATCCCGCCACCGCCCAGATACCTCCCCTTTCTCTCGCAGTAGGCTTTGTGGCAGCCTTCATGAGCGGTTGCGTTGCCTGCAAGGCCATGATAGCCCTAGTGCGCAAGTGCTCCCTTATCTGGTTTTCCCTCTACTGCGGCATCCTTGGTATCGGTGTCATCTGCTATAGCCTATGATGTCCACGAGCACTGCCACTCCCCAACCTGAGGTTATCGACCGCGTACTAGCCTTTGAAAAGCCCCTAGGATGGACCTCCTTTCAGCTTGTAGGCAAGGTGCGTTGGCTCCTCTGCCGCCATCTGGGCATCAAGAAGCTCAAGGTGGGTCATGCTGGCACCCTCGACCCTCTCGCCTCGGGCGTTATGCTCATTGCCGTAGGCAAGGCGACCAAGCGTATAGAGCAGCTGCAGCAGGGCCGCAAGGAGTATGTGGCCACCATCCAGATAGGTGCCACCACTCCCAGCTACGACCTTGAGCACCCCGTGGATCAGACCTATCCCACGGAGCATATAACCGAGGAGGCTATCCGCGCTGCTGTCAGCAGCTTTGAGGGTCCGCAGATGCAGGTCCCTCCAGCCTTCTCTGCCTGCAAGGTCGATGGCAAGCGAGCCTACGATCTGGCTCGCAAGGGACAGGACGTCGAACTTCGCGCCAAGCCCATCACCATCGACACCATCACCATCGAGTCCCTCGACATGGAACAGATGCAGGTCACACTGCGCATAGCCTGCTCCAAGGGCACCTACATCCGCTCCCTAGCTCGCGACCTGGGTGAGACCCTGCACTCTGGCGCCCACCTCACCGCACTGCGCCGCACCCGAGTCGGCAACTACGCCGAGTCCGACTGCCTCACACTGGAGCAATTCGAGCAGATGCTCCCCTCTCATGTTCTCTAGTAACCCCGGAACATCCAGAATCTCCAGTCCCTCCGACAACAAAAAACACAACGACATAATGAAACTCTCCCAATTCAAGTTCAAGCTCCCACAGGAACAAATAGCCCAACATCCCGCCCCCCATCGCGATGAGAGCCGTATGCTCGTGCTCCACCGTAGCACAGGCGACATTGAACACAAGATGTTCAAGGACATCCTCAACTATTTCAGTGAGGACGACCTTTTCGTGTTCAACGACACCAAGGTATTCCCCGCCCGCCTCTATGGCAACAAGGAGAAGACCGGTGCCGTCATTGAGGTCTTCCTGCTGCGTGAGCTCAATCCCGAGTTCCGCCTATGGGACGTACTCGTAGATCCTGCGCGCAAGATTCGTATCGGCAACAAGCTCTACTTTGGTCCCGACGAGAGCATCGTAGCCGAGGTTATAGACAACACCACCTCGCGCGGTCGTACACTACGCTTCCTCTACGATGGCGACCACGATGAGTTCATCCGTACCATCTATGGCTTGGGCGAGGCTCCTATTCCCCGCTACATTGGTCGCGGCTCAGAGCCCGAGGATTTGGAGAACTTCCAGACCGTCTTTGCCACCAACGAGGGTGCGGTCACTGCTCCCACGGCTGGTCTGCACTTTAGCCGCCACATGATGAAGCGTCTTGAGATAGCTGACATACGCACCACTAGCCTCACCCTGCACTGCGGTCTGGGTAACTTCCGCGACACCGATGTAGAGGATCTCACCAAGCACAAGATGGACTCCGAGCAGCTCATCGTTCCCGAATCCTGCTGCACCGACGTCAATGAGGCCAAGGAACGTGAGAGCCGCATTCTGGCAGTCGGCACCACCGTACAGCGCGGACTAGAGACCGCCGCAGGCCCCGACTATCGTCTCAAGGCCTTCAATGGATGGACCAATCGTTTCATCTTCCCCCCCTATGAGTTCAAGATAGCCACCGACATGCTCGTCAACTTCCATCAGCCCTACTCCACCCTGCTGATGCTCACTGCTGCCTTTGGTGGTTACGAGGAGACCATGCACGCCTACGAGGTGGCCCTCAAGGAGGGTTACCGCTTTGGTTGCTACGGCGACTGTATGCTTATCGTGGACTAAGCATAGACTACATAGTAAGATAAATCATAGAGAATTTAGTAATATATAGACCCAACCTTTTATATATACTACGCCAGCTAGCATATCGCGAGCTGGCGTTTTCTATGCTTGGCAAGTACCATCGTGTGAACTACAGAGTTGCTATTTATGACTATTTTAGACCCGATGTATAGTATAGCGCGTACTACTCTATGGAGTAGTGATTACTGGCTATGCACAAATGACCTGACGCAATCCCTTCAAATATTATCAGGCACTAATATATTCATAACGTGGCGCAAGGCAATGGACTGGCCATCAGTCAGGATGATGAGGTGCTCCACGAGGTCGATACACTTGAGGTGGCCTGCAGTCTGCTGGATGGATCCTCCTGACTTGCGACTATCAGGTACAAAATGCGTGATACTGACTAAAGGTTTCTCCCCGATATGCTCCTGTAGCCAGGCCATCTTACGGTTAAGTTCATCCTGTTCCATCTCACTCAAGCTGCGCTCCTCCTCCGTCAGACGGGCAGTCTCTGCTATTGCGGCATTGTGGCCCGTCAGTGCTGCAAAGGGCGCAAACTGGGCTGCCCGTGCCATCATCGACATAGGAGCATGTTTCTTGGATACAGGGTGTGGCAGATGTATGATATCGTCGTAGTTATTCATTTTGAACCTTATTGAATGGCGTAGCCTTGAACCTTTTGAACGGCGTAGCATTGAACACTTTTACGCCTTATGACCACCTATCTGCTGGTTGCGTTCGCGTGCTGTGGCACCCTCTGAGAAGCTAGTGCCACGCAGAATAGCATTCTTGCCAAACTGCCGCTTGATGGCCAGAATGGCCTCCTGCATCTTGCGCTCCTTGTTACGCTCTCCCTCTAGTGCAGCCTGCTCCTCACGCTGTGCATCATAGTCGGTGAAGAGATCAAGCTGAACGGGACCTCGGGCAAGCTTGGCGGCCTTACTCTCACTTATCACATGGTTGGCAGAGATGTTCATACGGCGAACAAGCAAACGGTCATTGACGCACTGTGCAAAAGACGCGCACACGGCCTCAATGAGTGTACGTGAGGAACTCGTGTATTGCCCCAGATTGATGGTAGCGTGCGCCGCCTTGGGCACCTGGCGGCCATAGTGGTCTGTATGTACGGGACCATCGTACCAACGGGCAATATGGGGATTGGTCAGGCACTCAATGTCGTAGCCCACAGTGATGACGAGCTGGTTGGTGACCAGGCCCTTGTCGAGCAGATCGAGGGCCATGGCATCGGCCATCTCCTTGATGACTACCAGGGCCTTGTCGTAGCTGTAGGCGCAGGTCAGCACCTGACCGCTACTGAGAGAGTTGGTCTCGGGGCGGTAGGCCTTGATGTAGTCTATGGTGCAGGGTTCCCATCCCCAGGCATGGTCGATGATGAGCTCGGCGTTGACGCCAAAGAGCTTGTAGAGCAGATCCTCGTGTGTGAGCGAGATGCGCGCCAGCTGTCCCATGGTGGTGACACCGATGCGGCGCAGCTTGTCGGTGATGCCACGTCCAAAGCGCCAGAAGGCCGTGAGGGGCTGGTGGTCCCACAGTTGCTGGCGGTAACTCATCTCGTCGAGTTCGGCAATGCGCACACCATCCTCATCAGCAGGTATATGCTTGGCTACAATGTCCATAGCTACCTTGGCGAGATAGAGATTCGTACCGATACCCGCAGTAGCCGTGATGCCCGTTTCGCGCAGCACATGACGTATCATAGTCATGGCCAGTTCGTGGGGCGTCATGCGGTAGGTCTGCAGATAGTCCGTTACGTCCATGAACACCTCGTCGATGCTATAGACATGGATGTCCTCCGGTGCAATGTAGCGGAGATAGATCTCGTAGATGCGGGTGCTGTAGTCCACATAGAGCGCCATGCGTGGTGGCGCAGCGATGTAGTCCACCTCCCAGTCGGGGTGTTCCTGTAGTTCGGTATCGTCACAGGACTTGCCTGTCAGACGACGATCAGTCGTCGCCATCTGACGCTGGTAGTTGACCATGCGCAACTGCTGTATGGCCTCAAAGAGTCGGGCACGTCCAGAGATACCATGTGCCTTGAGTGAGGGCGAGACGGCGAGGCAAATGGTCTTGTCGGTGCGCGTCACATCGGCCACAACCAGGTTAGTGCGGAGCGGATCCAACTGGCGCTCCACGCACTCCACGGAGGCATAGAAGCTCTTGAGATCAATAGCAATATAGGTGCGCATGGAGAGTGCGAGTCGACTTAGTATATCACCTTACGTCCACTATGGATGTAGAGACCTTTTTGTGACTGACGTACCTGACGGCGGCCTTGTAGGTCGTAAAGACAGTTATCGTTAACGTTATCGTTAAAATTAAGGCGTATGCCCTCAGGATCTACATAGTGAGCAGCCTCCAGAAGACCAGCATAGGCATCTATCTTGCCGTATCCGCAGCGGTTGTCGGGCAGAGAGAGGGGGCCTGTGTAGAGGTCACGACGAGAGGTGTGGCTCAGTATTTGGCGTACGGCCTCGGGGGTAAGGCTGGGATCGGCCTCAAGCCAGCAGGCCACTATGCCTGCCACGATGGGAGAGGCCATGGAGGTGCCTGTCATGGGATAGTAGTAGTACAGTCCCTTGTCGGTTCCATCGCTCAGGTATTCCATCTGGTAACGGGCATCGGAGCCGTAGTAGTGCTTGGACACGGGACCGCAAATGGCTACACCAGGAGCACAGACATCGGGTTTCATGCGGCCATCGAGTGTGGGCCCCAGGGAGGAGAAATAGCCCATGTCACCCACAAGACCAAAGTTGGGGAGCATCATCTGCTCACCCGCTACATTCGTAAAGCCACCACGGAGTTGGTAGGCACCCACACTGATAATGCTACGCGAGGTACCACCTATCTCACCTACAGTGCTGTGCGTATCGCCTGCCGTAAAACCCTGACGGGAGTTGCTCACAAAGTCGGAGAGACTGCAGTTCCAAGCATGGATTGTGGTGCCCTCGGGGCCACGAAGGATAAGGCCAAGAGTGCGGTTGGGTTGCTTGGCGGTAAGGTGAGTCTCAATATATATATTCTGACGCTCGTTGCTGTTAACGGGGCAGGGCACAAGATCAATGTAGCCCGTCACGCCATGAGTAGCGTTATTGAGTTCCAGGTGCTGAGGTTCGGTAGCGGAGGAAGTGAGGGCTTCACTCTCGTAGCGTACCTGACCCTTGAGGTTGTCTGCCACGATGAGGCTCACACTATAGCTCTGGCGAGGTTCACCCCAGATGTCGATGAGATTATCCATCGCCGTCTCGGAGAGGAAACCATACATCGTGCGCAACTCGGGCTCTGCGGCGGTGAACGTTCCTGTGAGGTGCAGCTTGTAGTCACCCTCGTTGCCCGCAGCACCCACAAGGATACGACCTGGACCAGTGAGGGCATCGAAAGCCTGATCCAGGGTGGAGGTGCCATCGTGGGGACCAAAGTGGGAACCGAGTGAGAGGTTGATGACACAGGGTTTGCCCACCTCGCTGGCGTAGTCAAAGATGTACTTGACTGCATCCATCACATAGCTGGAGTTGGTGCTACTGGACACAGCTACCAAGACAAGTTCTGCATTGGGCGCCATGCCCTGATAGTCAGGTGCTGAGGGATCGCTACCTGCGGCACAGCCTGCCACATGGGTGCCGTGGGTGGCTCCACTGTTGTCTGTACGAGCGTTGAGTATCTCCGACTCTGTACGCAGCTCGGTGCCATAGTTGAACTGACCTGGTGTGCGACCATAGCCCGTGGTCTGCTCCCATACACGGCTGATGCGCAGAGTACCATCGGGGCGACGGAAGGCGGCATGGCCATACTCAAAGCCAGTGTCAACTACACCCACTACGACACCATGGCCCGTATAGGACTGACCGAGGGCGTTGAACTTGGGGTTGGCATTGTGCACGCGATCTATAGCAGTGTCAGTACGGGAAAACTTAAGGCAAGGCTGAGCAGGAGCACCCAGTTCGATACGCTCTATGCTCTCTATGCCAGCCACCTGTTCTACGTCAGCAAGAGAGAGTGTGGCGGTGAGCAACTCATCGGTGATGCAGGTGGACTCAATGCCAAGCGCCGCCAGATCAGCATAGGCGGAGGAGGCTGAGGAGCAGCGGAGAATAGCGCGGAATACAGAGCCCTCTCCAGCCTCCGCCTGAAGGAAGTGACTACCTACCCTATTGTGAGTATGTAGGAGGATGGACTGTTGGGAATGACGGGCCTGCTGGGCAAGACGTGCCGTGAGATTGGTGCTCAACTTGCTATACTGGGCCGAAAGGCTCAGACCGCAGAGAGTGAGTATGAGGGTGAGTAGTTTCTTCATGAATGCGCGCATATATAGATATGTAGCCAGCAGCCATCCCTCTGAAGGGAGGGTACTGTGGCTATCTGTGTCCTGTTACTTCCTGTTCCCTGTATAGGCAGAGACTGGTCCCTCGTAGTCGAGGGTGAGAGCGAGGTGGTTGCCCAGGCCTGAGCCGTTGTAGGAGGTATAGGAATTGAAGATGCTGAGCTGTACGTGACAGGTCTGTGCAGTCTCATCATAGTCAATGCGAAGGGTTCCGTTATCGGGCCAGCATACCCAGTCGTTGTCATGGCTCTGGAGGTTGATATCCTTGTAGGCCACACTCCACTTGCCGCCCACGTCGCCAGAAAGGTCGAGTTCGCCAGCGTTGACAAGCTTGGGATCTACCTTGAGCTGAGGCATGGTGAAGGTCTGCTCGCTGGGAGCATTGTTCACCTGGTCGAGAAAGTAGAAATACCAGAAACCATCCGTGCTCTTGCGGATCTGCATGGAGGTGATCTGTGTGTGGACGAGCAGCTGCTCGGGGGTATCGACAGGATAGAAGAGGTACTCGTTGTGATACGCAGTTCCCTGAGGTTCATCCACACGGAAGGTGTAGGAATCCGTAGGGAGCAGGGTGATGGTCTTGGGGGCAGCGGACTGAAAGTTGACGTAGAGTTTGGTGTGAGTGGAGTTGAAGGTGACATTGTAGATGTCAGTGAGGAGAAACTCCTCAGTGCTGGCATCGGCGTGCGTCACCACAAGATACTCCTTGGCGGTCTCCTGAGCGCTGAGGCTCAATGACATCAGCGCGAGGAATATGAGGGAGAACAGATGTTTCATGAGAATTACTTATTTGATGATATACTTGTGGTTACGCTGGAGGTAGATGCCATGTTCAGGTTGACGCACAAGCGACCGACCCAGGAGATCATATACACGGTTATCGTTATCGTTATTGTTATTGTTAAAGTGGATACCCTCGGCATTGGGATTGATTTCGAGTGGATTGTAGTGCAGACGCACGAGGCCAGTCCAGTCACCTACGATGTTGAAGCCAGCATCATCCACCAGATTGATATTGAAGGTGTATAGGTCCTTGCCAGCCTCATCCTTACCAGCACGCTGCACGGATACACTACCGCTGACGGCGGGGGCATGGCCGTCCATCACGTAGTAGCGCTTGGGGGCAAGATGCATCCAGCGGGTGCCAGTAATTTCACCGCCGTTGGCAAAGTAGCCCTGGCGCATACGACCTGCCTGGAAGTAGTTGGTGTAGTTCTCCTCCATCACGAAATACACACCCTCGGGGATATAGGGAGCTGTGGGATCGGTGAGGAACTCCATACGCATGCAGTCGGCACCGTACTCGCTGTTGTCGGTATGGTTGAGCACGTAGCGATCCTCCTTGTCCACATCGTTGTCGGTACCCAAATCGATAACAAAGGAGCGGGTGTTGCCCTCCTGCATACCATGGTTGTAAACCTCTGCATACTTAACATAGCCCAGGTCGAGCATGAGGTCCTCCTGCAGGGTGCTGATGACGGCGTGGTTGTCAGGCTTGCTGTAGTCGGCCACGGGCAGGGCGGGACCAGTGTAGGTACCCTTGATGGCATAGCCAGTCTTGGACTTGAGGTCGAGGGTAATGCGGATTTTGCCCTCACCAGCGTCTTCGATGTCAATGGTACCACTGGCTGCGTGAGACCAAGCATAGCCTTGGTCGCCAAAGCTGCTGTCCTCCATATTGAGCACCTGAGCAAAGGTACCAAAGGCAATATTCACTCCCATATAGTTGATAGTCATACCAGGGAACCAGGTGTTGCGCTGGAAGTTGCGGGCCACCGTGTAGTGACCGGGAGCCACCTCGGCATCTTTTGGATTAGCAAAGAGAACATTGAAGAGCATAAGCTCTACGGCAGTACCGCTACTAAGCTGGGCACCGCTCTCCTTGTCAAAGTCGCAGTCATACAGACGGATAACCATGTTGCCTGTGTTGCTCTCATAGAGGTTGCCGTAGTAGAGGGCAATACCGCCAGTGAAGGTTGTATTGATATCGGAGGTCATCTGATAGTAGGCATCAGCGCTCTGATCGGCATTGCTGAAGCTGATGCTACCCATGAAGCGAACGGTCTTCTCCACGCCCTTGATGGTGGCCTTGGTCTGGATGATGGACTGACCACCAGCTGAGGTAGATACAGTGATAGGCTGAGTGAGAGGTATGGTCTCGGTCACCTTGCTATCTGCATCCATCACCTGGATGTAGGTGTACTCCTTGTTGTAACTGAGAGGCGTGGTACCATCACCTGCCTCATAGGTGCCCTCAGGGAGGCCCTTACCACCAGTAGGTTCGGCATAGAGGTCAAGGAAGAGGGCCATGCCCTTGGGCACAGTGAGAGCTCCGCTGACGGCATCGTACTGGCCGGCCACGGAGGAGAAAATCATATAGTAGTTGGCCACATTCTCACTCTGCTTTTCGTAGAAGGCGGCGAGCAGGTAGGAGAAAGACTGTATCTTGTTGACTACGACCTGCTGACTAGCGTTAGAGGTCACGGGCTGATACTTGGGCTTGACCAGGGACTGGGCGCTTACCGTCATGCTAAGCACGAGGGTGGCTAGGAGGGTATAGATACGCATTATGAATGATGAGTTATGAATGATGAATGATGAAAGATGAATGATGAATGATGAATGGGAAGCAATGCAGGACTAGTTCTTGTGCTGAATCTTGATGTTCTGCTGTCCGGCACGTAGGATGTAGGAGCCTGCGGGCAGGTGCTGGAGGATGAGGATGACGGCATCGCCATCGGTGGCAGTAGCAGTGCCTATACGCTTGCCACTCATGTCGTAGAGTTCTGCACGCTGGGCAGCTAGGCCTGTGAGACGGATGTTATGACCATCGGTGTAGCTGAATCCGAAGTTATTTTGGACACTGCTGATGCCCTCGGGCGTCTGCTGCTCAAAGTGGAACTCCTTGACCTCCGTACGGGTGTACTGCGTACTGACCTCGTCGGCGGTAATGATCATGTGAGTCTCGTCAAAGGTCACAACGGGCATCTCCGCCAGGCTGTAGGTGGCAGTGGTCTCGTTGGTCAGAGTGATGACAAGCGTGTTGACCGCATCGTCTGCTGCGCGAGCTATCGTAGAATAAAGGGCTACGATGGCGAGCACAATGTAGTATCTAAGTCTCATAATGCTGCAGGTTTTAGTTTTGTGTTATTAATATAAGTGAAAATGTGTGGACAAATCTACAAAAAAAGTGTCAAGACTGCAGTCCTGACACTCCTAAATACTAATTTTCGGCAACTCTAGTTTGCAGATTGCTATCTCTAGCGCGCAAAATAACAGGTATTAACACTCATCCGTCGCATAAAGTGAGCGATGCAGAGGGTTGACCCAGTCAAATATTTCGCCTTCGCGGAAGAAGCGCCTAAGTTCTACCTCTGCCGACTCGGGGCCGTCACTGGCGTGGACGATATTCTGTTGACCGCTCATGCTATAGTCACCACGGATGGTGCCTGGCTGCGCCTTGCGACCATTGGTAGCACCTGCCATCTGACGCACAACCTCAATGGCATCAATACCCTCTAGGGCGAGAGCCACTACGGGAGTGACCATCATCGACTCCTTGAGGCCAGGGAAGAAGGGACGTTCGGCCAGATGGGCATAATGTTCCGTCAAGATGGCGTCATCGAGCTGCATGAACTTGAGTCCTACAATGCGGAGACCTTTCTTCTCAAATCGGCTGATTACCTCACCGATCAGTGCACGCTGAACCGTACAGGGCTTCAGCAGTACAAGTGTTTTTTCTACTGACATGGTTTATGGATTTAGGGGTAATTCCTAGGGCTTTGTAGGCCTCTTTAACGGGGGAGTTGGGTTTGTCTTTTCTTAGTGTATAGACTAGTAAAAACTATCCTATAGACTAGTGAAAATTATCCTATAGACTAGTGAGAACTATCCTATAGGGTAGTGCTGTCGCCCCATGGATCTGATTTTTCAGAGACCTAAGCGGGTGAGGAGTTCCTCGCCGCGTACCTCGGCTGTATGGCTGAGAGTCATGTACTTGAGCAGAGCCTTGTAGGCCGCGGGCGCCACACGGATGGCGCTCTCTGCTGTGCCCTCTGCCGTGGACCTGGTGCGCTGCTCCTGGGTGGCGGTGCTCAGTTCCGTAGCCACCTGATCGAGGAACTCATCGGCATCGCGCTGCGAGGGCTCCAGCCCCTGCATGAAGAGGCGCGCCATGAGCAGATGGCCGCACAGGCGGAACATCCCCTCCTCGCGGGCTATCCACCTGAAAGCCAGCGTGGAGGCCATCGGCATGTACTGCAGCAGATGCAGCGTGGTGCACTCTGCCTCCTCTTCGTAGCGCATCTGCTCTATCCACAGCTCTGCCGTCTGCTCGTCCATCTCTGCGGCGGGCATGAGCATACCTGCCAGCAGGCGACACTCACGTATAGGCTCGTTCCACAGGCGCAGGGCGAGAGGGTAGAGAGAGGGAGGCTGAGCGTCAGGAGTAGAGAACTGAGAGCTGAGAGAGGAGAGCAACTCCTCAGCATAGTTCTGTAGGCGGGGGAGTTCCACACCAAAGTTGACCTTATACTGCACTCCCTTTTGGCGCATTGAGTGACTGGTCACACCATTCATCATGGCGCGCAGATCCTGCTTGATGTGGCGTAGGGTGTCGTCCACGCTGGCAGAGGGAGTCGTTATGGGAGTATCACACATAGGTCTCTATGCAGCTAAAGCGTTCGGTCGTGGGGGTGAGTGTCAGCTGCTGGGTGCAGGCAGGCAGGAGTATGCTCTCGCCTGCACGCAGGGTGGTGTCGTAGCCCTCAGCGTGCAGAGCAGCTCTGCCCTCGTAGCACACGAGGATAACAAAACTGTCTATCTCCGAGAGGTCACGTTCCATGGGTTCCGTGAGGTGCAGCACACTGGTGGTAAACTCAGGGTGCTTCTCCAGGAGAACGGGGGTGTTGTCGCTGTCTTCATACTGGGTACGATACTCCGCACGGGCCTTAAAGTTGAGAGCCTCGCGAGCCAGTTCGGTGTGCAGTTCGCGAAGATTGCCATCGGCATCGCGGCGATTGAAGTCGAAGACACGATAAGTCAGGTCGCTGGACTGCTGTACCTCGATGAGCAGATTGCCGCTGCCGATGGAGTGTATCTGTCCGGCGGGGATAAAGAAGCAGTCGCCCACCTGGGTCTCATGCTGGGCCATGTGGTCGCAGAGAGTACCCTCGGCCATAATCTGATCATACTCCTCGGGCGTGAGGTCGTGACTGAATCCGCTATAGAGCGTAGCTCCTGGCTCGGTACCTATGATGTACCACATCTCCGTCTTACCATAGGGCTTGCCGTGACGCCAGGCCATGGCATCGTCGGGATGAACCTGGATGGAGAGGTCGCCATCAGCAGAGATAAACTTGATGAGCAGGGGGAACTCCGTGCCGTAGCGCTTGAAGTTGGCTCTACCCACTAGTTCGCCCTCAAACTCCTCGGTGAGTTGACGCAAGGTGCGACCCTTATGAATGCCCTCGCTGACGAGAGTCTCGTCGCCAGGCACGCCGCTTATCTCCCAACTCTCGCCTACGGTGGCGTAGCCCTTTAGACGCTTTAAATCAACTATACCACGGCCTGCCCAAAGGGGGGCCTTGAGAACGGGGGAAAACTTAAGAGGTGTAAGCATAATGTGGATATTTGGAATGACGAGTGGAGGCAATACGTCATAAAAAACGTACGCTATCGTCTAAAAGTTGCTTATTTTGCCGCAAAGTTACGAAACTTTTTGTAATTTTGCCCTCGCAAACCACAAAAAACCACACATTATGATAAGAAAAGCTTTCTCGGCTGCACTTTTGACCCTCCTAGCAGCTCTTCCCTTGGCAGCCCTCGCTGACACAGCACAGCAGCTCGTTATTACACTGACAGACAAGACGACCCAGACCTTCTGGTTGCATGATGAGCCCCGCGTTGTGTTCGGCACCACCGATCTTACCGTAACGGCTGGTACCACAACCTATACAGTGGAGCGCTCTCAGGTGAGCACTTTCACCTTCAGCAAGGCTGATACTGAAGGCATCCAGCACGCAGGCCTCATTACTAGCACTAGTAGCAATCGTCTCTATGACCTCAACGGCCGTCTCCTCCAGGAGCAAGATATTGACACCAGCCATCTGCCCGCTGGCACCTACATCCTGCAAACTCCTGGTCAAAAGACCATCAAAATTACCAAGCAATAAGCGAAGCTATTATTCAACTATTTTTCAATAAGCTAAAAAGAGAGTGTGTCAAAAGTCTCAATGCAGACTTTCAGCACACTCTCTTTTTGTGTTTTGTTCCGTGATGCTCTATGCAAACCAGAAGAGGACGATAAGCTGCGCGATTATGACGCGCACGAACATGGCCAGAGGATAGACGGTGGCGTAACTGACTGAAGGCTTGTCACCCTCCACGGTGTCGTTGATGTAGCCCAGGGCAATGGGGTTGGCCATTGCACCGCAGAGCATACCGGCGGTGGTAGCAAAACTCTTGCGGCGCAGAAGCACACAGATGAGCGCCATGATCATGACAGGTACTATGGTCAGGAGAAATCCCCATCCTATCCATGCCAGTGCAGAGGGCTGCTTGATAGTGGAGACAAAGTCACGACCGGCATCCAGACCGAGGCAGGCCAAGTACATGGACAGACCGAGTGAACGCAGCATGAGTGAGGCAGACGTGGTGGTGTAGGCCACCATGTGGATGCGTGGGCCATAGGCACCAATGATGAGACCCATTACGATGGGACCACCTGCCAGACCGAGACGCACGGGAATGCTGATGCCGGGTATGACTACAGGTATGGCACCCAGAATGAGACCCAGCACTATGCCCAGGAAGATGGTGACCATGTTGGGCTCCTCGAGGGAGCGCACCTTGTTGCCCAGTATCTCGGTGACCTGAGCAAGGCTTTCCTTCTCGCCGATGACGGTGAGGCGGTCGCCCATGCGCAGGCGGAGATCGTTGGTGGCCACAAGCTTCATGCCAGCACGTTGCACGCGACTCACGTTAACACCAAAGCGGGTGCGCAGATGTAGGGAGGCCAGGGTGCGTCCGTTGATTTCGGAACGTGTGATAAGGATGCGCTGGGATATGAGATGAGCATCTATGGCGTTCCAGTCGATGTCATTGCGGTTCCAGTCCTCCTCCTCGCGCTGACCAAAATAGATGGTTAGATGATCCAAATAGCGCTGCTGAGTGATGACCATGAGACGGTCGCCCTCCTGCAGGGTGGTGTCGGCATTGGGGAGTAGCACCTTGCCATCACGCCACAAACGGGAGGCCACAAAGTGGTTCTCGTTGAGTGTGGCAATCTCCATGAGGTTGTGTCCTACAATAGCGGGATTGGCTATGCGGAAGGTGGCGATAAAGGCCTCCTCCTCATTGGAGTCGCCTGTCTCTTTGACGGGTTGATGGCGCACCAGGAAGGAGCGCATGACCATCAGGGCCAAAATGACACCCAACATACCGAGGGGATAAGTGATGGCCGTACCCAAGGCGGCACGGGCGGAGGGCTCACCGAGTTGCTCCAGAGTCTGCTGCGCCGCACCGAGGGCAGGTGTGTTGGTGGTTGCTCCGCAGAGCACACCGATCATCTCGTCGATGGGTAGCACACCGGTCCACACGAGGCTTAGAGCCATGAGGGTACCGATGAGTACTACGCCCATAGAGAGAAGATTGAGTTCGGCGCCACCCTTGCGAAAGGCACTAACAAATCCTGGACCTACCTGTAGGCCCAGGATGTAAACAAAGAGTATGAGACCAAAGCTCTCTGCATACCGCAGCATCTGGTCGTCCAGTTCGAGTCCCCAATGGTTGCCGAGGGCACCAAAAAGAATACCGAAGAAGAACACGTATGTGATGCCCAGTGAGACACCGCGCACCTTAATCTTGGCTAGTGAGAGGCCTAATGCGCAGATAAGGCAGATAACGACCACAGCCTGTATGGCCGTGTGGGTCGATACGAGATCGAGGAGCCAGTTCATACTGTAGTGGAGTCTATCCTATATGACTTGGGGGGGGAGAGGGGTTTAGATGCCGAGCTTGGTGCGGATCTTGGCGGTAACATCCTCGGAGATGGCCTCGTTGATATAGAAGTTGGGGCCGCTCTGGCTCTTGTCAAAGACATAGACATAGCCACCCTCCTTAGCTACGGCTGCCACGGCGTCGCTCACCTTAGCCACGATGGGCTGCATCTTAGTGGACTGGAGTTCCTGGAAGGCCTTGGCGTTGTCCTCCTGAGCCTGCTGGAAGCGCTGCTGCAGGTCCATGATCTCCTGCTCCTTGCGCTGACGGATGTTGGCGGGAGTCTGGTCGTTGACCTCAGTCTGATACTTCTCGTAGCGGGTCTGGATTTCCTTCTGCATCTCCTCGAGGTCGGTCTGGTACTGCTTGCCAGTGGCTTCGAGCTCAGCGGTAGCGGTCTTGTATTCGGGGAGGGCCTGTACTACAGTGGCGTAGTCATAGTGGGCAAACTTCTGCGCAGAGGCAGTGAGGGCAGCAACGGCAATGGCTGCAAGAGTGATGATTTTCTTCATTTGTTATTTGTTTGTTTATTATTTTATTTGCGATTTGCTTACTGGTAGCCGAGCTTCTGCAGTACATCGTTGCTGATGTCGATGCTGGGAGAGGCAAAGATGATGGACTGGTTATCAGCGCGATCCATGACGAGTTGGAAGCCCTTGCTCGTGGCGATGCCCTTGATGGCATTATATACCTCCTCCTGTATGGGCTCGATGAGGGCAGTGCGCTTCTTGTAGAGCTCGCCCTGGGGGCCAAAGTACTTCTTCTTGAGCTCAGAGGCTTCCTTCTCCTTGTCGATAATAGCCTGCTCACGCTCCTTCTTCTGCTGCTCGGAGAGGAATACGCCCTCGTTCTGGTAGTTCTTGTAGAGGGTCTTGGCCTCAGTGTCAAGGGTCTCAACCTCAGTCTGCCACTTGCGACTAATCTGGTTGAGCTGCTCGTTGGCGCGCTCGTAGGCGGGGATATTGCTCATGATGTACTCCATGTCCACCATGGCAAACTTTTGTGCATTGGCTGCGAGGGCTATGAGGCACAGGGCAGCGAGGGTTAGTATCTGTTTCATATTTCTTAATTCTTAACTCATATTTCTTAATTAATATTTACCCTTGGGCTAGAACTCCTGTCCGATGATAAAGTGGAACTGCGAGCCACCTATCTTAGTGCCAGCGGCATTATACTTCTGGAAGCCGTAGGCCCAGTCGATACCCATCAGACCCACCATGGGGAGGAGGATGCGGACACCAAAGCCGGCACTCTTCTTGAGGGAGAAGGGGTTCATCTTCTTGACGTCGGACCAGGCGTTACCTGCCTCGGCAAAGGCCAGGGCATAGATGCTCGTGGCAGTCTCCAGCATGATAGGCACACGGAGTTCCATCGTGAGGCGGGTATAGGCGTAAGCATTGTCGTAGTTGGCACCGCCGAGGGAGCCGTTCTCGTAGCCTCGCAGGCCGATGGTCTCGGTGGCATAGCCCGTAGAGTAGCCTGACATACCGTCACCGCCGACGTAGTAACTCTCAAAGGGACTCTTCTTATATTTATTATAGGAGCCCAAGATGCCCACCTCAGCGCGTGTCATGAGCACTGGGGTGTGCTTCATTGACTTGGAGAGGGCAGTGAAGTTGCGGAACTTGAACTTCCACTTGTGATACTCAATCCAGCGGTACTTCTCCTGCGACTCGGCGCGATAGTTCTTGGAGTAGGGGTTGGTGGCCAGACTCTTGTAGTCGCGACCATCCCAGAGAGAGTAGGGAGGTGTGAGCGTAGCAGAGAGCAGGAGCTCCGAACCCGTACGTGGGAAGAAGGTATTGTCCGTCGATGTGCGGCTCAGGTTGAGATTGAGGTTGAAGTTGTTACAGTTACCATTCTGAATGATAAAGTACTGCCAGTTCTTGAGCATATAGCGTGTATAGCTCAGCTCTGCCATAAACTGGAAGTAGTCATCGGGCCAGCGCAGACGCTTGCCGAAGCCTACGCTCACGCCCAGCAGCTTGACGAACTTGTCGGGATCGTAGTAGTTGGAGTAGTTGTAGTAGTTGCTGCTGGAGCCGTAGCCATAGTAGTAGTTATAGTAGTTGGAGTAGTTCTTGTAGTAGTTGGAGTTGACGTCGCTCTGCTTGGAGTAATAGACGCTGAAGGAGAACTGGTTGGGACGCTTCTTCCCGAACCAGGGATCTACAAACTGCAGAGAGTAACTCTGGAAGTAGGTACCATTCGTCTGGCCGGAGAGGGAGAGCGTCTGACCATCGCCCTGGGGGATAAAGCCAGCACGCTTGTAGCCTTTTTTGCCAAAGAGGTTCTGTATGCTGAAGTTGGTGAACTTCAGTCCCACGCGGCCTACGATGCCCGTCTGTCCCCAGCCTGCGGAGAGCTCTATCTGGTCGCCGCCCTTGGTCACGAGGGGGTAGTTGATATCTACGGTGCCAGTATATTGGTCGGGCTTGATGCCCTTTTGTATCTCCGTCTGGAGAATTTCGGCGTCAAACTGGTTCATGGAGGCCAGCTCACGTACCGAACGCTGCAGAGCCTCCATCGTGAAGAGGTCGCCGGGCTTTGTGCGCAGTTCGCGACGGATAACCTCCTCATACACGCGGTCGTTGCCCGATATGCGTATGTGGTTGAGGTGGGCCTGCTGGCCCTCGCTGATGCGCATCTCCAGGTCGATGGAGTCACCCTCCACATTAATCTCTACGGGGTCAAGGCTATAGAACACATAGCCGTTGTTATAGTACTGATTGCCGATGGCATCCTCGTCGCTGTTGAGACGCTTGTTGAGGAACACCTGGTCATAGACGTCGCCACGCTCCATCTTGAGCACAGAGGCCAGAGCATCGGTGGTATAGACGGTATTACCCACCCAGTCGATGTTGCGTACATAGTACTTCTGACCATGTGTAAAGTTCATATAGATGTCCACGTGCTTGGGGTCGATCGTCACCACGGAGTCACTCACGAGCAAGGCATCGCGATAGCCCCAGCCGTTGAGGCGCTCGATAGCGTAGCCCTTGTCCTCCTCGTACTTTTCGGGGATAAACTTCTTGCTGCGGAAGAAGTTGAGCAAGCTCTTCTCGTGAGTCTTCTTCATGGCGCGCTTCAGCTTGTTGACCGTCTCGCCCTTAGGCAGGGAGTCGAGGCCGGTAACGTAGATCTTGTTGACGCGCACCTTGTCGTTCTTATTGATGTTGACATCGACGAGCATGGAGTTCTCCTTGGTCACGTCCTCACGCTGTATGATTTCCACCTCAGCGTTCTTGTAGCCCTTTTCGTCAAAGTAGCGCTTGATGAGCTTCTTGGCACGATCGACAATGTCGGGCGTAATCTGGTTGCCCACGGTGAGGCCGAGTCGCTGCTCTATGTCCTCTCGCTCGCTCTTCTTGACGCCATTGTAGTTGATGCTACTCACACGGGGCTGTGCAGCCAGACGGATGCGGAGATACACCTTGCCGCCTACGATGCTGTCGGCCTCAATACTGACATTGCTGAAGAGCTTCTGCTTCCAGTAGTTCTGTATGGCCTGGCTGATGTCTGCACCCGGAATCTCGTAGCTGCGACCCACCTCCAGGCCCGAGATGCCGAGCAGAAAGTCGTCGTCGTAGCCACGTATGCCATCGACGGTGAGACCACCGAGCACATATTTCTGGTGGTCAGCGGTGTAGGTGATATGGGGTTTCTCTACAGTCTGCGCCTGCAGGGTGATACCACCCATGACGAGGAACAGCAGTATGAGGATGATATTATTGCGCATAAGTGTCATTTGGTAACTTGCTCAGAGGTTTTGCCATAGCGGCGCTCGCGGGCGTTGTAGGCCTCGATAGCCTGCATGAGATGGGTCTCATCAAAGTCGGGCCATAGTACATCCGTGAAGAAGAACTCAGCGTAGGCCAGCTGCCACAGCAGATAGTTGGACAGTCGCAGCTCTCCGCCCGTGCGGATGAGTAGGTCGGGGTCTGGCATAAAGTTGGTGGTGAGATGCTGCGTGATGGTGTCCTCCGTGATGTCAGCGGGCTGCATACTGCCCTCGCTGCACTCCTGGGCTATCTGGCGTACAGCCTCGGTGATCTCCCACTTGGAACTGTAGGACAGGGCAATGACCATGGTCATGCCAGTGTTCACGCTGGTGCGCTCCTCACAGTGGCGTATGCTCCGCACGACGTGATCAGGCACGCGACTCAGGTCGCCGATGATGCGCATACGCACGTTGTTCTTCATAAAGATTTCCTCCTCAAGGGCCTCCAGTATGAGGGCCATGAGGGCAGCCACCTCGGGTTCGGGGCGGTTCCAGTTTTCGGTGCTGAAGGTGTAGAGCGTGAGATACTTCACTCCGAGATTGGTGCAGAGTGTGGTAATGCGTCGCACGGTTTCAACGCCTTCCTGGTGACCCATGGAGCGGTTCAGGCCACGGGCCTTGGCCCAGCGTCCGTTGCCGTCCATGATGATGGCTATGTGTTGAGGTATCTTCATGATGTGGTGTTAGTCAGCTTTGTTACAGGTGGGACATCGGGGGGAGATGTCGTAGGTGAGTGTGAGCATGGTGCGGGAGTAGTGGTCCATGCCATGGAATCCGCCTCCCTCTATGCCCGTGGGGGCAGCGAGGCCATCGAGGCGGTCGCTCAGGGTGAGGTGATAGGTCCAGTCGAGTCCCAGATTGAGACGGCGGGCTATCTTATATTTGAGGCCGAGGCCCAGAGGTATGTCGAGCGTGGCCGCATTGCTGCTGGTAGCCTCTTCCTGACGGGTGCCGCTAGTGTGGGCGTAGGTCAGGCCGAGACCCATCTGCATGTAGGGTGTGATACGCTTGTGGCCTAGGTAGTTGCGCAGCCAGCCGTAGGGCAGAAAGTGGAGTTCGTAGAGAGCTCCGAGATGGAGCATCGTACCACTCATGCTGTACTGCAGGCGTTGCTGACCTGACTGACCGATCACGGCAGGATAGAAGTCCTTGACACCCGCCGTTGATCCCTTCGTACCCGTGTAGCCCAGTTCGGTCTTTATGGCCATGCGGGGCGAGAGCACAAAGCGCATGAGCACATCAGCTGCGGGCTTGCTCTGGCCGTACCACTTGTGATTGAGATCGCTATTCATGAAGCCCAGACCCAGCCCTGCTCCTATCTCCTTGGTGTACTGCACCTCGTCCTGCTGAGCCTGCAAGGTCAGAGGGCTGACGGCGCAGAGCGTGAGCAGAAGGATGACGATGAGGCTATGTCGGCGGCTACTCATGGGGGAGATTTAGTGCAGAGTGGGAGTATGCTGACGTGTCTTGAGGAATACATCCTCCGCGGGCTCCCATCCCAGTCGGGAGAGACGCCCCTGCCAGAGCTGACCTGTACCTGTGCAGTAGAGCCAGATGTAGTTGTGCGCATCCACGGCCATGGTGAGTCCGGCGAGTCCCTCAGCCACCTCGGGGGCGGTGACGGGATAGGTGCTCCAGCTGCGGCCTGTGTCGTAGCTCATGAGCAGAGAGACATGGCCCTCGCTGTCCAGACCAGCAAGGAGTGCTCCGCCATCGTAGTCAGCCAGAGAGGTGCTGAGGCGGTTGGGCACTTTGCCCTTGTTGTCAGCCGAACTGGCGAGGTGGTTCCACTGGAACTGTGCCGTACCATCCAGCTCGGGATCACTCATCTCGTTGCGCTTCCACACCACGGTGCGTCCGCTCTGTGTATTGCCCACGAGCAGAGTCTCCTCTATGGCATCATTGCTGCGGGTCTTACGACTCATGTAGCTAATGTGGTTCACAGGGATGGAGTCATGCTCGTCATCGGCATCGAGAGTCCACGTGCTGCCACCGTTCTCAGAGCGGAGGTAGCCCTGCGTGCTCAGCGCGTAGAGCGCACGTGTAGTAGTACCTATAAGAGTAGTTATACCCTCAGTGCGTGCGGCATTGCGCACCCACCTTTGACCATCGGTGCTGCTCACGATGTCAGTGGCGTTCAGACCATAGAAGGTCAGGCCCTGCTGCACGATGGTCTGAGGCTCAGGCACATTGTTCGTCACCCTGTCGCCTGTCCACGCCTGGGGACGATCCGAGTGGGCCGTATAGTGCCATGTATCATTATCTACGCGACCCCAAAGGTGCAGCACCTCGCCACAAGCCAGTAGGCGCACATCGGTGAGTTCGGTGGGGAGTTGTGTCTGGCTGACGAGGCTCCACTGCATGGAGTCAGCCTGCTCCTTGCGGCAACGGATATCCACGGTGTAGGTCGTTCGGCTCTCACCATCATAGCCATACACAGTGATCTGGCGGGGCTGACGAAAGTCGGTAGAGTCCTTGGCCACAAAGGTGGTGTCCTTGCCATCCACAAGACTCTTGATGGCAGCGGAGCCCTCCACATTGAAGGTGCTGAACACCACCTTATCCACCCAGGTATTGTAGGGCAGAGGGTCAGCATTGTAGATGACGTGGTTCACCTGGTCGATAGTGAGGGGATAGAGGTTGCCGTTGACGGACACTATGCTGATAGTATCGGGCTTGCCCTCGCGCTGCACGACCATAGTTCGCTTGAGCGTGCCGAGTTTGGCTGCCGTCACGAGGCTCATGCCACTATTGTCGGTCTCATCCTCGCTGTCGCGAAAGCAACCAGAACACAGACTGGCCGCCAACACGAGAGTCATGAGCAGGGATATGTACTTGTTCATTGGAGTATATGCATACAAAATTGGTGCGGCAAAGTTACTGCAAATTTCTCACATACCGAAATACTTGCGCCCTTTTTCGCTGCATTTTAGGTTTTTTAGTGCAAAAAGCACTCAAACACTCCCCCATTGAGCCAAACTCTGCCTCACCACAGGCAAACGATTCATGCCGTAGGCGTGACATTACTCCCACATTAGTCGGGGGCAACATCATACCTACGGCATGACCTATAATTGCGTTGAGACTTATAGCCTCGTTAACAGTGGCTCTTCGTTACTTCTTGATAACACCCTGAAGGTTGTAGTTCACTCCTCCCATGCGGATGTACAGCTGACCGTTCTTGATAAACTTGCCACTCTGAGAGTTCTCCACAGTGCTTACGTTCTCTATGGCTGTGGGCACCATACCGATCGTCACCTGCTCGCTAGTAGCCTCGCCGCTAGCATCCACAATAGCCTTCTTGTCAGCATCATACACATGGCCTGAGGAGAGGATCTGCACATCACCCTTCAGCACCAGGCTCTTGATGCCAGCGACGGAGGGGTTGCCCTGAGCTATCAGTGTGGCGTTGTCGATGGTCAACTCACCCCAGCTCGTCAGCGAGAGACCCATGCCGCGGCTATTTGTACTGATGATTTCCACTGTGACGCCATCCGCAATCGTGAGGTCATTCTCTATGCAGATGCCACAGGAGCCACCATCGCTGTTTGCGATTGTCAGCTTGCCATCGCCATAGATATTTACGCCGCGATAGTCTGAACGTATGCCGTAGCTACTACCCTCGGTGTTTTCGATCAGACAGTCACCGACCACACGGATATTCAGGGTTGGGCCATTACCATAGGAGACGATAGCGTCCTGCCATCCACCATCAGTGGCTATGCGAATATTGTTCAGGGTCAGCGTATTGGTCACATAGTCAAATGTCACCTCCTTGTTGCCATTTCCGTAGAGATCCTGATAGTTCTGGAGGGTTATCTCCTGGTTATTGACATAGACATCGAAGGGTATATTGGTGATCTTTCCAAAATAAGGGCTCCATTTGCTTGACTCTTTATAGGTATTGAGCAATTGAGCAGGCACATAGAGAGTGCGCTTGCTGAAGATGCCAGCCTTGTCGCTATCAAAGGCCTTTTCTCCAAAAGTGGGTGGAACCTCGCCACGTATGGTGAAGCTTTCGGCGGCATCGCAACGCCAGAAGGCGTACTCGCCTATGTTGGTCACACCTGGGCCGATAGAGGCCCATACAAGACCCGTGCAGTTAGAGAAGGCAGATTCGCCTATACTGGTCACCTCGTCAGGAATGGTAACATCGTGGAGCTTGTCGCAAAACTCGAAGGCTTCCGTTCCGATAGTCTTCAACGTCTTAGGGAGAGTAATGTACTTAAAGTCGCAGGCTTGGAAGGCACATTCTCCTATGTTCACCAAGCCACTAGGGAGAGTGACGTTGGCAAGTTTGGTGCACCTTTCGAAGGTATAGTCCTCTATGCTCGTCACGCCCTTGGGTATAGTGATAGAGGTGAGGGCAGAGCACTGGCCGAAGGCGTTCTGCGCTATGTGTGTCAGGCCTTCTCCTAGAGTGACGGAGGCAAGGTTCTCGCAATAAACGAAGGCATTCTTGCCTATACTCTCTACGCTATTGGGGATAGTTACGGACTTCAGTGCGTCGCATCCCTGAAAGGCATCATCGCCAATGCTCTTCACACCCTCCTTGATGGTGACGGAGGTGAGTTCTTTGCTCCCCTTGAAAGCATCCATGCCGATACCGACTACAGTATATCGCTTGGTACCTTCCGTCTTGCTACGGGCCGCAACTGTAGCAGGAATGGTCACATCACCAGAATAGGAGTTGTAGTCATAATCCTTGTGAGTCACTTCAACTTTGTCATCCGACAATTTTCTGTAGTATACACCTAGCGCATAAACATCATACGGCTTAGTTGAAACTTTGACGTCACCCCTCCACTCTGTCTTTTTGCCATTTTCATCCTCATACTCCAAGCCTCCATTTTCGGATATATAGCAGTTGGTAGGGCTAACCATTCTGCATTTTTTCAGTGTGAGATTCCTAATGCCATAAAGTACAATTGGTTTAGATGAGTTAGAGTGAGCAGAGAATGACGCATTGTCTATAATCATATCAAGAGCCGCGGTATTCGATCCATTGTAAAAACCTGAGATGGGATAATTATCTGCCGTTATTTCTACAGAACAGTTTTGTATCGTAATACTTTGTGGTGTATTATTTACCTGATCAAATCCATTTTCAGGCGAGTTAACCTTCAGACTACCATCACTTAATGACGTAATCAGCAATGAGGTTTTATTAAAGCTTATGCTTTCTATCACATTATCGCCAATTAAGTTGATTTTTACCTGACCTTCTTCTTTTATGTGTATTCCTTCTTTCACCACGGCATTTTCCAAGGTCAAAACTTTCTTCGCTTCATCATAGGTCACCTTACCCTGTATAAGATCATGGGTAACGTTACCATCACGGAAAACGAAATAGTTATTTGTAAAATAAATACTGCCATACGCACGATTATAGCACAGGGCAAATACCATTGTGAGAAAAAGTAAGAGTTTGTTGTTCATTGGCTTTTTGTTTTTGGTTGTTTGGGGTTAATAATATTATATGTCTTGGTTCTTGTTTCCTTTTTGTCTCAACAACGATTTTTTTCCTGTTTCGGAGTGCAAAATTACGACTTTCTGCACCAAATCACTACGCAAAATCATTCAAAGTACTTCGCAGAATCTTGCATTTTGAGGGTTTACCCCCCCCATTTTGCTACACAGAGATTACAACGTTGCTCTAAATTGACAAAAGGG
>JAKSLU010000050.1 GCA_024400995.1 Bacteroidaceae bacterium
CTTGAGGGTACTGAAGGACTTGACACGCACCTCTATCTGTATCTCGTCCTGAAAGGTGGTGGGATGCACATACTTGCTGTCCAAGGCCATGACGGGCGACACGATGCCGTCGGCCTCCATGCGCTCAAAACCGAGGCCGAGCTGGTCGAGCCAATCGACACGAGCCTCCTCCATGAAGCGAATATAGTTGCTATGGTGCGTCACGCCCATGCGGTCGCACTCATAGTACTTTACTTTGTGAGTATAGATCATTGTTGAGAGAAGCCCCACCCTCCGAAGCTGGCTACGCCACTTCGGTGTCCCTCCCCCCGGGGGGGGGGAGGGTGGAATACCTGACTTGGGAAGGAGAGGTGGTTAAGGGGTTAAAGGTTAGAGGTTAGAACATCTTGCGACCGCCAACTATACGGAGCTGAGGAACGGAGGGCGTGCCGTTGAGGGCACGGCCCTGCAGATCGTAGATGCCAGGCGAGGGCTCTGCCGTGAGGGCGGGCGCTGCTATGCCCTCGGGCAGGGTGCGCTCATCATAGACAGTGCGGTCGGTTACAACCCAGAGGGTATTGGCTGCATGCACTCCCTTGTTGCAGAACACAGCGGCAACTTCGGCCAGCTTCTCACAACCCAGATAGCCTGCCTCAGTGCGGATGCGGAAGACGCGGGAGGTCTCATTGAAGTCAACATCGTCCGTCTCGACCTTTTGTGAGGTGGGTTCAAAGATTAAATCAAGGGGCACATCGGTGGCGGTGGCACCATTGCCGGTCTTGAAGCCAGAGGACTTGGCGCTCAGCACGTACTGGTCGTTCTTGTACATAGTGGCATACCATCCTTCGCCATGGGGAGTGAGGATAAACTGCGTGCCCTCACTCTTGGTCAACTGGCAGGTAGTGCGCATATTGACGGCCATAGTGGTCGGTGCACCCAGAGGGGAGATAGTGTAGCGATGCGTAGATTCAAAGAGGTCCTGATGGCAGTTCATATCGCCCTCAGTAGCTGAGAGATGGGCTGGTAGGAGCATCCAGCACTTAGCACCCAGAGAGTCGGGGTTGAGACTACCCTGAGCCTGGCAAATACCATTGCTGGAAGTCTTGTGGCACTCCACGACGGTTTCGCCCTGCTTGAGCCAGAAGTAGCGATGATCCTTGTCGAACATGTGACTCAGGGTGTATGGCACACTCTGAGAGGTCACAGAACCTTGGTTGCTGACGCTAGTCAACTTGCCTAGATAATCACCCGTACCGGTCTGTATATAGTAGGTATCCGCACTACCCTGCTGGGGGACAAAGCGCACGAGCATGGAGGCTACTGTCTCTGTGGGATCGTTGGCCACAATGTAGTTAGAACTGCGAACCTTCTGACCAATACCTGAGGAATAGATAGAGGAGAACATACCAGCGTTGTAGAGGACATACCAGCGATCCGTCTCTACGCTTGTTGCTGGGTGCAGCAGGTCAGCGGTGGCATAGAGCCCTTGAAGCTCAGCCAGGGGCTTCTCGTTACTGAGATAGAGTTTACTATTGGCGTCGGGAACAATAAAGTTGGCCGTCTGTGCGTTGGTAAAGCCGTTCATGTCAGCTATGGCAAAATAGCCATTGCCACCGCCGCTCCAACCCATGTTGAGATGGAGGCGTCCCTCGCTGTCATAGCCATCGGCCACAAAGGCATGGCCACCCACGCCATTATTGCCAGAGACGAGGAAGGGGCGGCCTGCGTCAAGCTCATCGTAGATCATCTGCTCGTAGGCACCCAATCCATAGCCAGTATAGACGGAACGAACACCATCAAAGTAGAGGTTGACACCATCGTGCGTGTCATAGCAGTAGGCACCGGATTCACCTGGAGCATAGGTCATCATGGAGACTATGCCACAGGCATACATCAGGCGTGCTACAGCCATATTACTGTTGTAGCCGGTAGTACTGCTGTAGGTATTCTTCATGGCTTTCCAGTTCATATCGAGCGCACTCAGGTTGGCGTTGACATAGGCAGAGCGCTTGTCACCATTGAGATAGAAGTAGCGGCGCATACCACGAGGACGGGCCTCTACGCCATGCTTCTGATAGAGTGTGTAGATAATCTGAGCCAAAGCGGTGGCCACACAACCTGTGGCAGATCGACGGTCCTCGTCAAGTCTGTAGAGTGTGGGAGTCATGTAGTTGTAGGGTTCGCCCTGATCCCACTTACACTTCATAATCTCCTTGACACCCTCGGGGTGACCCAACACGGCATTGAGCCCCATGAAGCGGGGTTCCGTACCTGAGGCCTCGCACTCATCAAGATAGGTATTGAAGGCCGACATATAGCTAACAAAATTGGGGTTAGCCACAGCCTCCTCGTACGTTCCCTCACAGTAGGCCAGGAGTGCAGGCAGGCGATCGTCGTTACCCACCACAGCATAGCCGCCATCAGCATAGCCCACAATACTCAGCTGGCTGGTGCGGTTCATAATCTGGAGCTGGGAGGGAGCCACAGCATTCTGCACTCTGCTACGCGTCAGGCCTTTCTGGTGGAGAGCCTTCTGTGCGACAGAGAAGATTTCAGACTGGGTGCGTTCACGTCCCATCACGGGCAGAACCGCCTGCAGCGCAAAGGCACCAAGAAGGAGCAGGAGAGTTTGTGTTCTCTTCATATACATTATATATAAGGTGTTAGCTGATTTAAGGTTAATCGGGTGCAAAATTACAACTTTTTTGGCTAACAACGTGCGCATTAGGGCAAAAAGTAGTACTTTTGTACCATCAAAATCGCAAAAAAGCCCATGATACACATTCGCCAAGCCCACAAAGAGGACGCCGCGGCCCTCTCGGATATATATGCATACTATGTACTGGAGACGGCTGTGAGCTTTGAGATGGAGGCTCCCAATGAAACCGAATTTAGAGAGAGAATAGCAGAAACCATGATCAGCTATCCCTATCTGGTTGCTGAAGATGAGACAGGACGCATCGTGGGCTATGCCTATGCCCATCGCTTTCATCCTCGCGCTGCCCTCGCCCATTGCGTGGAGAGCAGCGTGTATCTGCATCACAACCACAGAGGTCAGGGCACTGGCACTCTGCTGATGGATGCTCTGGAGGCGGAGTGCAGAGAGCGTGGCTACCTGAACATGTATGCCAGCATTGCCACAGCAGAGGAGGAGGATCCGTACGTGACGGACGCCAGCCTGCGCTTTCATGAGGCACGCGGCTACAGGCTTATCGGTGAGTTCCGCAGGTGCGGTCACAAGTTTGGCCGATGGTACAACCTGGTGTGGATGGGCAGGTTCCTATAGAGCATTAGCGCACCAGTCGCTTGTGGCCATCAACGATATAGAGGCCAGCTGACTGTGCTCGGCTCTGCAGGGAGCGACCCTGGAGATCGTAGCACACGGAGGGAGCACTGGTGGCAGTAATCTGCTCCACGCCGCTGGCATCAAAGGCACGAATATAGATATTGTCGATGGACATGTGGTCAGTGTAGGGATGCTGGGGAGACTTGGCTGAAATATTGTGGAAGCCCACGTAGCTATCGCCAGGCTGTGCGACGAATACAGCACCTACGGTCAGCACATCATTGGACTCATAGGGGAACTTGGTGGGCATCGGTACCTCGTACTCCTGGTCATAGACCACACGAGAGAGGCCCTCTGCCGTGGCGTGGCTGCCCACTGCCAGCTGAATGTGGTCGGTGTAGCCATAGTAGCCGTAGGTCTGGAAGATGACCTGATAGCCCTGACCAGGTACGAGCGAGAGAGCTGGAGTAACGAGCCAGTCGTCCTGCTGCTCATCGCGAGTAAGATAGCAGAAGGCGGCACCATAGGCCTCATCATAGTACCAAGAGGGAGTACCCCAGTCATCGTAACCGTCACCGTTGGCATCGATCACGATAAACTTGTGGAAATCACCCCAGCTGTTCAGGCCCGAGGAGAAAGGCAGGGGGAGAGGTGTACCCAGATGACCATACTCGGAGTACGTGGGAGTGCTCTCCTCGCGTGCATCATAGGCCACTACGCCATAGCGGGTGTAGGCCATGGGGCGGTCAACAGACTCCGTAAAGTTGCAGTCGGACAGATCTGCGGCCACATCCTCCTTCTCGCCAGGTGAGTAACGGGTGACGAGGTAGCGCAGTGTGCTGGTATCGATATCACCCTCGTTCACACCCTTCTGCACTGGATCCCATGTAAGGGTAGCCTGTTTACGGTCCTCGTCATACTTGAGTTCTACATTGGTCACGGAGCAGGGCTTGTCAAAGCCAAAGTAGCGCTTGGCCGTGAACATCTGACCCTTGCGACCTTCAGCGTCAGTAAGCTGCAGCCAGACAGTGTGCATTCCCACCTCGTTCGTCACGATGGGTATCTCCACCTCGCTGCCGGGCACTACGCTCTCGCTGGTCTGCTCTACCCCATCGACCCAGATGCGGGCCGTGAGATTGCCCTGAGGGAGTGCACCCTGTATGTAGTTCTTGGAGGGAACGGTGAAGCACACCTCGCCAGTCAGCGCACCAGGAGTTGTGGGCTGGAGGTGCAGATCCAGCACGTCATCCGGAGCCACAACGGAGGTGGGAGCCTGCACAGAGAGCGCCGTCACAAGCTCGCTACCGCTGAAGGTGCGCAGGAGCGTGGCAACACCTGTAGTAGTGTCTATCTCAAAGAGACCGCGAATCAGATCATCATAGCTACCAGGCACATAGACCGAGGCGGCCCAGTAGAGGCGGCCCGTGCGGAGATCGAAGGCCATGGAGTTGGCGGGCTCCTCGTTTTGCAGACGATAGCCCGTATCGCCTACGCAGAACACACGACCCTGAGGCGTAATGCGGTTGAGCATGCCCTTGGCATTGAGCACCCACATATTGCCCTGAGCATCGGCGGCACAGGCCAGATAGAGGTCGTTGATGGCGGCCACCTCTGTCAGCGCTCCCGTGTTGAGGTCGATGCGATAGTAGTGACCATTGCCCGAAGCACGCTTGTAGTCATAGGCCACAGCCAGAAGCGACTCCGTGGAGGGATCGTAGGTAAGATCGGCCATGGCATACTTCTCATCACGACCGTAGCTGATGGTACGCTCCCGCTTCCAGGTACTGGCATCGTAAATGTAGAGCTTGGGATCTGGGAACATCCATGAGTCATCCGTATAGAAGGCATAGACCTTGTCCTTGACCAGTGTGCCGCTGTTGCGGGCAATGACCTGCCACTCATCGTTGGTGAGCTGCTCAAAGGCATCGTTGTCACGGCTGAAGCTATAGAAGCCACAGAGGGGATGATTGCCGCTATCGCCCGACCACTGATCAGCATAACTCACGTAGCCCGTGAAGCGTACGTCGGGAGTGGTGTCGGTCTGCTGCGCTGCAGCTGTGAGGGCGGCTGATGTCAGGAGAGAAAGGAGGAGGTGGGTATGTTTCATCGTATTGTTATTTTGCGGTTTGTAATAGAGAGGCCCTGCTCCCCAGCATACTGGAGTCGGCGGCCCTGGAGGTCAAAGATGGTGGTACTCACTGGAGAGGATGCAACGGGAGTACTGATGCCGTCGGCCTCACCATAGGACAGGGTGAGGGGGCGACTCTCGTTGTCCCCCTTGTAGAGCGACACGATGCCGTAGGTATGAGCGCCCGCCTGGGGCAGCTGCACACGGCAGGAGGTGGACGTGGTGGTCGTCACGAGCTGGCCATCTGCATAGACGCGGTAGGCCAAAGGATAGTAGAAGTCAATGTTGGCATCGAAGTCCCCATAGCTGGGCAGTTCCTGTTCCACCACACTCGCAGGTGCCTGCAGCTGGGCTGAGATGATGTAGTTGCCCGTGGCCATCGGATCGGCCTGCCATGCTGTAGAGCCGATGCTCATCCAGTTGCCGTAGCCGTTGATGAGCTCGCTCTGGTCAACTACGACCTCTGCGGCCTGGTTGGTGGAGGTTATCTGCACGCCCACCCAGTATTCGTAGCCAGCCTCGATGACGGGCTGAGTGGTGAGGAGCACAGTGCGGCTATAGGTGGGCGAGAACTCGCTGACACTGCGAGAGGAGATGAGTTCTCCCTCACGGCTACCAGGCGTGGCGCGCCACACGCATACCTTGTAGGAGGCTACGGTCGAGGGTTGGTTGGGAATAAAGCTGATGCCACGCACCTTGTAACCCCCATAGGGCAGAAGATCCTCGGGACGGTAGCGATGAGCGTAGCGCAGATCGCTGGTGATATGGTCGAGGAGGTTGTACTTGAGGTTGTCGTTGCAGCGGGAGAGCGTGGTGGGCTGCTTCCAGGCCAGCAGGAGCTGGTCGCCATCGGGGGTGGCGGTGAGCTCGGTGGCATGGTTGACGGGAATGCGCGTAGTGGCCACGGCATAGGAGGAGAGCAGACCGTCGGGGTAACTGGCATCCACCGTATAGGTTATCAGGCCGGTGGTCGTGGCCTCGCGATCGGTGTAGCGGAGCTCGGAGGTCTGGGCTATCTCCTGGCCATCACGATAGATGGTAAAGTGGAGGGGACGCGCCTTGTCTGCAGGGAAGTCCCAGGTGAGCACCACATCACCACCCTGGACGGTAGCCACAAGGTTCAGGGGAGCCTGTGGAGCCTCGTGCTCGGTATAGTCAAGGGACAGGCTGAAGTCCGCCTGCTCCGTTATCTGCGACAGACTGCGATAGGAGTAGCGTCCGCCATAGGCACGGCTGGAGGGCAACGTCTGGTCGGAGAAGATGTCGTAGCCATACACGCCATAGGTGCAGCGGTCGCCCATCACATTGCCGTAGGATCCTGTAAGGTCCTCCCGTGGATCCATACCAGCACTGGCACATACGGTGTAGAATCCCTGCGGATAGTGTGCATTGATAGTGTTGCTGGAGATGCGCTCATGGATGATGGACTCCACGGCGTGCGTTATGAGCAGGCCGTGACCATAGGTGTAGGTCTCCCAGGGGGTGACGGGCTGACGGTTCTCCAGGATGTAGTAGTCGCCTGGCACGGTCGTCTCATACTGATAACATACGGGCGCCGTAGCCACAGGAGGCATAGCACTGATCGTCTGGCTGCCCTGCAGGGGAGTGGCTGTCATCCAGCCGAACTGCATCTTTTGCCAGGCAGTGAAGGGAGCGGGGGCCTCGCCATAGTTGCGGGGGCCATTCCATGCGCCAGAGCCCATAATGTCGTAGGTGCCCGTACCACCCCACTCCTCGCGGGTGCCATAATCGGTGTCGTAAAAGTCGGGAGCTCCGAGGTTATGGCCGAACTCGTGGCACACCACGCCGATGCCGCTCTGCCAGGTCTGGCCCGCATTGCGACCAATATAAAGCTCGGGCTCAATGGTGTAGCGATAGATGCTCACGCCATCAAACTGCATGCCATAGATCACGGAGGAGTGCGACCAGATGTCGGCATCGTCGGAGGTGGCCTCCTTGCCGCCTCCCTGGTGGATGACAATCAGGCCATCGAGCACGCCGTCGCCATCGTTATCGTAGTCGCGGAAGTCAATCTCTGCATCGAGCTGCGAGAGAGCCTCGTGGATGAGATTGGTGACATAGTCGCCGGAGTAGTTCATCTTGGCCTTGGGCAGGGTGACCCAGCGCGTAACGGTCGTGGTGATGTCCAGCTGGCCATAGCTCTGCTGGAGATAGTAGTCACGGAAGGAGCCGATGCCCTGATAGTTCTCCGCATTCATCATGGCATGAAAGTCGCTCATGGAGTACGTAGGCTTGGTGTCGGCAAAGTTGACGAGCACAGCCAGGAGCTTGCGCTTGCCCGTTGCGGGGAAACAGCCATCCAGCAGCATAGACTTGTCCAGCTGGCGGCGGGACTTGAGGCGGGCATGTACGTCCCTGATCTGCTGGTCGGTGGGATTGAGGCGAGGCAGGTCGCACTGGTTGGCCGTTAGACGAAGGCCCTCGGGGGTCTCCAGCCAGTGGCAACGCTCATCACCACGAATGACGACCTCGCGCAGGCTGCCATCGGCCATGCGTACCACCCTCTTGCCAGGATGGGCAGGCACAGCGCTGACGAGCAGAGCCACACTGGCCATGATGCTGAGTAATAGGATTCGGTACTGCTTCATCGTGCAAGGAGTTTATGGCCATTGTTGATCAGTATGCCACGCTGGCCACTGACACTGTTCACGCGGCGACCAGCGAGGTCATAGGTCGCACCACTCTGGAGGACAGTCTGCTCAACGCGACTGATGCCCTCACCCTCAGCAGGCACATGGAGCGTACCCCACAGCACGAGTTGCAGGCCTGTACCAGCGAGATTCTCGTTGATATGGGAGAGAGGGAACCAGTCCTTTTGGGCAAGGCTATAGTAGTACATAGTGGTGCGATTGTCGCGATGATGGTTGCCCATCATCTCCACTATGGTACGGTTGCCACCGTTGGTGCGCAGGGTGAGGTTGTCGGGGAACTCAAAGGATACGTAGAACGTGCCACGGGTTGTACCCTTGATAGGCAGAGACATAGCAGTGCCGCCACCCAGGCCTGAGGTGTTGGTCGAGAAGGCCTCACCCATCGTCGTGTTGTGCTCAAAGATGACGTCATCCTCGTTGGGGCGACCGTCCTTCTCGCCATAGATGGCAAAGCGGAAGGGCTTGCTACGCTCTACGGGACCGCTGGTCACGCTGGCCAGCACACAGCTGTTGAGCCAGTAGTTGAGCGTCTGCAGAGAGAACTCTACACCCTCGGGCATCTCCACACGCTCGGCAAAGCGCTGATAGTAGGGGTTGGGACCCGTGATAAAGTCAAAGCCATCCGTCTCGCCATCACTCACGAGTGTAGGCGTCTTGTTGACATCATAGGTATCAGTGGTCTGCTCGCTAAAAGTCTGCAGGGGAGCCCAGAGCGAGGCACCCTCAGTCACGCAGGTCACGCCGATAGTCTTCTGGCTGCTGATGCTATACTCAGCATTGGAGCCGCGCAGCGTGATGGTATAAGTACCACTCGCAGGAAAGGCAAAGTTGGGATTGGGCTCGGTGGAGGTGGCCACGGTCTTGCCTGTACCATCCGCCACGTTCCAGTCGTATGTGGTCACGTGCTGCGTGAAGGAGGTGAAAGGCACTGCACCGCCTCCCATGCACACCAGCTGACCATCCATCAGGTTGTAGAGGCCAGAGTACTGAAAGTCAACAACGGGGCGCAACACGGCCCCCTCATAGGCCAGCACGAGGTTGTCGATTGCCACATCGCCCGTGTATGTATCGCTACTGTTGAAGGCAAAGCAGAAGCAATAGTTACCGGCTGTAGCGGGTGTGAAGTGGGCCTCGACCTTCTTCCAGCCTGTAGTGGCCTGAGGCACAGACACCAGTTCGTGCGTCTGGAACTCATAGTCCTGCTCCTCGCCTGCTGTGAGACGGAAGGTGGGCTGACGATACTCCTTGTCGGCAAATCCATCCTCGGCCACCACGCTCACCCACTGACCAGGCATCCACAGATCAAAGCTCAGGTCGTACGTGCGACCCGCCTCCAGAGCAAAGTGGAGGGTATAGAGGCGTTCGTTGCGGGGATAGGCGGAGTTGTTCACCGAAATGGCATAGTAGGTACCATCGGCGGCAGGGAGATCATTGGTATTGGCGGTATAGAAGGGATTATCTCCCGAGCAGGTCCAGCCCACGGGCAGACTGCTGCGGCCATCATACTCGCCGTAGGTATTGTCGAACGAGGTCTGATAAGGCACGTCCGTCACAGTGTGACCGAACTCATCCTTATGATACTGCTGTGCTGAGGCTGTGAGAGAGAGCCCTGTAGCCATAGCAGCCAAGAGAACTTGGAGTTTCATATTACGTATCTTTGTGTTCTACCTTATTTAAATATGTGCACACATACACGTATAATCGGTGGCAAAGATAGTCATTTCTCTTGACTTAACAAATATTTTGGAAACAGATGTTATCAAAATACGTTAAAAATAAATAATTCCATAGGAAATATACCTAATTTTTGCACATTTTTTGGGATATTTGGGTGGAAACACGTACTTTTGCATCAGTTTTTCATGGTATTAGATTTAAGGTTAATAAAGAGGGTGTGTCAAAATGCTGGCACACCCTCTTTTTATAAACGAAGCCCCGAC
>JAKSLU010000051.1 GCA_024400995.1 Bacteroidaceae bacterium
TGTTGGAATAACATGAAAGAAAAGAGGATGTGCCAGCATTTTGACACACCCTCTTTTCGTTTTCTTAACAACGCACCTAAGGACGACTTCAACGCAGACCACTACACCCCTTTTCGTAAACTATACACTAGTTTTTACTAGTCTCTAAACTACGAATCATAGACTATACACTACGAATCACTAGACTATAGACTACGAATCACTAGACTATAGACTAGTTTTTACTAGACCCTGCACCAGTAAAACGCAGACCTACCCGCTCCGATAATTTTGTCTGCAACTCTTTGTCTATCTGCCATTTTTTTAGTATCTTTGCACCCACATTGTTTAACAAGCAAAGTATATGGCAAGTTTCATCATCGAAGGCGGACACCCGCTGAGCGGCACCATTGAGCCTCAAGGCGCCAAGAACGAGGCCCTACAGGTACTAGGTGCCACACTGCTCACAGACGAGCCCATACGCATTGATAACATACCCAACATTCTGGATATCAACAACCTCATTCTCCTGCTGGAAGATGTGGGTGTCAACGTCACGCGCCACGGACAGGGCAGTTATACCTTTCAGGCCAACAATATCGACCTGAAGTATCTGCACTCCGAGGAGTACCTCAACCGTTGTGCCTCGCTACGTGGCAGCATACTGCTCATCGGTCCGTTGCTGACGCGATTTGGCCGCGCTACCATAGCCAAGCCTGGTGGCGACAAGATTGGCCGCCGCCGCATGGATACCCACTTTATGGGTATGCAGGCACTGGGCGCCAGCTTTCACTATGATGAGGAGGCGGACATCTACGAGATAGCCTCAGAGCAGCGCCTTCGTGGCACCTACATGCTGCTGGACGAGGCCTCCGTCACGGGTACGGCCAACATCATCATGGCCGCCGTACTGGCTGAGGGCACCACCACTATATACAATGCGGCTTGCGAGCCCTACATCCAGCAACTCTGCCACCTGCTCTGCCAGATGGGCGCACACATCACGGGTATCGGCTCCAACCTCCTCACCATTGAGGGTGTAGAGAGTTTGCACGGTGCGCAACATCGCATTTTGCCAGACATGATCGAAGTGGGTTCCTTCATTGGCATTGGTGCCCTCTGCGGTCATGGACTGACCATCAGGAACGTAGGCCTGCATCATCTGGGTATCATCCCCGATGCCTTCCGCCGTCTTGGTGTGCAGATAGAGGAGAGGGGAGACGACCTATATATACCTGGTCCACAGCAATATACCATTGAATCCTTCATTGACGGCTCGTTCATGACGCTGTCTGATGCTCCATGGCCTGGTCTCACACCCGACTTGCTGAGCATTCTGCTCGTAGTGGCTACTCAGGCCAAGGGGTCCGTGCTCTTCCACCAAAAGATGTTCGAGAGCCGCCTATTCTTTGTCGATAAGCTCATCGACATGGGTGCCCAGATTATCCTCTGCGACCCCCACCGCGCCGTCGTTGTGGGACATGACCGCAACACACAACTGCGCGGTCGCCGCATGGCCAGTCCCGACATACGTGCAGGCATCGCTCTACTCATGGCAGCCATGAGTGCTGAGGGCACGAGCCGCATAGACAACGTGGAACAGATCGACCGCGGCTATGAGGACATAGAGCAGCGACTCAACGCCCTCGGTGCACGCATCACCCGCATATAATCACGATACCACTCACCCCCTCAACCACAGACGCAATGATACGAAGCGACGAAGTATTTCAGATTGGGCGCATTACCCGCACCCACGGCACCAAGGGCGAGTTGGAGTTACTCTTCACCGACGACCCCTTTGACCGTGGCGAGGCGGACTACCTCGTACTGGAACTGGACGGCATCATGGTGCCCTTCTTCTTCACAGAGTGGCGCTACAAGGGTAGCGAGTCGGCTCTCTTCACCTTTGAAAATATGGACTCGGAGCAGAAGGCCAAGCCCCTCGTGGGCACAAAGGTCTTTTATCCTTTCGCAGCTCTACCAGAGCTCGCCGACGATGACGAGCTGAGCAGCCTGCGCGCACTAACAGGCTTCACAGCCATCGGCATCGGAACTATAGTAGAGGTGGATGACAGCAACCAGAATGTGCTCCTCACCATCGAACTACCAGATGGCAGCGAGGTACTCGTGCCGTATCACGACGACTTTCTCGTGGACTACGACCTGCGCCAGCGCACCATCACGCTGGAGCTGCCGGAGGGACTGCTAGAGCTCAATTGATTAAATAAGAAATAAAAACCAGAAAATAATGTTCTCAGGAATAGTTGAAGCCACCGCTCGTGTGGTAAGTATAGAGAAAGATCAGGACAACATCCACTTTACACTAACCTGCCCCTTTGCAGAGGAACTACACATCGACCAGTCGGTGGCACACAATGGTGTATGCCTCACCGTCGTGAGCCTTGAGGGTCAGAACTACACCGTGACAGCCATGCGCGAGACACTCGAACGCACCAACCTCGGCCTGCTCCAGGTGGGCGATGAGGTGAACGTGGAGCGCTCCATGCTCATGAACGGTCGCCTGGATGGCCATATCGTGCAGGGACATGTGGATCTCACGGCCCGCTGCGTGCGCATAGACGAGGCAGAAGGCTCGTGGGAATACACCTTTGAGCACGCCTTCAGTCAGGAGATGACTCAGCGCGGCTACTTCTGCGTAGATAAGGGCAGCGTGACCGTCAATGGTGTGAGCCTCACCGTGTGTGAGCCCACAAGCAATACATTCAAAGTGTGTATCATCCCCTACACCCACGAGCATACCAACTTCCATACCTTTGAGGTGGGTACTGTCGTCAACATAGAGTTTGATATTTTGGGCAAGTACATCGCCCGCCTGCAGCAGCTCAACGCCTAAATCACGGAAAATAACGAGCAAGTCATGAAGCGCAAGGACCTCTTCCAGCACGTTCTGGAGTACTACCGTCAGCACCTGCCTGCAACGGAGACGGAACTAAACTACCGCAACAACTTTGAGTTGCTCGTGGCTGTGGTACTTTCAGCCCAGTGTACGGACAAGCGTATCAACATGGTGACACCGGCCCTCTTTGAGGCCTACCCCACCCCCGCCGCAATGGCCGAGGCTACGGCCGACGACCTGCTGCACTACATCCAGTCCGTGAGCTACCCCAACAACAAAGCCCAGCACTTGGCTGGGCTCTCACGTAGGCTCGTATCTGACTTCGCCGGCGAGGTGCCCTCCACACTGGAGGAACTGACCCGCCTACCGGGTGTGGGGCGCAAGACGGCCAACGTTATCCAGGCCGTAGCGTTCAAAAAGGCAGCTCTGGCCGTTGATACCCACGTCTTTCGCGTCAGCCACCGCCTGGGTCTTGTTCCCAAGCGTTGCACCACCCCCTATAGCGTAGAGATGGCTCTGCGCCGCTACATTCCGGAGGAGGATGTGGCCGCCTCGCACTACTGGCTTCTACTCCACGGCCGCTACACCTGCACAGCCCGCAAGCCCCATTGCAAGACCTGCGGTTTGGCGGATATTTGTCCCTCCCGCTCCGAATACGACAAGTCGGCAACCACAACCATGTAGCTGCCGACCATATTGGCTTAGGAGAAGGGGGCTATCCGCCCTTCCTACAAACTATCAAATCCTGTTCTCACCGTCAGGGAATACCACCCTGGGCTTGAACTCCGCGGCCTCCTCTGGCGTCATCTGCGCATAGGCCATGATGATAGCCACGTCGCCCACCACAAACTCGCGGGCAGCGGCACCATTGAGACAGATGCAGCCACTCTGACGTGGACCTGCGATGGCGTAGGTCACGATGCGGGCACCATTGCTATTGTTTACCACGTGGACCTGCTCGCCTGCTACTATACCCACAGCATCCATCAGATCCTCATCGATGGTGATGCTGCCCATATAGTGGAGGTTGGCCTCGGTCACTGTGGCACAGTGTATCTTGGATTTCAGTAGAGTCAAAAGCATAGTTTTCTGTTATTTTCGGTTGGCGTTATTCGTCCCGTTAGGCGTAACGCACATTGTCTATCAGACGCACAGGGCGCTGGCCACAATACACCGTGATGCAGCCCACCACATCCTCGCGCCACTCCGTGACGGGTTGGAGGGTTGTTCCATCTACTATCTCGTAGTATTCCACCTCAAGTTGGTCAATCTTATTTATCTCGTTAACAACACGTTGTTGTGTTTCTTCTACACCAATGCCCCAGGTCTTGCTCTCCTGCAGGACACGACTGATCTTGACTGCAATCTGGCGCTCCTCTGCGGTCAGTAGAGCATTGCGACTGGACAGGGCCAGGCCACTCTCCTCTCGTTGGATAGGACAAGGCACGAGCTCCAGGTCGAAACCCAGGTCACGCACCATGGCACGCACCACTGCTATCTGCTGAAAGTCCTTCTCTCCGAAGTAGGCACGCGTGGGTACGCACCACATGACGAGCTCGCCCACTACCTGCCCTCCGCCGCGAAAGTGGCACGGACGGCGGGCACCCTCCATCACCGTATCTATGGGAGGATAGGAGAACTGTCGTATATCGGGTTCTGGATAAGCCTCTTCCACCGTAGGAGCAAAGACATACTGCACACCGAGACTCTCCAGCAAACGCTTGTCGGCCTCGAGATCACGGGGATAGGTCTCCAGGTCGGTGGGGTTATTGAATTGGGTGGGATTGACAAATACACTCACCACAGTGACATCATTCTCGCTCACCGAACGACGAACGAGCGAGGCATGGCCAGCATGGAGCGCTCCCATGGTGGGGACGAGTCCGATGGTCTGGCCTTTTGCATGAGCCGCGATAACTGCCTCGCGGAGGGCATTTACTGTGTCGAAAGTTTTCATTGCGGCTGCAAAATTACAAAAAAATGCTTAATGCAGGCAGTAATGAGAGTAAATGTTTCTCAATTTCAATATTTTTTTGTAACTTTGCAGCGCAAAAATATAACCAGATGGCTCAAAAAGTCCTTTTTATTACCCAAGAGATTTCCCCCTATGTAGCCGACAGCACGATGAGTACCCTCGGTCGCAAACTCCCCTCTGCTGCCATGGCCAACGGCTGTGACATCCGCACTTTTATGCCCAAATGGGGGCATGTTAACGAGCGCCGAAACCAGCTTCATGAGGTGATCCGTCTCTCTGGTGTTAACATCAGTATAAACGAGGTAGATCACCCACTGCTCATCAAGGTGGCCTCCATTCAGGCCTCCCGTATGCAGGTGTATTTTATAGATAATGCAGACTACTTCAAAGCTCGTCTTATGCGAGTGGACGAGGAGGGAACCGAATATGCCGACAACGTAGAGCGCGCCATCTTCTACGCCCGCGGCGTGCTTGACACTGTCAAGAAGTTACGTTGGTTCCCCGACATCGTAGTATGCGAGGGCTGGATGAGCTATATCATCCCATTCTACATCCGCACGGCCTATCGTGAGGAGCCAGCCTTTGCTAACTGCAAGGTGGTAAGCACTATTTTCCGTGAGCAGCTCATAGAACCTATACCCCAAAACGTCAAGGAGTGTATCAATTTCCGCGAGGCCAACATCCAGGAGCTTGAGAATACTGGAATAGACTTTGGCCTGCAGGACTCTCTGGTTCGTCTGGCGGTAGCTCATAGCGACTGCGTCATCAACGTGGCTGCACCCAAGGAGATTTCCGCCGTTATTGACGAGGGTCAATGCATCCACTACAAACTCAAGTCTCTCGACAATCTCCAGGAGCAATTTGCCGAAATTTGCAGCAAGCTCTAAAGTATCCTCCTCCCTCTCACTTATCTTTGCATAGTCTTATGAAGAAGATTCTATATGTCGTCGTAGCTGCTATGACTGCCACTTTCGCCTCGTGCGACGATAGTACAGGCGAATTGGGTATAGACATGATGCCCGTTCACGATGATATCAACACGAACGACAGCATATTTCTCATTCACACGCACACCATCAAGGCCAATCCTGACTCAGTTGTAGCAAATACCAACGAGTGCTATTTGGGTCGTATGCAGGATCCCGCGACGCACGTCAGCACCACTTGTGACTTTATGGCACAAATGCACATTGTCGAGGGATTCTCCCTGCCCAAGTTCGCCCTGATGGACAAGGACGAGAACGGTCAGGTCTATGCTGACAGCGTTGACCTTGGCATCTACTTTGATTCCTACTTGGGCGACTCCCTCACTACCATGAAGATGACCGTCCATGAGCTGGACCGCCAGACGCTGCGCGAGGATACCATCTATACCACGAACGTCAATCCCGCAGACTACACTTCCATGAAGGCTAGCACTGCCCATAGCGTGAGTTACGCAGTGAGCGACCTCAGCTCTACGGTCTCCACCAACCAGTTCCTCCGCCACGTCAACGTGCGCTTGCCCAAGGAGTACGGCACCCGCATTCTCCGCACTTACTACGAGCACCCTGAGTATTTTGCCAACGCCTACCAGTTTAGTCACGAAGTGTGCCCAGGCTTCTACTTTGAGCACACAGGTGGTACGGGTGCTATGCTCAATGTGCAACTCTCTGCCCTCCATATCTATTTTAGCTATCATCCCACCCCCGACTCCACCGCCGTGGGCATGAAGCGTATGGCGGCCACCGGTGAGGTCATCCAGACTACCCGCGCAGAGAATTCCTCTCTCGACCAGTTAGCTGCCGATGGCAACTGCACCTACCTGCGCAGTCCCTCGGGCCTCTTTACGGAGGTACATCTGCCCATCGGCAGCATCATCAAGGGTAAGCACTACAACGACAGCATTACCAACGCTCGCATAGCCTTCCGCCGCATGAACGACCGCACCAACAGCGACTACAAGTTGCCCGTGCCCACCGATATCCTTCTGCTCCCCAAAAGTCAGATGTACCAGTTCTTCCGTGAGGGAAAGTTGCCCGACAACCGTACGAGCTATCTGGCCAACTTTGTCAGTGCCAACAACGCCTATATCTTTAGCGACATTTCCAAACTCATCGTCTGGATGAAGAACGAGCGTGATCGTGGAGCTGGTGTTGAACCCACTGATGATGAGGCTACTCGCCTGTACAAGTGGGCCGTCTGGGAGGCCACCCACCCCGATTGGGACAAGACTGTTCTCGTGCCCGTCAAGACGCGGAGCGTCACCTCCACAACGGCCTATGGCACAACCTCCACCACCATCTATGCAGTAAACAATATGTATGGCTTGACGAGTGTCCGACTAGAGGGTGGAGATGCCTATGCTGAGGGTCCTGTCGAGTTGAGCGTAATCTATAGCCATTACTCCAAATAGTAGTCGGCACACTGTCAACCCCATATTAGTCTCCCTGATATGAGAACCATGATATTTGCAGCTGGGCTAGGAACCCGGCTGCGTCCATTAACGGACACCATGCCCAAGGCACTTGTACCCGTGGCAGGCCAGCCTCTGCTAGCCCATACCCTCTCCACGCTTACCCGTCAGGGAGCCACTGAGTCCGTAGTCAACGTCCACCACTTTGGCGAGCAGATTATTGACCATCTCGCCACCCACCCCTACCCTATCCCTGTACACATCAGCGATGAGCGCAGTGCCCTACTCAACACAGGCGGTGGTCTGCGCAAGGCTCTACCGCTTTTCGGTCAGGAGGACTCAACTCCCGTTCTCATACACAACGTGGACATACTGAGCAACGCTGATTTGCGGGCCTTCTATGAGCGCAACCGTCAGTTCCCAGCCACTCTTCTCGTGAGCCCCCGTCCCAGCACGCGCCAACTCATCATCCGTGAGGGGCGTCTCATAGGATGGACTAACCTCACCACTGGCGAGGTCAAAGGTTCCCTTGATGGTGAGCAATACGCCTTCAGCGGCATACACTTATTTAGTCCCGCTTTGGGAGCAGCCACCATGAGTGAGTGGCCCGAGGCCTTCAGCATTATGGACTATTATCTCTCCATCTGCCACGATGTAGAGATACACGCTGAGGTGTGCCACGACCTCCGCCTGCTCGATGTAGGCAAGGCCGATAGCATCACCCAGGCTGAACAGTTTCTCTCCTCCCTAAACCCTTAAAAGCAACAGGCATCGCCCCTCCCCTATGGACCACTACCTCACTCTGGCCAGCCCAGGCCAAGCTACTTATGTAGAGAAGCGTAGCCGCTTCCTCGCCTTTGCCTTTCACGTAGAGAGCGAGGAGGAGGTAAAGGACATTGTGGAGCGTCACCGCAAGGAGTACTATGATGCCCGCCACGTGTGTTACGCCTATGTTCTGGGAGTTGGAGGGGAACGCTTTCGAGCAGTGGATGATGGCGAGCCTGGCGGTAGTGCAGGTAAGCCCATACACGGTCAGATCGTGTCGCACGGTCTGACGGAGGTTCTCGTCATCGTAGTGCGCTACTTTGGTGGAGTCAAGTTGGGCACAGGTGGCCTTGCCGTGGCCTACAAGACGGCTGCCGCCGATGCCCTGGAGTCAGCCACCACCGAGGAGCGTGTGCTCATGGCCACCGTCACAGCCGAGGTGCCCTACCCCGATGCCGACACCGCCATGCGCTTTGGACGCAACGCTGGCGGCGAGATGCTCACACCCGACTATACGGCCACCTCCACCATTCTCCACTTTTGCATACGCCAGAGCGAGGAGCAGAACCTCCGCACGGCTCTCGCCAAGATACATACGCTCCACTTTATTGACAACGACGAGTAGTTATGGACAGACTCATCACCCTCTACGAACAGACCTTTGGGCACAAGCCCGTGCAGACAGAGATGCTGGCCAAGGCTGGCAGCAACCGACATTACGTGCGTCTTACTGCTCCCGACCAGAGCACAACGATTGGCGTCGTTAGTCCCGACACGGAGGAGAGCCGTTGCTTTGTGCATCTGGCACACCACTTTGGCCAGCACGGAGTCCCCGTCCCCACCATTCTATCTACTTCCGATGACTACTCATGTTATCTACAGGAGGATCTAGGTCGCATCTCTCTCTATGATGTGCTAGCCTCTGGACGCAAGTTGGGCGGTCAATACACAGAGGAGCAGATAGAATACCTGCGTCGCAGCATTCGGCTTCTACCCCATCTCCAGACAGAGGGAGCTCAAGGCCTCAACTGGGGGGAACTCCTGCCGCCCCGTGTCTTCAATCAGCGTGCGGCTATGTTCGACCTCAACTACTTCAAGTACATGTTCCTCAAGACCTCCGACCTACCCTTTGACGAGGAGCGACTAGAGGACGACATGCAGCAGCTGGCCTACGATCTCGCACAGTTGGATGGCGGACACTCCACCTTCCTCTATCGCGACTTTCAGGCACGCAACATTATGCTGCGCGGAGGCACAGAGCCTGTGTTCATCGACTTTCAGGGTGGGCAGCGAGGCCCCATCTACTACGACGTGGCCTCCTTCCTCTCCCAGGCCAGTGCTCGCTACACTCAGGCACTGCGCTACTCGCTGGCAGGTGAGTATCTCGAAGAGTTGCAAAGCATTGTCCCTTGGGCACCCTCGCGTCAGAAGTTCGACCACGATCTGCTACTGTTTGTACTCTTCCGCACACTGCAGGTACTGGGAGCCTACGGACTGCGCGGTCGATTTGAACGCAAACAGTATTTTCTTGATAGTATTCCTCCTGCACTAGACAACCTCCGCCAGCTTCTCACAGATGGCACTTGTGAGCCCTATCCCTACCTGCAGGAGGTGCTTTGGGAAATAACACAGCCCTGAGAATTGCGGAAAACTGGCATTTTATTTGGCCAAGTGGAAAAATCTTTGTACTTTTGCACCCGCAAATCATCCTAACACGGGGCGTAGCGCAGTCCGGTAGCGCACCTGGTTTGGGACCAGGTGGTCGCAGGTTCGAATCCTGTCGCCCCGACATGAGGCTTAAAGTATTAAATATCATATAGAGATAACTTACTTTAAGCCTCTCTTTATTGTAATCAACAAAGCATAAGGTCGCAAAAATCATTCTATTCAACATATTTTTATATACTTTTTGGTTACATTGATGCGCAAATATAAGCGCAAAAAATCATCACTCCACAGATGGAGCACAAGCCTACGCCAACATTTATTT
>JAKSLU010000052.1 GCA_024400995.1 Bacteroidaceae bacterium
CCCTCACCTTGGGAAAGGATGGTAGTCACTACACGCTCTACGATGCCGTGGAACAGGCCTACGTGGCACTCACCGGTAGCAGTAACAAGATACATCTGCTCCAGAACTGTGACTCCGATGATGCACGCTGGAATATCAGCATCGCCTCCTCTGGCACAGCCTCCATCATCAACGTAGCTCGTCCTACGTATAGCATACAGTTCAACCATAGTTCCCCCAGATTCTGCTGCTATAAGAGCTCGCAGACTCCCGTACAGATCTATCAGGGTAAGGCAGTGGACGACAGTCCCTCTGCCGTTGGCTCCCCCCAGATCGTACCGCTCCAGAGCGCGCCCGCCTACGACCTGCAGGGACGCATGCTGCGTCAGCGTGCAGGCATTCGTGGCATGTACATCAATAATGGCAAGAAATACATACAATGAATACACTCTTAGATAAACTCAACGGCCTCCGCTCCAGCTTTGCTGAGGTCAGCACCCTCATCACCGACCCCTCCGTCATAGCCGACCAGCAGCGCTATGTGCGCCTGACCAAGGAGTACAAGGAGCTGGAGGACCTCATGGCAGCTCGCAAGGAGTATGCCGACCTGCTGGGCAACCTCGAAGAGGGCAAGGATATGCTCATCAACGAGTCCGATCCCGACCTCAAGGAGATGGCACGCGAGCAGGTGGCTGAGTGCGAAGCCCGCATACCTCAACTGGAGGAGGAAATCAAGATTATGCTCATCCCCAAGGACCCAGAGGACAGCAAGAACGCCATTCTCGAGATACGTGGCGGCACGGGTGGCGACGAGGCTGCCCTGTTTGCTGGCGACCTCTTCCGCATGTACACCAAGTACTGCGAGCAGAAGGGCTGGCACCTGGAGATCAGTTCCTTCAGCGAGGGCGCTGCCGGTGGCTACAAGGAGATTGTGTGCTCCGTCACGGGTGCTGACGTCTATGGCACGCTGAAGTACGAGAGCGGTGTGCACCGTGTGCAGCGTGTGCCTGCCACTGAGACGCAGGGCCGCGTACACACCTCTGCCGCTACGGTGGCAGTACTGCCCGAGGCCGAAGCCTTCGATGTGGTCATCAACGAGGGCGAGATCAAGTGGGATACCTTCCGCTCCTCTGGTGCCGGCGGACAGAACGTGAACAAGGTAGAGTCCGGTGTGCGTCTGCGCTACAACTGGAAGAACCCCAATACGGGTGAGGTGCAGGAGATCCTGATCGAGTGTACCGAGACGCGTGACCAGCCCAAGAACAAGGAGCGTGCCCTCGCGCGCTTGCGCACGTTTATATATGATAATGAGCGCCAGAAGTACGATGCCGACATTGCCAATCGCCGCAAGACGCTCGTCTCCACCGGCGACCGCTCTGCCAAGATCCGTACCTACAACTACCCTCAGGGCCGCATCACGGACCATCGCATCAACTATACTATATACAATCTCTCCGCCTTCATGGACGGTGACATACAGGACTGCATCGACCATCTCATCGTTGCCGAGAATGCCAACAAACTTTTGGAATCAGAACTTTAAAGCCCCCCCTCTCTATTATGACCTACTTTGAACTTGTGGAGCAGATTCGCTCCAAGAAGTCGTTCCTCTGCGTAGGACTCGACACCGACCTCAAGAAGATCCCTGAGCATCTGCTCAAGGAGGAGGATCCCATCTTTGCCTTCAACAAGGCTATCATCGATGCCACTGCTCCCTACTGCGTAGCCTACAAGCCCAACCTCGCCTTCTACGAGTGCTTCGGCGTGAAGGGCTGGGTGGCCTTTGAGAAGACCATCAAGTATATCCGCGAGAACTACCCCGAGCAGTTCATCATTGCCGACGCCAAGCGTGGCGATATCGGCAACACCTCAGCTATGTATGCTCGTGCCTTCTTTGAGGACATGGATGTGGACGCTCTGACCGTGGCCCCCTATATGGGCGAGGACAGCGTGACGCCCTTCCTGCAGTATGAGGGTAAGTGGGTCGTACTCCTGGCACTGACCAGCAACAAGGGTAGCCACGACTTCCAGCTCATGCAGGACCAGCGCGGCGAACGCCTCTTTGAGAAGGTGCTCTCCACCAGCCAGCTCTGGGGCGATGCCCAGAACATGATGTACGTCGTAGGTGCCACGCAGGGTAGCCTCTTTGCCGACATCCGCAAGGTGGCCCCCCGCCACTTCCTCCTCGTGCCCGGCGTGGGTGCGCAGGGCGGTAGCCTGGAGGAGGTATGCAAGTACGGCATGACCGACGACTGCGGCCTCATCGTCAACTCCTCACGCGGCATCATCTATGCTGACCAGACAGAGCGCTTTGCTGAGGTGGCTGGCGAGAAAGCCCACGAGCTCCAGCAGCAGATGGCTGCCATTCTCAACAAATAAGGTAAGAACCTGTCATAAATATGAAGCGTCCTTCACTCACTCTCTTGTCGGGGCTCCTGTCAGGCCTCACTCTCTTGGCCTCCCCCTCAGCTGGGGACGACGGTCATTGGGCGCTCGTAGATTCAGCCCATTCACATCTGCTCGACGAGGCTGTAGCTACAGGCACGCGGCGCTCCGCCAGCGAGCGTAGCATTCCTGCCAGTGTGTGCACCATCGGTAGTGCCACGCTCGATGCGTACCAACGGCCCAGTATTCTCCCCACACTGAGTGAGGAGGTGCCAGGCCTCTTTGTGACTCAGCGCGGCGTGATGGGCTATGGCGTGAGCACAGGTGCTGCAGGAGGCATCAGTGTGCGAGGACTGAACAGCGGTAGCGGACAGGTGCTTGTGCTCATCGATGGGCAGCCGCAGTATCAGGGTATCTTTGGCCATAGTATAGCCGACAGATACCAGACGCTCATGGCAGAGCGAGTGGAGGTGGTGCGTGGCCCTGCCTCCATGCTCTATGGTAGCAATGCCATGGGAGGAGTCGTCAATATCATCACCCATCAGAATCCAGGCGATGGCGTTCGCACTCGTCTGCGTGCGGGAGGCGGCATGCACGGCACCTTCATGGCTGAGGCCAGCAACAGGGTACGCAAGGGAGACTTCTTCTCCATAGTAGCAGCACAGTATAGTCGTAGCGACAACCATCGAGAGAATATGGACTTCCAGCAGTATGGAGGTCTGGCCAAGTTAGGCCTCGACCTGGGTACGCACTGGACCGTGACTACGCAGCTCAACCTAACTCATTTTGGAGCCGACAACCCCGGTACCGTGTCCTCTCCTCTGCTGGAGGCGCACCAGGAGATTACGCGTGGTGCAGCGAGTCTTATGGTCGAAAACCGCTACGACCGCAGCTCTGGCCGTGTGAGTGTGTATGACAACTTTGGCCGCCACAAGATCAACGATGGCTATGGCCCTAACTACAATGCCAATAAACCCCAGGACCGCCTTTTCCGCTCCCGCGATGCACTGGCCGGTGTGTCGTTCTATGAGAATGTTGAACTCTTCAGCGGCAACCATACCACCTTTGGCTTTGACTACCAGCACATCTATGGACATGCCTGGTACACCAGTCGCAGCACAGGCGAGGAGGTGCCTGGCGGGCTGGCTGCGCTCGACCGCTCAGTCAATGAGTATGCGGGCTATGTGGATTTTGGTCAGGATATAGTAGATTGGCTTACCGTAGATGGAGGTGTGCGCTACGACCATCACTCCGTGATGGGCGGCGAGTGGGTGCCGCAGGCAGGTCTGGTCATTCGCCCCTTTGATGCAGCTGAGTTCAAGGGTACTGCAGCCAAGGGCTTTCGCAATCCCACCCCCAAGGATCTCTACCTCTACAAGGCAGCCAACACCGAGCTCGACCCTGAGCGCATGTGGAACTTTGAGGCAGCCTGGCGTCACAAGATAGCCAAGGGACACTTTGTCTATGGCCTGAACTTCTACCATCTGCGAGCTAGCAACATCATACAGACGGTCAATGGCTCCAATCAGAATACGGGCAGCGTGCGCAACACCGGTCTGGAGGTTGATGCCACAGCTCTCATGGGTGAGCACTGGCGCCTGACAACCAACCACTCATGGGTATTGCACATGAAGCAGCCCATGCTCTATACCCCCCGCTACAAGGGCTATCTCGGTCTCGGCCTGGACTATGAGCACTGGGCTGCCAATATCGGTGTGCAGCGTGTGTCCAAACTCTACAAGGCCACTGGCCCGAAGGCTCCCACCGAGACCTTCACGCTCCTCTCTGCCTCTCTCACCTACAAGCCGCTGGACTACCTGCAGGTATGGGCCAAGGGCGAAAACCTCCTGGCGCAGCGCTACGAAATACTGAGCGGACTGCCCATGCCACGCGCCACGATGATGGCGGGTGTTACCTTTGACTTCTAAGAAATACAAATACTCATCATGATAACCATCAAGAACGAGGCCCTCACCGTGCAGATAGCTACGCTGGGTGCCGAACTACAGTCCATCCGCTCCTCTGAGCGCGAGTATCTCTGGCATGGCGATGCCCAGTACTGGAATCGCCGTTCGCCCATCCTCTTTCCCTTTGTAGGCAGCGTGTGGAATGCTGAGTACTGCCACGCAGGCAAGGTGTATGGTATGAACCAGCACGGATTTGCCCGCGACATGGAGTTCAGCGTTGTTCGTCAGTCAGAGTCCGAGGTCGTGATGGCCGTAGAGTCCACCGCAGAGACGCTGCTGCGCTATCCCTTCCCCTTCCGTCTGGAGATTAGCTACCGCCTCCATGAGCGCACGCTCACCGTGGGCTGGCGTGTCGTCAACACGGGTGAGGAGGAGATGCACTTCCAGATAGGTGCTCACCCCGCCTTTGTGTGGGACAATAGCGATGCCGTGCGTCGTGGCAGCTTTGTCTTCGATGCCGAGGGTCCCGTAGCTGGCACACTGCTCGACCAGAAGGGGTGCATCCATGCCGAGCCTCAGTACTTCAGCCAGCCACTGGAGTCGGGGCCTCATGCCGGCGAGGGCGTACTGCCTCTGACGCACGACTACTTTGATGAGATGGACACCCTCGTTCTGGAGCACGACCAGGTGCACAGCGTCCTGCTGCGCGACAATGCCGACCAGCCCATTGTCGGTGTGCGCTTTGCCGCTCCAGTCGTAGGCATCTGGACACCTACGGCCAAGCAGGCCCCCTTTGTCTGCATTGAGCCCTGGTATGGTCGTTGCGACCGCGCACACAACACGGGAGAGCTCGCCCAGCACGACTGGACGAACCACCTCGCCCCAGGCACCGAGTTCGTGACGGAGTGTCATATAGACCTGTACTAACAGACCTGTACAAAGTGGGATGTCACCACAAACCTGACACCGCCGAGAGCACATTGTTTGTACTCTCGGCGGTGTCTATTTGTTGGCTGACCCAGGTGCAAGCTCTGGCCTATTCTGCGGCCAGCTTGTTGCGGAGGGGATTGGCGTACATGGTGAGGATGCGCTCACGGAGGTAGGCCTCATCCTTGTTGGGGATGTCGATCTTGGCCAGCTGGCCCTGTAAGTATGCCGCAAAGCGCTTCTCGTCTGCAGCTGTGTAGTGGTCCGTGTGCTGGCGCTTGCCTGTGAGGATATCATCGGCTATGTAGTTGCCTGGGTAGAGACGGTAGCCACGATGTATCTCACGGTCCATACGCTGTGCCACGGCGGTGTAGAACTCAGCGGAGGAGAGGTCTGCCAGTTCGTCTATCCACTCGTTGATGCAGGGGCCTGTCTCATAGTATATGCGGCCCTTGTGGCCGAGGATGCCCGTCTTCATGTTGTCGAGGTCGTCCTTGCGAGACTTCTTCCATGTGGGGTTGTCGCGCTTGAGTTGGAACTCCATGGCTTTGAGATAGTCGCAGGGGTCATACTCATAGGAGATAGTGAGAGGTACTATGTTGAGGTCGCGCAGACGGTCGGCAGGACGCTTGGCCTCCTCGGGGGCTCCCATGGCCAGCATCTTGAGCACGGACTCCTGGGTGCGGTCGTTGGAGTCCTTGGCGCGGCCTTCGCGCTGGGCGATCCAGATGTTTTCGCGCTTCTCGTTGACGGCATAGTGGATGTACTCGCTCATCAGCTGGCTGCTCTTGAAGAGCTCGCGGGGGGAGAGGGCGCGACGTACGGTGAAGGTCTTGTTCAGCCTCACCAGCGTACGTATCCAGGGGTAGATGAGCAGGTTGTCGCCGATGGCAATTTCGCAGGTCGTGGGGTGGCCGGCATCGTGGATGAGCACGTCGAGTATGGCAGAGTCAAGCACAATGTCGCGGTGGTTGCTGATGTAGGTATAGCGACCTGTGGTGGGGAGCATCTGCGGACGCCCACCTATAGTGGCTTTGCTACCGGAACGCCACAGTACGAGGCGCACGATGCTCTTCATGATGCGTACTTGAACCCCGAGGGTGCTATCTACCCCCGTCAATATCAGACGCAGCAGACCGCGGCGCATGGCGGCGGGTAGGAAGGGTAGGCCGCTCTTGAGTACCAGATTGAACTGACGGTCGGCTAGCAGGCTGTCTATTGCCCCGCGCACCTCATCGTCGTTGTAAGGACGAATCTCGTCAAACTTGGAGGGAATCATAGGCGACCTTCGATAATGTCAGACAGTACCTCGCTGATGGGTGTGCCGCTGGCGCGCACCTGCTGAGGAATGAACGAGGCGGCGGTCATGCCAGGAGTTGTGTTGATTTCGAGTATATTTATCTTCTCATGGCCAGCCTCGCCAGAGAGAATGTAGTCAATGCGGATGATGCCGTAGCAGTTGAGTGCACGATAGATGTGCTGGGTGAGGGCCCACACACGGTCGCGGGTGCTATCGGCAATGCGGGCGGGGGTAATCTCGTCGCTCTTGCCCTCGTACTTGGCGTCGTAGTCGAAGAACTCCACGCCCTTGAGCGCCACCTCGGTGAGGGGGAAGCAGACGACTTCGTCGCCCTTGCGATAGGCACCGGAGGTAATCTCCATACCTGTCATCATGCGCTCTACCATCACCTCGTCGCTCTCCAGCATGGCCTTTTCGATGGCGGGGGTGAGCTGGTCGAGAGTCTTGACCTTCGTCACGCCAAAGCTGCTGCCGCCGGCATTGGGCTTGACAAAGCAGGGCAGGCCGAGACGATCGGCAATGGCCTGGTCGGTGGGGCGGCTGAGGCCCTTGCGCACCAGGATACTATCGGACACATGGCACTGGGGAACGCCCTCGGGCATGTCGGTGAAGAGGGAACGGAGGTAGGCGTTCAGAGCGTACTTGTTGAAGGTGAGGGCCTCCACGAGCACACCACTGGTGCTATAGGGCATACCGATGAGATCAAAGTAGCCCTGCAGGATGCCGTCCTCGCCCGGAGTGCCGTGGATGGTGATATAGGCAAAGTCGAAGTTGCGCTTCTGTCCTGCCAGTGTGTAGCTGAAGTCGTTGCGGTCAATCGGGCAACGCTCCTCGCCGCAGATGGCGTGCCAGCCTTCGTGGGTGAGCTCCACTACGGTGCAGTCGTACTTGGTGTGGTCCATGAAGGACATGATGCCTGCGGCGGAGCGCATGCTCACATCGTGTTCGGAGGAGTCGCCTCCTGCTACTATTGCGATCTTTTTCATTTGTGTCGTTATTTGTGTGTTATTCCTTGAATATATGTTCTCCACTTCTGGAGCATCTGCGTCATATCCTCAGCCACCTCGCTCGTAAAGTCCATCTCCTCTCCCGTAGCGGGATGCTCAAATCCGAGGGTGCGGGCATGCAGAGCCTGGCGTGGGCAGAGTGTCTGGCAGTTGTGGATAAAGGCATTGTACGTGCTGGAGCGTGTGCCCCAGAGTATCTCGTGGCCGCCATAACGCTCGTCCATAAAGAGGGGATGACCTATATGCCGCATGTGGGCACGTATCTGGTGGGTGCGGCCCGTCTCCAGTATGCACTCCACGAGCGTCACGTAGCCAAAGCGCTCCAGCACACGGTAGTGCGTCACGGCGTGCTTGCCCACTTCGCTCTCAGGTGGAAAGACAGCCATGCGGAGGCGGTCCTTGGGGTCGCGGCCTATATTGCCCACGATGGTACCCTCGTCCTTCTGAAAGTTACCCCACACCAGCGCATTGTAGCGACGGCGCGTGGTCTTGTTGAAGAACTGCAGGCCGAGCTTGGTCTTGGCCTCGGGGGTCTTGGCCACTACGAGCAGGCCGCTCGTGTCCTTGTCTATACGGTGCACGAGGCCCACCTCTGGGTCATTGGGATCGTAGTCGGGGTTGTCGCGCAGGTGCCAGGCCAGGGCGTTGACCAGCGTGCCGTGGTAGTTGCCGCAGCCAGGGTGAACCACCATGCCTGCGGGCTTGTTGATGACCATGAGTTGGTCGTCCTCATAGACTACATCGAGAGGGATGTCCTCAGCCTCTATACTGGTGTCGTGGCGAGGACGGTCGAGCATGAGGGTGATGATGTCCCCAGGCTTGACGCGGTAGTTACTCTTGATAGGGCGACCGTTGGCATGTATGCAGCCTGCATCGGCAGCCTGCTGAATGCGGTTGCGGGAGGTGTCGCGCAGATGATCCAGCAGGAACTTATCTACACGCAGGAGTTGCTGCCCCTTGTCGGCCACTACGCGAAAGTGCTCGTACAGTTCGCCATCGCCATTCTGCTCCGACGTATCACTCTCCACCTCATCGAGGAGGTCGAGGTCGTCTGCCAGTTCGGCCATGTCCATGTCGTTGTCGATGCTCATAGTCGTAGTGCGCATGTTAGTAGCTGCCAATGCTGTCATTGGAGTAGCCAAAGATGGCCTCCTCCATGTCGTCGTCGCCATTGAACTCATCGTTCACACTACCGTCACCCACAACGATGGTCACGGGAGAGTTGACGGGGATTTTCTGTCCGGCCGTCACGGTGCGTCCGTGCACCTTGATAGCATATACCCAGTCGTGCTCGCCGGTGGTGTACTCCACTGCCGCGAGGCGAAATCC
>JAKSLU010000053.1 GCA_024400995.1 Bacteroidaceae bacterium
CCTCGATACCCATGGCCTGCTCAATGCACATACACAGAGCATGGCGTGTCTGCATAGCGCCGAGGTAGTCCATGCGGTCGGTCAGCGCCAAGCACTGGGGATAGGTGTAGCCCTCGGAGAGCTTCTCGATACCACGGTGGATATAACCCATGTGGGCATCAATCTTGGTGACGGTCTCACCCTCCAGGCTTGTGCGGAAGTGCAGTACGCCGTGGGTAGAGGGGTGCTGAGGACCGATGTTCACCACGTAGTCGTTCACGCCGAAAATGGGAGTCTTAGTCTCCTTCACCTTGCCGTCCTCACCGAGGGTGTAGGTCACGGCCATATCACTGATGGGCTCAGCTTCGGTGGGAATTTCGGGGTTCTGGCTTTCGTCGTAGTCCTTGCGGAAGGGGAAACCAATCCAGTCCTCACGCAGGAAGACGCGACGGCAGTCGGGATGACCGAGGAACTTGATACCATAGAAGTCATACACCTCACGCTCATACACGCCAGCCACGGCCCAGAGGTCGGAGCAGGTGTCGAGATAGGGATCCTCGCGGTCAGCGCACACGCTCTTGACGTGGGTCATCTCGCCCGTGGAGGTCTTAGTGAGGCTATAGACCACGCCGAGGCCTTCTTCGCCCCAGTCGCAGCCAGTGAGTACTTCGAGGAAATCATAGCCTTCGGCCTTGAGGCTTGCCAGCTTGCTGTGGAGCTCGGCAGCCGCTACTATTGTAGGATTAATCTGATTGCTCATAATCTTGATAGGTTTTTGGCTTTAGGCTTTTTCTTGCTGATTCAGGAGGTCCTTGTTCAACTCATTCATCTGCTGCTTGTAGGGGTCCTTCTGATGGTGGTTCACGGTGCCGAAGAAGTTCTGCACGCGCACCTTGCGCTGCAACTGCATCATGGCATAGAGGAACGACTCAGGACGGGGAGGACAGCCGGGACAGTAAACGTCCACGGGCAGAATCTTGTCCACACCCTTCACTACATGGTAGCTCTTGGTGAAGGGGCCACCGCTGATGGCGCAGCCGCCTACGGCAATGACGTACTTGGGGTCAGCCATCTGGTCGTACAGACGCTTGAGCACGGGAGCCATCTTCGAGGTGATGGTGCCGTTCACCAGAATGACGTCAGCCTGACGGGGGCTGTTACGCGTAATCTCAAAGCCGAAGCGCGCCATGTCGTAGCGAGCAGCGGCCACCGCCATAAACTCAATGCCGCAGCATGAGGTAGCGAAGGTTAGAGGCCACATACTGTGGCTACGGCCGAGGTTCACGAGGCGATCGAGGGGAGCCACCACGACATTCACGCCGTTCTGGTTCAGTTCCTCGATGAGGCGCTCCAGGGTTTCGTTGTCCTTGAACTCCTCGTGGGGGATGTTGTTAATCGCAGGCACGTAGCCATGGATTGCATTCTTTACTGCCATTTCAGTGCTCCTTTCCTCCAGGCATAGGCCAAGCCCAGAACTAAGATGAACAGGAAGAAGAGGACGCTCAGCAGGCCAGTGGGGCCGAGCGAACGCATCACGACGGCCCAAGGGAAGAGGAACATCGTTTCAACGTCGAACATGAGGAAGAGGATGGCGAAGAGGTAGTAACCCACGCGGAACTGCATCCAGGTGCGTCCCTTGGTGGGGATACCACATTCGTAGGGCTCTTCCTTCTGAGCATTGTAGGTGCGAGGACCCAGCAACTTGGCTAGGATAGTCACGATGCCTACGAAGCCCAGACCTGTCAACAATGCTGTGACAAAAAGGGTAAAGTTCATAGCTCTACTTGTTTAGTTGATTATTTTGGTTATTGATTATATTACGTGTTATTTTGCCGACATATATGTCAGTTCATAAAAGCATGGATAGGTCATTTCATAGGCCTCGCTTTGTCCCTCCGTGCTGGGCACAATCAAGCGCACCTTGGCCAGTTCTGAGTCTGGGTACACGTTACGCCCCAAGCAGATATAATATAGTGGATACAACCAGCCGTTGGGCACTGAAGTACTGCCATAACGGCTCTTCATTATACCCGAGACAAATGTACCTGTAAAAGTATCAGCCTGCCGAGTCACTGTCATAAGGTCAAAATCTTGTTCATGGAGGTCGCTCAGTAGGTTGGAGGTTTGAATAGAATCACCCGCGATGTTGAACTCCTTGTAACGCACATAGATATTGCGAGTAGTTCCCTGCGCTATTGTGTCACCTCGCACAGGTACACGTGTCTCCGCACCATCTACAATGAGGATACTATCGCGGCCCATATCGCCAGTACCGCGACGTACAATCTGCATATACACCTCTAAGTCTTTAAGATATACGTACTCATTCTGGGCAAGATCGCATGTATATCCACGTTCCTTAAACTCAGCCTCAGATATACGCGTTATAGGCGCAACGTAGAGTAGCGTATCGTTGTTCATTGAATCCAAGACACAGCATCCGTGAGAAAGGAAGGAGGAAATCTGTTTGCGCTCATTAGCACGCAATTCTGCATAAGTCACATCGTCGTTGCAAGAGCAGAAGGCTACTGCAACAAGCGATACAATATAAAGTAGTTTGTTCATAGTCATAAAATTTGCGCGTGCAAAATTACGAAAATAATTTGGATTACACACGTAGCGCGCGCATAAAAATTTATTTGGATGCCATTTTCACTGACACCTGTGACATCGCGACACCCTTTTTGAATGGGATTACGTTCAATTTTTTAGTGTAGGTGTAGGTCATGTCGTGCTATTTTGAGAAAAATACCAAAGATGCGGGAAGGCTTCACTAGTCGGCGACTAGAAAAAATTAGTCGGCGACTAGGAAAAATTAGTCCCGGACTAGTGAGTACTAGTGTATGGTCTAGTGAAGATTAGCATATGGTCTAGTGAGCACTAGTGTGTGGTTTAGTGAATTCTAAACCTAGGTGTAAGAAACGTATAATCAAACCAGAAAAGCGCGGACGGGTGTCGCGATGACGCAGGTGACGCAGAAAATGCAAAATAGAATCAAGCTGCACGCAAAAAACGTAGATTACCACCAAAATATGAAACTCAAAGATTGCAAAATTGGACGTTGTGGTAAAAAAAGTTGAAAAAAGCCTTTCATCAATGCGCCTATTTATAAAGAATGTAGTACTTTTGCACTCGCCGATTATTATCAAGCAGCCTCTCCGGAAGCTGCAACCGATGTGTGTGAATAGCGTTGCCATTGGCCTGACAGCGTGGTTCGTGAATCACTCGGAAGTGATAAAATGTAGTATTAACAAACATCTTTAAACAAAAAAAACAAAGTGGATACTTTAAGTTACAAGACATCCTATGTTAACAAGGAGACCGCTCAGAAGGAATGGGTAGTAGTTGACGCTACTGACATGGTCCTCGGTCGCCTTGCCACTCGTGTTGCCAAGCTGCTCCGCGGTAAGTACAAGCCCAGCTTTACTCCCCACGTTGACTGCGGTGACAATGTTATCATCATCAACGCCGACAAGGTTCGCCTCACTGGCAAGAAATGGAACGAGCGCGTTTATTACACCTACACTGGTTATCCCGGTGGTCAGCGCGAGCACACTCCCGCCAGCATCATGGCTAAGCCCAACGGTGCCGACAAGCTCATGCGTCGCGTCGTTAAGGGCATGCTCCCCAAGAACCGTCTGGGCGCTCAGCTCCTCAGCAACCTCTACGTATATGCTGGCAGCGAGCATCCCCATGCAGGTCAGAGCCCCAAGGCAATTGACATTAACACCCTTAAGTAACACGTAACACGAAAAGATTATGGAAATGATTAACGCACTGGGTCGCCGCAAGGCTGCCGTTGCCCGCATCTATGTTACCGAGGGTACTGGCAAGATTACCATCAACAAGCGCGATCTCACTGAATACTTCCCCAGCAGCATCCTGCAGTTCGTAGTAAAGCAGCCTCTGACTCTTCTCGACGTAGCAGAAAAGTACGACATCAAGGTTAACCTCAATGGCGGTGGCTTCACCGGTCAGAGTCAGGCTCTTCGCCTCGCTATTGCCCGCGCCCTCGTCAAGATCAACGCCGAGGACAAGAGCGCCCTCCGCAAGGCTGGCTTCGTAACCCGCGACAGCCGCGTTGTAGAGCGCAAGAAGCCCGGTCAGCCCAAGGCACGTCGTCGCTTCCAGTTCAGCAAACGTTAATATTCGGCATCGCTTGCTGAAACTGATACGTTTAGCATCTAAACCAGACGGACGACACGCACTTGCGTCATAGAAAATATCACGCACTTGCGTTATATAGATAAAAGTCTTACCGTCAGGTTGGTTGAACTACACAACTAAAAAGAAAGTAAACAAACGGGGGGGTACTCCCCCACCCTAACAAACAAAACACAATGTCTAGAACATCATTCGAATCCCTCCTTGAGGCTGGTTGCCACTTTGGCCACCTCAAGCGTAAGTGGAACCCCGCCATGGCTCCCTACATCTTCATGGAGCGCAATGGCATCCATATCATCGATCTCCACAAGACCGTAACCTGCGTTGACGAGGCTGCTGAGGCTCTCAAGAGCATCGCTAAGAGCGGTCGTCGCATTCTCTTCGTTGCCACCAAGAAGCAGGCTAAGGAAGTTGTTGCCGAGAAGGCCAGCAGCATCAACATGCCCTACGTTACTGAGCGTTGGCCTGGCGGTATGCTCACCAACTTCCAGACCATCCGCAAGGCTGTGAAGAAGATGGCTACCATCGACAAGCTTACTGCTGATGGCACCTACAGCAACCTCTCCAAGCGTGAGATGCTGCAGATCACCCGCCAGCGTGCCAAGCTCGAGAAGAACCTCGGCTCTATCGCTGACCTGAACCGTCTGCCTGCTGCCCTCTTCGTCGTTGACGTAATGAAGGAGCACATCGCTGTTAAGGAGGCTCACCGCCTCGGCATCCCCGTGTTCGGTATCGTAGATACCAACAGCGATCCCAACAGCGTTGACTTCGTAATCCCCGCCAACGACGATGCCAACACCAGCATCGAGGCCATCCTCACCGCCTGCTGCGCTGCTATCAGCGAGGGCGTAGAGGAGCGCAAGGCTGAGAAGGCAGACGAGGCTGCTGCTGAGCAGCAGGAGGATCAGCCCCGCAAGCGTCAGCGCACCAGCCGTCCCCGCACTGAGGTTGAGGCTCCTGCCCAGACCCCCGCTACCGAGGAGGCTCCCGCCGCTGAGCAGGCTGCTGAGTAATACAACAAGCTAAAAGATAAGAAAGAAGAATGGCCACCAAAGGCGTTCTTCTTTCTACTTTCTAAGCCTCACCTTAAACATTAAACCCTAAACATTAAACCTTTAATTAGAACGACATCATGGAAGTTACAATGTCCGATATCAAAAAGCTCCGCGAGCAGACTGGCGCAGGCCTTGCTGACTGCAAGAAGGCTCTGGCCGAGGCTGAGAACTACGACGGTGCTGTTGAAATTATCCGCAAGAAGGGTCAGGCCGTTGCCGCCAAGCGTAGCGATCGCGAGGCAGCCGAAGGTTGCGTACTCGCCAAGGTTGATGGCAACTTCGGTGCTATCATCGCTCTCAAGTGTGAGACCGACTTCGTTGCTAACAACGCTGACTTCGTTGCCCTTACCCGCGAAATCCTCGACCTCGCTGTAGCCAACCGCTGCAAGACCCTCGAGGAGGTAAAGGCTCTGCCCTATGGCAACGCAACCGTTGCTGACGCTGTTGTTGACCGCAGCGGTATCACTGGTGAGAAGATGGAGCTCGACGGCTACAGCGTAGTCGAGGGCGAGGCCATCAGTGTATATAACCACCAGAACAAGAACGTGCTCTGCACCCTCGTAGCACTCTCACAGCCTGTGAGCGATGAGGAGTGTGGTCGCAACATTGCCATGCAGGTAGCCTCTGCAGCTCCCGCTGGTATCGATCAGGCCAGCATCTCTCAGGAGGTGATTGACGCTGAGCTCCGCGTTGCTATTGAGAAGACCAAGGAAGAGCAGGTGCAGAAGGCCGTTGAGGCAGCCATCAAGAAGGCTGGCTACAACCCCGCTCACTTCGACTCCGAGGACCACATGGAGAGCAACCAGACCAAGGGTTGGATTACCGCTGAGGACGTAGCTGCCGTTAAGGAAATCATCGCTACCGTTAGCGCTGAGAAGGCTGCCAGCCTCAATGAGACCATGATCCAGAATATTGCCCAGGGTCGTCTCAAGAAGTTCTTCAAGGAGAACTGCCTCCTCGAACAGGAGTACATCTGGGACAAGGGTCAGACCGTAGGTCAGTACCTGAACAGCGTAGAGAAGGGTCTCACCGTTGTGTCCTTCAAGCGCTTCACTCTCCGCGCAGAGTAATAGCGCTTAGCTGAGATCGAAAAACATTTACCCGTATATCTCGAGTATCTATATCTCTTATACATTTTGAGAGCGTGTCAAGTCAAATTGGCACGCTCTTTATCATTAAATTCAAGCTAATATCCATGAAAAGCCTTCGCGAACTATACCGTATCGGCCATGGTCCCTCATCTAGTCATACAATGGGACCACGTTTTGCTGCTCACAAGTATCTTGACCGCCACCCCGATGCTTTGGGCTTTAGAGTGACACTCTTTGGTTCACTTGCAGCAACAGGCAAAGGGCACCTTACAGACCAGGCCATCTACGAGGTTTTGGGTCTGGATTGTACTAAAATTATATGGAAGCCAGAGGAGGTTCCCAGTTTCCACCCCAATGGTATGCTCTTTGAGGCACTTGACACGCAGAAGGAAGCGCACGACCCATGGATGGTTTATAGTGTGGGGGGTGGTGCACTCATGGAAGAGGGACAGATTGCCACAGACACGCCTGATGTTTATGAACTATCCAAGATGCTAGATATCAAGAAATGGTGCGAGGAACGTGGTCACAGCTATTGGGAGTATGTCGATGCGTGTGAGGGACCCGAAATATGGGAATACCTTGACGAAGTATGGAACGTGATGTGCGCCTCGATCGAACGCGGCTTAGATACAGAGGGTGTACTGCCAGGCGAGCTCCACCTCCGCCGCAAGGCACCTCAGTATATCATCAAGGCAAGCGGCTACTCTAGCAACCTGCAAACACGTGGTCTTATATTTGCTTACGCACTTGCCGTTAGCGAAGAAAATGCGGGTGGAGGAAAGATTGTTACAGCACCCACTTGTGGCAGTTGCGGCGTTCTACCTGCTGTTCTATATCATATCAGTAAGAGCCGCAACTTCAATCGCAAGAGAATACTCCATGCTTTGGCCACAGCAGGACTAGTAGGCAACATTGCAAAGACACATGGTTCTATCAGCGGCGCTGAGGCTGGTTGCCAGGCAGAGGTTGGCGTTGCCTGCGCAATGGCTGCTGCCGCAGCAAACTATTGTTTTGGTGGTTCACTAGCTGCTACTGAGTACGCAGCAGAAATGGGTTTGGAACATCATTTTGGAATGACCTGCGACCCCGTTTGCGGCCTTGTTCAGGTACCCTGCATAGAACGTAATGCGCACGCTGCAGGGCGAGCCCTAGACTGCAATATCTATGCTACCTTTGCAGAGGGAATCCACCGTGTGAGCTACGACCAAGCGGTTGTTATTATGAAGCAAACGGGTAAGGATTTACCCTCTCTCTATCGAGAGACCTCCGAAGGTGGCCTTGCCAAGGAGTATGTACACAACTAACAATAGTCTTAAATACGACACACACTATATCCTCACATTCTACAGATACTTTACCCCCTGTGCAGTCTAAGGACTGAACACAGGGGGCTTCTTTTATATACACTGAATCCTATTGAATCTATTGTCAAGTATATCACACATACTACACTCAATCGAGTGTAGCACCTTTGTATTCGTAGAGAAAATTACTTTCTTTCAAAGAAGGGAATTGGCATCTAGCATCGAGATCATCACGTTCCTTCAGGTGTTCTACCAAGATATCATGACATTCGCGTGGCGATTCTCCATAAACTAGCGCCTCTATCGATGTCTCTACATATTCATACTTGGGAGTTTCGTCCTCAATATTGACAGGAACAACACGCTTAAAACGCTTTTCGCACTGATACCAACCCTCCTGACTTATATCATAGACAGAGTTTGAACGCCCAGGTTGTTCACCCGTAGTATCACGCTTCTCCTTAGCATTGGCGTGGAAGTCGGCGAGAGAGTCCAACTCTGTTTTTATCATAATAAAGTAGTTGCGAGATGTTACCTTGTAGCGTTTTGGAAAGACAATGTTACTCTCAGCATAAGTAGCAATCTCGTCCAACATCTTAGGAGTCACCTCTATCTCTGCTATAGAGTCCAAATACTCACGCACCTCTTGCATACTATGGCAGAGAGCCTCGTCGTCAAAGTATCGTATATAAATATTCATGAATTTGTGTGTGTGTAAGACTTAAAACAAATGAAAAAAAGGAGCCTCAAACCAAAGGCTTGAAGCTCCATCCACATGTGTGTTGAGCGGAAAACGAGACTCGAACTCGCGACCCCAACCTTGGCAAGGTTGTGC